>NZ_AP014509.1:1500000-1800000 GCF_000828655.1 Thermotoga caldifontis AZM44c09
CGACGTTGACGAGTTTGCGGCTCTCCTCGATGAATTTCCTCAGCTCCTTCGCCTGGTCCTCTTTGAAATCGATGACGAGCTTGTAGAACTCTTTTATCCTTTCGCGAGTTCTCGCTGTGAGGTAGTGAGACAAATGCCTCGCGAGTTTCTCGGATATGTCCACAGAGATGCCGAGCACGTAATGAAAGAAGTTCTTGATGCGTTTCTGCATCGTGAAGAGGCTCTGGGCTTTTCTCTTACCGCGTGGAGTCAACACGATCAAACCGTACTTTTCGTACTCCACGTAGCCGAGATCAGCCAAACGTCTGACAGCGTTCGTGACGCTCGGAAGACTCACACCAACCTTTCTGGCGATCGTGCTGATCCTCGCCGCCGGTTGCTTCTGCTGGATTTCGTAGATCACGGTCAAGTAATCCTCGAGAGCGGGTGTCAAAATCTTCTTCCTACCCCTGGGCATCGCGATACCTCCCTTTCAGTTCGTCATAGAATTTGCGTACCTTCTTGATGTCCTGCCACGTCAGATCCTTCGGCGAACCTTTCTCCTTCGATGGGTTCCTCAGAAGGTAACTCGGATGGAACATCGGGAAGAGTTTCTTTCCGCCTTTCCACTCGATCTCCTTGCCTCGATAGTCCGTGATCGAAACGTTCTGGTTCAAAAAGAACGAGAGTGCCGTGCTTCCGAGTGGAACGATGATCGCTGGATCGACGATCATGATCTGCGCGTACAGAAAATGTCCACACGCCTTCTGCTCCTGGGCCGTGGGGACCCTGTTGTTGGGAGGTCTGCACTTGACGACGTTGCATATGTAGACATCTTCGCGGCTCAGCTGAACCGATTCGAGAATCTTCGTGAGCAGCTGCCCGGCCTTGCCGACGAAGGGGCGACCCGTTTTGTCCTCTTCTTCGCCCGGTCCTTCACCCACGAACATGATCGGCGCGTAGAGACTGCCCTCACCGACGACCACGTTGGTCCTGCCCTGAGCCAGCTGGCACGCCGTACATTTTTGTACACGCTCTGTCAAAATCTGAATGAGTTCTTCTCTCGTCAAGGTTGACCCTCCACGGTGTGCGGACTCAGAAACTATGTTATAGGCATCGAGCATGCTTCCAAAACACATTGTACCACAAACGGTCCCTCACTTGCTTGGACCGAGGAAGCATCGGAAAGGTTGCCTGGTGTTAACTGTTCTTAAACTTTTCGAGAATCGCCCTTAATACTGTCTCGACGTCTTTCGTTTCGTATATCCTTCCCGCCTTTCGTTTCTTGAACTGCCCGAGCGCGGCGTAGACTTTTTGAACGAGCTTTTTCTTGCAGTACACCCATACCCCCCAGGGCATCCTGCCGATGAGAACGGACAGAGACAGCGGGTACATCGCCACGTCTGCGGCGCACAGAAATTCATCGTCGTCCGCGCACTCGACGATCCCTATTCGCACACCATCGTCCACGATCTGTATCTTCGAAAGCCTCCTGAGAAAACCTTCCTGATCTTTCACCCTGCCTTCGAGGATCAGTTCGAAGACGTCCTCGAGCACGTGACCGCCGAGGAACTTGGAGAGGTACATCAAATCTTCGGAACACGCAGTCCTTAAGAACGCAGTCTCGCTCACCAGCGCGACGGCGAAGCAGAAGAGTACATCCTCTGGAAGTTCGCCCACAAGATCGTACAGATTGAGCACGTTGACGCTCCTCGGTCTGATGTGGGAATAGAACGCGTTCCTGACGAACTCCTCACAGGAGTTGATGTGGTGATCGAAGATGCAGTAGTGATGTACGCGGAATGGAACTTGATCGGGTTCTGAGGTGTCGTAAACGAAGAACAGATGTATCTGGGGCGGAAAGCGGTTCTCGACGGAGAGAAGGTTCATCAGTTTCCGGACCGTCAGGTCCGGTTCGTCCACGTAGATACCCCCACCGAAGAGTGCGTAGCCCCAGTACGCACTCGCGAAGCTGTCCGCATCTGCTTTCCTGTGGGTGAGGTGGAGGAACGGAAAATCACCACAGCGTGGATTGATCTGGATGGATCTTCCTCCTTTTGATCCTTCTCAACCTCTCACTCGAAACGACGCGGAGCCTGCTTTCCAGTTCACTCTTTTCCGATATGGTTTCCAAAACCTCGCGGGCCCTGTCGACGATCTCCTGAGGAAGACCGGCTATGCGCGCGACTTCGATACCGTAGATTTTGTCCGCCACCCCGTCGATCACCCTGTGCAGAAACACGATCGAACCGCCTTCCTCCATGACCTGGATGGTCTTGTTCAGGATGCCTTCGTAGAGGTTCGCCAACTCCGTCAGCTCGGTGAAGTGCGTTGCGAAGATGCACTTGCATCCGATCCTGTTGTGTACGTACTCGCTCACCGCCCACGCGATGCTGATGCCGTCGAAGGTGCTCGTACCCCTGCCCACCTCGTCGAGCAAAACTAAACTGTCTTTCGTTGCGTGGTAGACGATCTTCGCCACCTCGTTCATCTCCGTCAAGAACGTGCTCCTTCCAGCCACAACGTCGTCGCGCACACCCATCTTCGCGAAGACCCTGTCGAAGATGGGCAGCACAGCTTCCTTCGCGGGCACGAAACTGCCCATCTGTGCCATGACCGCGATCAGACCTATCTGCCTGATGAAGGTCGACTTTCCGCTCATGTTCGGTCCTGTCAGGATCACGAAGGAATTTTTTTCGTCCAGTTCTAAATCGTTGGGAACGAAATTCTCCACCTTCCTCTCGACGATGGGATGTCTCGATTCTCTGAGGATCAGTTTGCCGTCCGAAAAGACGGGCCTGACGTAGTTGTACCGAACGGCCGCCATGGCGAGCGAGCACAGCACGTCGAGTGCGGCGAGAACGTCGGCGAGGTGTGCAAGGCGTGGAGAATTCTCTTTGACTTTCAAACAGAGTCCTTCGAACAGTTCCTTTTCTCTCTTTTCCAGTTTCTCCTTCGCGGAGAGTATCCTTTCCTCGAGTTGCTTCAGTTCTTCGGTGACGAACCGCTCGCAGTTGACGAGCGTCTGTTTCCTAACGTAGTCTTTCGGCACCCTCGACAGGTTCGACTTGGTGATCTCTATGTAGTATCCGAACACCTCGTTGTAGCCGATGCGCAGATTGCTTATGCCGGTTCGAATCCTCTCCCTCTGCTCTATCTGCCTCAGAAAGTCTTCGGCGTTGAAGACCAGACTCTTCAGCTCGTCGAGTTCCCGATCGTAACCTGTTCTGATGACCTTTCCCTCTCCAACGTTGACAGAAGGTTCCTCTTCGAGTGCCCTGCCCAGCTCGTCGTGGAGATCTTCCAGACAGTCCATGTCCCACATCGGTTCGAACGCTTCGTTTGTCCGCAACGCGTCTCTGATCGACGGGGCCACGGCCAAGGTTGATCTGACGTGCAGCAAGTCCTTCACACTGGTTTTGTTGTACTCGAGTCGGCTCAGAATCCTCTGAAGGTCCTTCACGGAGGCGAGGTATTCTCTCAGTTCGTTGAGCAAGAGCTGATCTTTCACCAGCGCTTCGACTCTGTCCAATCTCCACTCTATCTTCTGTCTGTCTCTGAGAGGCTGGAGCAACCACTGTTTCAAGAGACGAGCCCCCATGGAAGTTTTCGTGAAGTTCAGCACGTCGTACAGGCTCGCCTGGCCGTTCTTCGCAACGAGTCCGAGCTGTTCCACCGTCGTGGCGTCGAGGAAGACGTATTCGTTCGATCTGAGAGCCTTCGGAGGCTTGAGAAAGATCCGCTCGGACATGAGGGTGTAACGGATGTACCTGACCAGCGCGGCGAAGGCGAGTTTCCCTTCCGAAAGCTCCAGATGATCGACTATGGCGATTGAGAACGCCTGTGCTATATCCTGGTCCGCGTTCGAAGGGTTCAGGTGCCAGTCCTGCAGAGGTTCGAGCACGACGTTCTCCGCGAACTTTCCCTCGAGTTCCTTCCTCAACGATGGTTCGTAGAGCACCTGGCTCGTACCTATCGACCTCAAAAGATCGCACAGTTCGTCCAGATCCTTCGTGGAGGTCCAGAAGGTCTCAGCAGTAGAGACGTCCGCGCCCGCGGCGATGTAGGACCCGTTCTGCCTGCAAACCACAACGAGGTAATTGTTCGAACTTCCTTCGAGGAGTTCCTCCTCGAGCAGAGTTCCCGGTGTGACGATCCTGGTGACCTCTCTGCGCACCAGACCCTTCGCGGTTGCGGGATCTTCCATCTGGTCACATATGGCGACCTTGTAGCCGAGCTGAACGAGTCTCTTCAAATACGAGTTCAACGCGTGGTAAGGAACACCCGCCATAGGTGCTCCCTGTCGCTGCGTGAGAACGATGTCGAGTTTTTCGGAGACGATCTTCGCATCTTCGAAGAAGGCTTCGTAGAAATCGCCCAGACGGAACAGGAGGATCGCGTCTTTGTATTTGGACTTTATCTCCATGTACTGCTGCATCATGGGGGTGAGTTTCAAAGAACTCACCTTCTCTTCGGCTCGATCACCTTGTCTATGAGTCCGTACTGGAGGGCTTCGTACGCGTCCATGAAGAAGTCGCGGTCGGTGTCCTTCTCGATACGCTCTATGGGCTGGCCGGTCTTCTCGCTGAGGATCTTGTTGATGAGGTTCTTTATCCTGAGCAGTTCCTTCGTGATGATCTCGACGTCCTTAACCGGTCCTTCCGCCCCACCCAGGGGCTGGTGCAGCATGATCCTGGCGTTCGGAAGTGCGAAACGCTTCCCTTTCGTGCCGCTCGCCAGCAGGACGGCCGCCATGGACGCTGCCTGACCGACGCATATGGTCACGACGTCGCACTTGACGTACTGCATCGTGTCATAGATCGCGAGTCCGGCCGTGACCGAACCTCCGGGGCTGTTGATGTACAGATGGATGTCTTTGTCGGGATCTTCAGCTTCGAGGAAAAGCAACTGCGCGACCACCAAGTTCGCGGTGTGATCGTCTATAGGATAGCCGAGGAAGACGATCCGGTCCTTCAGGAGTCGAGAATATATGTCGTAGGCACGCTCGTAACGCCCCGTCGATTCAATCACCATCGGTATGAGCTGGGCTGTTGGATCCAGACTCATTCGTGTTCACCTCCTCGGGTTTCACGTCCACGATCCTGCATTTCTCCAAAATTTTGTCCGCGAGTTTCTCCTTGATGAGCTCGTAGCGAACCTCTTCGTAGATGTCCTTTCTGTTTCTCAGAAGCGCCTTCGCGCGCTCCACCGAGATGCCCCATGCGGGTGCGAGCTTTTCGGCCTGCGCCATGATTTCTTCGTCGCTGACCTCAACACCATTCTGCGCGACGGCTTCCGCGATGGCGTACTCGGCTCTCAGTTCGCTCAGATAATAACGCTTCATGGCATCGAGGGCTTTCTGTTCGTCGTTGTCGTAGTCCTTCAAGAGTCTTTCGTACTCCTCACGGTTGGATTTGATGTTTTCGAGCGCGCGCTTCGCGAGTCGTTCGAGGGTTTTGTCTGAGATTTTGAGCTCGCTCGTTCTGATCAGCGTGTCTATGGCCTGGCCTTGGAGGAACCTCTTTATGTCCCTTTCGTAGATTTCGCTTCCCTCTTTTTCGAGCGCCTCTTTGAGTTGCTGGAGCGTTTCGTACTGCGAGCCCACCGTCCTGGCGAACTCATCGGAGATGTCCGGCAGGGTCCTGCTGTTCACCTGAAGGAGTTCTATCCTGTAGTGGTAGGTCTTGCCGTCTTCGAAGGTCTTGTCGAACTCGACCACATCGCCGACCTTCTTACCTACGAGCTCCGTCACAACGGGACGATCGTCATCCTCGTGCAGTACGTACTCGGTCTCTTTCCCGTCCACGAGCACCTTGCCGTCGGTTGAGATCGTGAGCTTCACACGAACGAGGTCCGTGTACTCTGCGGGACCGTCCTTGGGTTGGACGATCGCGTGCTCCTGCTGGAGTTCTTTGAGCCTTTCTTCAACGTACCTCGCCAGCACTGAAGGTTTATCGATTCTCTTCAGTTCGAACTCCTCGAAAGGTTTCAGCTCAACGGCGGGTCTTCTGTGAACCTCTATGACGAACTTCGCGCTGTTTTCGTCCAGCTGGATGTCTACAGGATAGATGGGGAGAATGAGGTCTTCGTCCTTCAGATCTTCTGCGATACGGTTCATGAGTTCCTCGAGCGTTTCGGACTTCAGCGTTTCAGGAAACCTCGCCCGAACGATGAACTCGGGGACTTTTCCTTTCCTGAAACCCGGCACTTCGACGTCGCGCGCGATTCTCTTCAACGCAACAGACTCCGCCGCGCGTTTTTCTTCTTCGCTGAACAGGTATTCGTACGTCACAACGTTTTGATCAACGCTCACGGTGTTCTTCTCCATCGGTCTGCCTCCTCCACACGCCACATTATACAACGACCACAAAAAAGGCGGGCACAGCGTCCCGCCCCGTATCGCTTTCTGGCTGGGAGGGGAGGACTCGAACCTCCACCGGCGGATCCAGAGTCCGCTGTCCTACCTTTAGACGACCTCCCATCGCCGTTGTTATTGTACCACCATTTTTGATTCCTTTCAAGATGTGGGATCGTCCGAAAAGCGGTATAATGGAACTAACCCGAGGGAGGCGAAAGGTATGAAAAAGCTGATGCTCTTCTTTCTGGTTCTCTCCGTTGCAGTGTTCGCGAGCGACTACGCGTTCTACTACGACTGTTCACCCGACAGAGAGACCGCGATCATGGTGACCAACCTGAGCGATGAGAACGCGAGTCTGAGGCTCCTGCTCTTCGACAGCTATGGAAAAAGGTTGTTCCAGCAGATTCAAACTCTCGCACCGTACCAGACGTGGTTCCTGGATCTGACGAGCGCGGTCACTCCGAGCACGACATCGTGGGGCCTCGCGATGCTGCAGTCGGACCAACTGCTGTACGTTCTGGCTCTGTACACAGGCGATGAAAAACTCACTTCCATCGATCACGTGATAGAACCGATCACGATCAGCAGTGACGCGAAGTACTACTGGTACGCGGTGAACTACGTGAATTTCGACACCTGGACAACGTGGGTTGCGATCATGAACCCGAACAAGGTACAGGCAAACGTTGAGATCTACGTTTACGATGGCAAACGGGGTGAAGAGGTGGACGTGCTTTCTGGTACCCTGGAACCCTACGCGGTGGATTACGTAGATCTTACAGATATTGCGGAGGTTGGCAATTTTGGAGTGGTCGATGTGAGATCCAACGTGCCGCTGGTCCTCGCAGTCGAATACTGGAGGGAAGATGAGCTCGCCGAGGTCGACAACGTTGTGGACTGGTACGCCACGACGGGATGGTGAGCGGAAGGTAAACTGGCGAGATCCATTGTAGAATTTAATCGACAGAAAGTGCTTTTCGCGGTGAAGAACGCGTTTGAAGGGGCGTGAGGGTTGTGAGGCGAGCCTGGATTCTGTTGCTGGCGCTCGTTTGTATCGCTGCGTTTGCGGATTATGTCGTGGTGGTCAGGGCGGAACCGCTCAGCTGGGTGTACGTCGATGGGATGTACAAGGGTATGACGAATCTGGACGGAGTCCTCGTGCTCACGTTCCAGAGCGCTGGTCAGTACAGGATCACGGTGACCAAGGCGTTTTATCTGCCCTTCGAAACCGTTCTGGTGGTAACACAGCCCGGCCAGACCATCGTGCAAGTACCATTGAGACGCGCTGGACAGCTGAGGGTCTTTTCGAACGTGTATCCGGTCGAAGTCTACGCGGAAGATCTGTACCTTGGAACGGTCAGGAGCGTGAGAGACACCATCCTGGTTCCGGAAGGCAGTCAGTATCTGACGTTCAAAGCGAGTGGTTATCAACCACAGACGCTGCTCGTGAACGTAGCCTACTCGAGAGAATCCACGGTGAACCTGACACTGATCGAAGAAGCACTCGTCGTGAACCTGAAGGTGGAGCCGAAGACCTTCTCACCGAACAACGACTGGTACCAGGACACGACGACGTTCTACGTGTATCTTTCAAAACCTGCCGATCTGGAGATCCGTGTTCTGGATCGGTCTGGCAGGACCGTGTGGACGAGATCGCTCAAAGCTAAGGCAGGTACGAACACGGTGGTCTGGTACGGTACAGACGTGGAAGACGGCGAATACGTTGTGGAGGCGGTGGCGAGGACGGCTGAGGAGACGTACACCGCGAGAGAGACAGTGCTGGTGGATAGGAGCACTTACACGTACACCAAGGAGAAGATCTTGACCATATCCGCTATCGGTTTGGGAGCGGTTCTGTTGATGCTCTTGATCTCAGCTTCTCGATGACTCTGTAGGTGGAGGCGACGGGTCTGACGGTCACCCTCTTCTTCTCTTCTGTCTGCATCCAGCCGTTCAAACCGAGCTCGAGTGCGTAATCTACGACGCGCTCGTATTCTTCTTTCGTGATCCTTCTTCCTATGACAGGATCGTTCCTCGCTCCGAAGACAGGGTTGTACTGCGACATGATCGCCACCGGAACGGACGGGGACAGGCAGAAGTAGACGAAATCCAGCACGTCTCGAGATCTCGCCACATCGTTGGGCAACACCAGATGGCGCACGATCAAGCCCTTCATCTTTTTTTCATCGAAGGGTCCGACCTGCCGGTGCATCTCGATCAATGCTTTGCTGGCCACGGAGAAGTAGTCGGGAACTTTGGAATATTTCATACCGGTTGCATCGTCGGCGTACCTCAGATCGGCAAGGTATATGTCCACGATCCCTTCGAGCATCCTGAGCGTTTCCAACTTCTCGTAACTGCTCGTGTTGTAAACCACCGGCAGGTTGAATCCCCTCTGCCTCGCGATCCACAGCGCTTCAACTGTGAAGATCAGGTTCGGTGTCGGCGTGACGAGGTTCAAAGTTTTCGCCCCACTCCGTTGAAGGTCCAGAAAGAAATCCGCGAGCTCCTCCACTTCCACCTCAACGCCCAGACCTCTCTGACTGAAGTTCATGTTCTGACAGTAGACACAACGCATGTTGCAACCTGTGAAGAAGATCGTGCCCGCTCCGGTTTCACCGCTGATGGGTGGTTCCTCGCCGAAGTGGAGAACAACGCTGCTCAGCTTTGCAGCGTCACCGACACCACACCGACCGAGCTGGCTTCGACGATCGACACCACATTCAATTGGACACAGTCTGCAGCTGGAGAGATGGCCCTTGAACCATTCGATTCTCTCAACCATTCTGGTACTCCACGACTGCACCGAGTTTTGAGAGTTTTTCCATCAGGTTTTCGTATCCTCTGAAGATGTGATCGATTTCTTCCACCGTTGTCGTACCTTCGGCCATCAAACCGGCGATGACCAGGGCGGCCGCGGCCCTGAGATCCGTGGCGGTCACGATCGTCCCCTGGAGTTTCTCCACCCCGTAAACGATGGCGGTTCCGTCCGTCAACTCTATCCGTGCACCGAGCCTGCGGAGTTCGTCAACGTGCTGAAATCGTGACTTGAACACGGTTTCGACGATCACGGATGTGCCTTCCGCCACGCTCAGGTAAGCGATCATCTGTGGCTGAAGGTCTGTTGGGAAACCTGGATACGGTGTCACCTGAAGCTTGAGTGGTTTCGGACGCTTGTCCATCCGCACCTGAATACTTTCTTTCTCAACGCTCACTTCTGCACCGGACTGCCTCAACGCATCTATGGCGGCCATCATGTGGTCGGGTCGAACGTTCTCTAAGAGCACCTCACCCCGCGTCGCCGCGGCGGCGATCGCGTAGGTACCCGCTTCGATCCGGTCAGGAATGATCGCGTGATCGCACGAAATCAATTTTCCCACACCTTCGACTTCTATTCTGCGGCTCCCTGCTCCGGAAACCTTTGCACCACACTTGACGAGAAAATCTGCGAGATCGACGATCTCCGGCTCCATGGCGGCGTTATCGATGATCGTTCTAGTTCCGTCGAGCAGGGCGGCGGTCGTCATTATGTGTTCGGTCGCACCGACGCTCGGAAACGGAAAAGAGACGTAGCATTCCTGCAACTTCTTTTCTCTCCTGGCCTTGACCACTCCGTGCTCTATCTCTATGGAGAAACCGAGTTTCTGAAGGCCCTCCAGGTGAAAATCGACTGGTCTGACACCGATGGAACAACCACCGGGTAGAGAAACGCAAGCTTCTCCACACTTCACGGCGAGTGGTCCAAGAACGTTGAAGGAAGCTCGCATCTTCCTGACGAGCTCGTAAGGCACTTCTCCCTTCAGATCCGCCGAAGGTTCCACGAGCACCGCGTTCTTTTCGAACCTCACTCCGTAGCCCACGGACCGAAGGATTTCGAGCATCGTGCGTACATCCATCAGATCTGGGACATTACGAACAATGACGGGTTCGTCGAGCAGAATTGTGGCCGCAAGGATTGGCAGCGCCGCGTTCTTCGCCCCCGAAATCTTCACCGATCCCTCGAGCCTCACTCCTCCATGAACGATGAATTTGCCCATTCAGCTGACCTCCGCGTACATTTCTCTCATCATCTCTTCGAGGTTCGAGGCGTCCTCTGGGTAACATCTGAAGGAGATTTTGACCGGAATTGCCAGTTGCTGATCGATGAAAGATTTCATCCTCTCGACAACCTTACGCGTGTTCTCCTTGTTGATCTCTGTGAGCAAAACGGCGAAGGTGTCCTCGCTGAGCCTTCCAATGCTGTCCATGGGCACCCGGACCGTGTTCTTCAAAAGCTTCGCTAAGGCGAGCAGGTTCGCTTCGAAGTTCTCATCTTTCTCCACCAAGCGGACGAGTATCAGACCGTAGCTGCGGTTCTCTTCGAACGCGCGCTGGTGGTAGTAAGCTATCAGCTTGCTGATGTGGTCCGCCGAATACACACGTGTGTAGGGATCGATGATCTTACTCGTTCCGATGTCGCGGACGAACTGATCGTAGAGATCGAACTGCCTTCGAATCAACTCGTTGTACTCCTGGATGAGCTGTTCCATCTGCGCTTCGCGGGATCTGTAGTACTCGAGCTGGTCTTCCAGCATTTTGATCCTCTTGAGAAGTTCTTCTTTTTCCTGCACGAACGTTCCCTCCTTGCTCCTGTACTATTATAGTATCATCGAGGAGCGAAAATTTATGTCGGGAAAGACATGAGTTTGTTCGAAGAAAAATGTTGACGAGAAGGTTTACTGTGGTATCATCTATAGGGTAAAAAGTTCTGGGAGAGGTGAGTCGCGATGAAGAAAGGCATTCATCCGGAGATGAAGTTGCTGACGGTGAGATGTGCGTGTGGTGCGGAGCACAAATTCTACAGCACGAGGGACACGGTCAGGATAGATGTGTGCTCCAACTGTCATCCCCTGTACAAGGGACAGGGAACCACGGGCCTGGTGATAGACACCGAGGGTCGCATCGAGAAGTTCAAGCGTAGATACGAAGGCGTTGAGTATTGATGTTCCATAAATCCTCAGGGAGGGTCAGTTTGTGGTAAAGGTTGGCGACGTCGTGAAGAGCAAGGTCACACAGATAACAAAATTCGGAGCAGTGGTCACACTCGAGAATGGAGAAACCGGGTTCATCCACATCTCTAAGATCGCGAATCAGTACGTGAAAAACGTCGAAGACTTTCTCAAACAGGGTCAGGAAGTCACGGCGAGGGTCATAGGCAAAACGCGCGACGGGAAATGGGAACTGTCACTGAAGGAAGAGAAGAGTCAGGAAGAGCAGAAGGATGCTAAGAAGGCCGAGTTTGAAAAGAAGCTGGCGAAGTTTCTGAAGGACAGCGAGCGGAAGTTCGCGGAGTACAAGAAGAGAGCGGAGAAAAAAGGTGGGAGGTTCTGATCAGAAGTTCCATCTGGTTGGGAACTCTTCCGTATTTCTGACGACAACCACTTTTGTTCCGACATCAATGAAGGCATCGATCGTTTCGATATCCTGATTGAACATGCGGATACAACCGTGGGAGATCCTTTTTCCGATTTCCCACGGTTTTGTTGTTCCATGTATACCGTAGGTGGGGTTAGAGAGCTGGAAGAACCTCGTACCGAGGCCGTTTATCGGAGAACGCGGCGGAATGTATTCTCCAAACCAGTACAGGGCTGGATCGACTTCCTTTTTCGTGATCCAGTACGTTCCTGGTGGAGTCATGTCGCTGCGCCCAACGGCCACCGGGAAAACTTTGACCAAGGCCCCGTTGTAGTACAGAGCGAGCCTGCCAGTTGACGTGTTTATGACTATGGTGGTGAGCGAGGAATCGAAACGCACCCTCGCCAATTTCAGAACGGTACCGGAGAGGATGCGACCCCCATCCGCTATGCCGTTCGCGAGTTCTAAATCCGGCACGGTCAAGCCGTACATGTTGGCGATGGACCACAGCGTCTCACCGGGCTTGACGGTGTGGGTGTAAGGTGGTATTGGTTCGACGCGCATGGGGGCTGTGGAACCCCTGAGCAAATTAACTAAGCCGTGAAAGACGAACACGTCGAGCTTCGTTTCTTTCAACAAACCGTGGGGTAGCTCGAAGGACAGTTTGAGCGTGTGGATTCCATCTTTGGGTCTGTCGGAAGTGTAGAAGTACCAGAAACCGTTGAAAGAAAATTTCTGGAAATTGAGGTTTTGAAATTCGCAACCGAGCGGTTTCCATTCCTCCGGTACTTTCAGAGTGATGTAAAACCTCTGTTTTTCAGGATCCGTGAAGAGGAAGATCTGTGGTTCCTGCCTGTAGGTTGAAAGCTTCAACATCGTCGGCTCAGAACCGCGCATAGGATAGCCCATGACGCTTCGTCCGAAAGTTTCAACGATGATCCAGTCGGTGCGGGACACATCGAACACGACGGAATCGTCCTTCACATCCTTGGCCGTTCTGTGGCCGGTCTGGGTGAAAAGGTACAGTTTTGGTTTTTCTTCCGGTGTGTAGATCGGTCTGACGGAGAGCCCTATCAAGTCCTTTTCGAAGGACCTGACGAACAACTCATGCACGGCCGCAGAGGTGAGCGAGCTCATCAAGAATAGCCAGAGCAACACGATCTTTCGCATCCGGACCCACCCGTTTTCTCGTGCCGTCTCTCCTTATGATCGTCACCTGGTTCTGATCGCTCCCCATGGCCTGCACACTGTTCGCGACGATCATGTCCAGATTCTTTTTCTTCAACTTCTGTTCCGCGTAACTTTCGAGTTCTTCAGTCTCCACGGCGAACCCAACGAGGATCTGTCTGGTCTTCCTCCGGCCCAGCTCTTCGAGGATGTCCTTAGTTTTCACCAACTCTATGTTGAGCTTCTCATCGACTTTCTTCAGTTTGGACGCACTCTTCACCGCCGGAGTGTAATCGGCCACGGCGGCGGACATGATCACAACATCGACGGAATCGAACCGCCGGACCACTTCTTCGAACATCTCCTGGGCGCTCTCGACTTTCACGTACTCCTCAACGAAGAATGGGGGATTCAGGCACGTCGGGCCGCTGATCAGCGTGACCTTCGCGCCGAGTCTGACCGCCATTTTTGCGATCTCGAAGCCCATCTTCCCGCTCGAGCGGTTCGTCACCACACGAACGGGGTCGATGCTCTCCCAGGTCGGACCCGCCGTGACGAGCAGACGGAGACCTTTCAGAGGCTTTTCACTCGTCAGAATGTAGATGGCTTCCTGAACGATCTCGTTCTCCGGGTATCTCCCGCGGCCCACCTCGCCGCACGCCAGATGGCCCTCGGCGGGTTCCAGGACCCACCATCCCATCCGGCGCAGCTTCTCGATGTTTTCCTGTGTGATGGGATTGTCGAACATGCGCACGTTCATGGCGGGCACCAAAAGCTTCTTTTCCTTCGCGTACGCAAGACAGATCATCGTGAGCAAATTGTCCGCGATACCGTGTGCGATCTTCGCAATGGTGTTCGCTGTGGCCGGTGCGACGATCAAAACGTCGGCCCATCTCGACAGATCGGTGTGCGGTATGAAACCGTCCTTTATGTCGAAGGCGTCCCTGTCCGTGTACACCGGACAGCTCCCGACGGCGGAAAAAAGATCTTTGGAAACGAGCTTTTCTGCGCTCTGCGTCATGACGATCCTCAGTTCGTGCCCGTCCTTGCGCAGGCTGCTGACGAGTCCGACAACCTTGTACAACGCGATGCAACCGGTGACACCAACGAGGATCTTCATAAGATCACTTCACGTTGGGAACCAGTATACGCAGGATTTCTTCGTTCCTTATCCTCACGTAGCCCGCCTGGAGTTCCTGGAACGCGATGGAGACGGGGTTGTTGTCCTGAGTCGTGACGTAAGGTTTTGCGTATTCTTTGAGTGCCTCAGCCCTCTTCGCCACGGCTATCGGGATCGCGTACTTGTATGGAATCTTGCTCGACAATCTGTCGTAATGCAAGATCTGCTTGCTCACCGAGAATCACCTCCATCCGAAAAAATCTTGTGCGATCCGAGTCGCTCCATAACCCTCTCAACCTTCAGTTGTTCCGCAACGATTATAGACGTGAGCTGGTCGATCGATTCCTGCAAGTCCACGTTAACTATGAGGTACTGAAACTTCGGGATCTGTTCCAGCTCCCTCTTGGCGTCCTCGAGTCGTTTCATCATGTCCTCCTGCCGTTCCGTGCCGCGTTTCAGCAAACGACGCCTGAGTTCTTCGAACGAGGGTGGGGCGATGAAAATGAACACCGCATCCTTCACCTTCTTCATCACCGTCATGGCACCCTGCACGTCGATGTCCAGTATGACGTTGACACTGTTTCTCAGCTGCTCCTCTACGAACTTCCGCGGTGTGCCGTAGTAATAGCCGTGCACCACGGCCCATTCCAGGAACTCATCCTGTTCTACCATGCGTCTGAAGGTCTGTTCGTCAACGAAAAAATAGTCGCGCCCGTCAACCTCGTTGGGCCTCTTGGGCCTGGTCGTGCACGAAACGGAGAACACCACGTTCTTGACTCTTTTCATCACGCCGTCGATGATCGAGGTCTTGCCCACACCTGAAGGGCCACTTATCACGTAGAGTACTCCCGCCACAGATCTACCTCACTTTGCTCAGAGTTTCTTCGATCTCTATCATGGACTGTTTGAACCTCTGGGCGATCGTCTCCGGCTGGATCGCGCTGAGTATGATGTGGTTGCTGTCGGTGATGATGATCGCGCGCGTCTTGCGCCCGTACGTGGCGTCGATGAGTTTTCCTTCGTCCTTCGCTTCCTCCTTGAGCCTTTTCAGAGGTGCAGATTCCGGGTTCACTATCGCGATCACACGGTCACCCGAGATGACGTTCCCGAAGCCTATGTTGATCAGACCGTACACACTCTATACCTCCCCGGAATATTTCATTCCAAGTTCTGAACCTGCTCTCTGAACTGAGACACGAGCACCTTTCCTCTCAATCCCAGCTCTACGAGCTGCATGTCTTCAGACTTGGAAAGGATCGTGTTCAGCTCTCGAAGGATCTCCTGGGCGAGAAAGTCCAGATGGTTTCCAACCGCTTCGTCACTTTCGAGCACATCTTTCGCCCGTTTCAGATGGGCCTCGAGCCTGTCGATCTCCTCGCGCACATCCAGTTTCTGCAGGTTCACCGCCACCAGATTTTCCAGAAGGTTCACATCGATCTGGCTACCACCCAGCAGCTGCTCAATCTGCTCGCGGATCTTCTCCCTCACCGATGGCATCGAGTTGATGGCGATTTCTCTCAAATCGCGCGTCAGCTGCTTTAGTTCGTCTAAGATGGCTCCAAGATGTTTCGAAATCTCTTCGCCCTCTCTTGACCTTTCGGCATCCAATTTCTCGAGAGCTTCCTTTACAACTGTCTCACAGAGTCGCCAGATCTCTTCTTCCTGGGACGGTGGGAGCTCGAACCTCACCAGCTCACGAAATCTGAGCAGATGATCGAGATTCACAGGTTCTGGGATGCCGAGCCTGGTCACCAGTTCTTCAAAACCATCGTAGTACACCTTGGCGAGTCCAAAATCGATCCGCAGTGCCTGCACGGGCGGTGAGAGGAATTCAAGGTACAACTTCAGCGACATCTTACCCCGCTTGATGTATCTTTGAACGAGCTTCGTCAGCTCGATCTCGCGGGAAGAGAGGAACGAAGGAACGACGATCTCGATGTTGAGATAGCGCGAGTTGAGAGTCTTCAGCTCACAATCGATCCTGTATTCGTTGAGCACTCTTTCTACCTTCGCATAGCCTGTCATACTTTTCGGCAAAGGTACCACTTCCTTAAACATTATAGCATTTCTCGGTCAAATAATAGCCTGATTCGGGCGTTTTTCTTTCTGAATCTCGTTATTTCTTCAAAAAGCTGCTCCAAATCTGAAGAACGGCTTGAAGTTCTCCCAGGTCCACTGACCGTTGAAATCGTAGGCGACGCCGAATCCCATCACGCCGAGCATCGGAACTACGACGTCCAGTTCCGGTCCCGCCGTGAGCTTCAACGTGGGTTGAGCGAGCGTTTCGCCTGTTCCCCCGGCATCCACGAACGCCAGTACGTACATGGGCAAGGTCTGAGATTTCAGATCGTACCTCAACTCTCCGGAGGCCAGAATGCCTGCCTTGGCTTTTGTGGCGTCAACGCCACGCACAGAGTCGATTCCGTAGAAGAGGATCGTTTCCTCGGTAGAACCCGGATTGGTGTACTTATCGAAGAGAACAGCGCTCGTGAAGAACCTGAACGCAGCGACGAGCTGTTCGTTCCAGACGGGCATGAACATGCGCACATCGAGCCGGAACTTCCAGTAATCTCTGTCTGCCAGGTTGAACAGACCGGCTTTGTCCAGACCGAAGTAGAGGTATCGTCCCTGTGTGGGGAAGATCGGATCGCTCCTGGTGTCGTATGAATAGTTGCCCGAAAGGATGAGCGTGTTCTCTGAGAAATCAATGTAGCTTCTGTTCTCGTAAGTCACGCCCCCGCCGAACGCGTGTCCGGCGAACCTGAGCGTGGAAGCGTTGCCTCCAACTTTGAGAATTTGAGTGGAATTCGTCCACTCATAGCTGAAGAGCGCACCGAGCGTTGCTGGCAATTTGAACGGCTTTCTGATGGAGTAATCGAACTGTATCAACTTGCTCTCAAAACCGAGCTTCAGGGTGGTCGCGAACGTCTGACCGTAACCGAAGGGGTTGATCGTCGAGAAAGACACTTCACCGAAAAATCCTTCATACCACGGCCTGTCTTTCACGGGGCTCCAGGAGATTCCACCGCTGAGACTGAACTTCTTGTCTTTCTCTTTGACCTCGACCACGACGTCCACGTCGCGGTTTTCGGGCTTAGCCACAGGATAAACCTTCACAGCCTCGAAGAACTGCGTTCTGTTCAACGCCGAGATGGTGTCGTAGAAATCTTTCTGCCTGAGCGGTTGACCGGGTTTGAACGTGACAAGGTCGTCAACGACGTACGTCCTGGTCCTCTCGAAACCTTTGAACTCGACGTTCGCGACGTACTTCTCGATGATCCTGAACTGCAACGTTTTGTCCTGGTCCTGGACCACAACGTAGCACAGAGGATATCCTTTCTCTTTGTAAAGGTCCAATATTGCCTGCATCGATCTCAGAACGTCTGAGTTTCTCACCAGCCTGTACTCTCCGACGGACACCACCTTGCGCAGTTGCTCAGAGTTTATCAGCTCGTTCCCGGAAAATTCGATCTTCTCGTACACCTTACCTTCGTCCGGTACGTACTTGGGTTGGACCACCTTCACCTTCATGGCGACGGCTTTTTCGGAGACGTTCGGAATTTCGATCTTCTCGAAGTCTATGGAAGTTTCTGGGCCAAAATAGACGTAGTTTGCGAGCGTGGACAGTACAGCAGAGATGTCGTTCACCGTCGGATAACAGCGCTTTATATCCTTGATCAGGATTCTCAACAACGAGGGCGTCGTGTAGTAATCCTTCATCGTGTCGATCTTTATCTGTCTTCTCACCTGAGCTATGTCCAGTCCTTCGATTTCACCCACGAAATATATGTCCCAGAGAGCGTACGGAACGACGTTGAAGAAGTACGTGTTGTCTTTGAAATCACCGCTTATTTCAACGAGGAAATAACCAGCCTCGTCAAACTTCTGCTTGATCGCGTTGAGGCTTTCTCTCACCTTCGACATGTTGAGGGCTTTACCTTTTTCGAGTGTAACGACGCTGGCAACATCCGTCAGCTTCACCAGCTCCGGACCTTCCAGGTTCAGCTTCCAGTCTCTGACGATGGGATTCTCCTGAACAACGAACTGGAGGATGAAGCGTCCCTCCGATGCAACCAGTTTCGGTTCCAGGGACGAGAAGTAACCCACATCGAAGACCTTCTTGGCGATCTCCGCAATGGCTTCGTCTTTCAACTCAACTCCGATGTAATCCTTCACGAGAGGCATCAACTCTTTCTCCGATACTGTCACCAGGCCGACGAACTTCACGTCCGATATGACGATCGCAAAAAGCGTCAAACCGAAGGTCAACGAAAGCAGCAAAGCAAAGACCCTCTTCATTGCGATACCTCCTTTTCGAACAAGCCCTTCTCGAGTTCCTCGACGACCTCATACAGAGTCCTGATCACCATCGGCGAAGAAAGATCACCAAGAACTTCCATCAACTGAGTCGTCGTCAGCGTGTAGCAATCGTTCTTGTAGCATCTTTCTACGCACAATTCTACACCTTCAGGAGTACCTGTCAGCAACGTCACCAGACAGCCCACCACGTCGCCGATCTCCTGGCAGTCGATGTGGTCCGTGTTGAAGCACGCTGTCACTCTCGTTCCCTTTCCCTTCTCGCTCTCCAGCTTCACGTGTCCCCCCGTAGCCTCAGCCGCCTGCTTCAAAAATGGAAGCCCAAGGCCAACCCTGCGAACCTTTGGATCACGCGTGGTGTAGAAGGGATCGAACACTTTTGAAATCTCTTCCTGCGTCATCCCCACCCCGTCGTCTTCGACGGTGAAACAGAATCTGTTCTCGCTCTGGGCGATCCTCAGCCTCACCTTTTTCGCCTGCGCTTTGAAGGAGTTCTGCACGATGTCCATCACATGGTCTACGATACTTCTCAATCCCATATCGTCAACACCTTGCTCCTGTCAGGCGCGCACAGAAAATTGAAGAATTCTTCTGTGTTCTTCACATCGAGATCGAAACGCGTGTATCTGCAACCGATTTCATCGATCCTGTGCGCATCCGAACTGGTCAACGGGATGTAACCCGCTCTCAGCACCTTCTGCCAGCCATCCTTCGTCCTGACCTCCGCGAACCTCACCTCATCGTTCGGTGGAAACATTCCAAGCTGGTAAAGCAATCCGAACTGTCTGTCCACGTGCGCGTACGCCGGAACTCCACCGTGACCGAGGATCAGCCGTACGATCTCTCCGACACTGAGATCCGCAGCCACCAGAAGGTACTCTTCCTTTATGGAGAGGAACTCGTCTTTCTCGTTCACTAAAAGCTGATAGCCCAGCACTTCGGGATCCAAACGTACCTTTGGAAGGTGATCGTTCAGAACTTCACAGAACTTTCTGGCCTTCCCAACGCTGGGAAAGTACGCCAGCACGTGGACTTCCTCTTTAGATGTCACCTCGACACCTGGCAAAAAAATCGCACCGCAGGCTTTCTCGAAAGCATCTAAATTTTCACAGCTGTTGTGGTCGCAGATGGACAGAACGTCGATCTTCGCCTGTCTCGATTTCGAACAGACCGCACCGGGGACCATCGTTATGTCCGCACACGGTGAAAGGCACGAGTGAACGTGCAAATCGGCCCTGATCACGGTTCTATGCCCATCCCGTACAACCTTCCAGCGATCTCAAAAGGACTCTTCTCTGTTCTCAGCAGGCACAGGCCCTCCGCTTTGGCTTTTTCAACGGTGTCGCTCGAGAAGTTGTGACCGTTACAGAGTACGATGGCGCGTATTCCTGTAATGACAGAGACCGCCACGACGTTCACGTGAGACTGCACCGTCACCCATATCGAATCGGGCTTGGCGTGCGCCATCACCTCGCTCAGAAGGTCCCCAACACACCCATGCTTCACTTCCACGTCACAGTTTCCACAGCAGACCTCAAGGCCCAGCGCTTCGACGATGCTCGACACCTTCATTTGTTCCCCTCCCTGTCCCTGCGGAACTCCATCTCGACCACCACCCCCGCACCGACTTTGGAAACAACCATAAGGTTGTCAGAGCAACGTTTCATGTTCGTGAAACCCATGCCGGCGCCGAAGCCGAGCTCTCGAACGTAGTCCGGCGCGGTGGAATAACCTTCCTTCATCGCCAACTCGACGTTGTCGATGCCCTTTCCGGTGTCTTCCACGCGTACGAAGATCCGATCGGGCTTAACGAAACAGTATATCGCCCCGGTGCTCCCACTGTGTATCACCACGTTGGTTTCGGCTTCGTAAGTGGCGATGGCCACCCTCCTGGCGGTCTCTGGATCGACCCCCCTGGAGAGGAGGAACTGTCTCAGTTTGGAAGCCCCTATGCCGGCGAGGTTGATGTCGTAATAATCTATCGGGAAGAAGAAATCGGCGCCGGATTTGTCCAGACTTTCTCCCGTGATCAAAGATCGTTCGAAGTAATCGGGACTTTCAAGCACTTCTTTCCGCCGTTCGTCGTGCAGATACACCAGGCCGAGTCTTGCGAGCAGCGCCATCATCACATCGTTCTTGGTTATTATTCCCACCAGTCTGTTGTTCTCGTCCACGACAGGGAAACGACCGTAAGAGTAGCGTTCAAACGTTTCTATGATGTCCTTCAGCGTGTCGGTGACCTTCAAACACACGACTTTTTTCGTCATGTGATCCTGAACCTTCTCGTCTATGTAACCTCCCTCGAGTGCCTTGATGATGTCTTCGATGCTCACGATACCAACGACCTTCCTCTCGGAATCGACCACGGGAACGCCGGAGATCCGCTTTATTCTCAATATTTCCTTGACCTGTCTGAGCGTTCTGTCCGGATGCACGGAGATGACGTTGGGGTTCATCACTTCAACCACAGGCATATCGAGGAAAAAACTCTGAACACGATCGAGGACCTTCTCCATCTTTCACACTTCCCAGATGGGTCTGATACCTTTCGCGTAGAGCCTGCCGCACGCTTCGAACATGGACATCCTGGTCACAGCGAGCACGATCCCGCTGGACTCAGCCATCTCGATGGTCTCGGCAGGGACATTCTCCCTCCTGACGATCACCACCGCGGGTATACCCACCACATCGGCAGTCCTGATGACCTGGGGTGTACACAGGCCAGTGATCAGGATCGCATCGGGCTTCGCGATCGCGAGGACTTCGCTCATCAGGTCCGAGGCGGCTGCACGTTCGAACTCCAGCTGATCGACCTTTTGAGCGTTGGCCACAACCTTCGCCCTGAGCTCGGAGAGGATCTCTGTCAGTTTCATCGGAATCACCCCTTCAGCAGATCGCCCCTGTAGGAGTACCTGACGAACGCGTCGTAACTCTTCGGACAGATCGCTTTGAAGATCTGCGCGACGGCGAGCGCGTACTGCTGCATCTCCCACTGGGCGTGCGAGTCAGCACGGAGTGAGAGAAAGTTCATCAAACTCCTGGCGTTGACCGTCCAGATGAACCGGGTGTAAAGCGCCGTTGGTAGCACCATGCGCGCGATTTCTTTACGCACACCCGATTCGACCAGTTCCTGGTAAGTTTTGTATGAGAATTCGTAAACCTCCTTCATCTTCTGTATGGACTGCTCATCGAGCCTTTCCTTACCTGGAAGGTAGAACTCGTCTTCGTACTCGGTGTAACGACCGCTGAGCTCGTTGTAGGAAGCGATCCTGTGCCTCATCCACTGCCTGGCGACGAAGATGGGACATTTGATGTGGAACGTGAAGGTGACGTGTTCGAAGGGAGTTTCGTGACGATTCTTCATCAAGAATTCGATCAGGCGCCTGTCCTGTTCCTCATCGCCCGGCTGTGAAGCGTGGCAGATCCTGGCGGCCCTGACCACGGATGTATCATCACCCATGTGGTCGATCAGCTCGACAAAACCTCTGTCGAGAACCTCGATGCGCATCTTCATTCCTCCTTGTACTTCGTCACGCACGCGTAGGCGTTGTGCGCGTGGATGGATTCGAAACTCTCGACCTCGACTTTGTACCAGAAGATCCTCTCGTCGGCGTTCAGTTTCAGGGCGATCTCCCTGGCCACGTCTTCCACGAACCTGGGATTGTCGTAAGCCTTCTCCGTGATGAACTTTTCGTCAGGCCTCTTGAGTATAGTATAAATCGGGGCACTCGCCGCCTGTTCTGCGTACTCGATGAGTTCTTCGAACCAGACCAGTTTCTTCGATCTTATGTGGATCCAGACGATCGCCCTCTGGTTGTGCGCACCCCGCTCACTTATCTCCTTCGAGCACGGGCACAACGTGAGCACGGGAACGCCGACGCTGACGATGAAGTCGTACTTTTCGCGCGTCTTCTGACCTTCGATCCTGCACGTGTAGCTCAGGAAACTTTTCTGGTTTGAAACGGGAGCCTTCTTCAATATGAAATAGGGAAACTCTATCTCAACCCTGGCGGTGGAAGCCTTCAGTTTGCCCCTCAACTCCTCGAGCATCTGCCTGATCAGTTTTGGATCGATCCCGAGTCTGTATCTGTTCAGGACCTCGACGAACCTGCTCATGTGCGTGCCACGGAAATGCTCGGGAAGATCGACGTACATGTTTATCCTGGCGACGGTGTCCTGATAGCCATTGGTTTTGTCCATCACCGTGATGGGATAGGAAAGATTTCTTATACCGACTCTCTGCAGATAAACGTTCCTATCGTCCCTCTGGCTCTGCACGTCCTTCATCGTTCACTCCCCTGTAAGTGACGAAGGATTCTGCCGTTTCCCAGACAGTCACTTCGTACAGCCTCCTTTTTTCGTTCCTCAACAAAGGTTCGAGCCTGTCCCACACCCACTTAGCTATGTTCTCCGCCGTGGGCTGCGGGATGATCCTGTTCAGATAGCTGTGGTCCAGCAGGGAAAGAACGTGCTGCGTCACGATCTGCTTGAGCTCGACGAAATCGATGATCATGCCCTCTTCGTCGGGCTCACCGATCAGCGTCACGCGCAATCGGTAGGTGTGACCGTGCAGATTCTCGCACTTTCCTCTGTATCGCTCCAGGTTGTGCGCGGCATCGAACACGAAATCCCTCGAAAGCAGATACACTCCGATCACCTTCTCAAAAACAGCGTCGTGAAGAACGTTGCTCCCTGCACCAGCACGATGAGCGCCCCGGGAGGAGCATCGATCTGGAGGGACAAAAGAAGCCCAACTACAACGCTCGCTGAAGAAAGCACTGGGGCCAGCAAAAACACCTTCTTGTAATCGTTGAGAAGCGACGTGGCGGTCGCGGCCGGGATGATCAGGAACGCCGAGACGAGTATCACACCGACGGTTTGAACGGCGACAACAACGGTGACTGCGAGGATCGCGAGGAAAAGTCTGTACACGAGATTTACTTTTGGATGCATGAGCCTGGTGAAGTCTTCGTCGAACGTGAACTGAACCAGAATGTCTCTGAACAGAAGATCGAAAACGATGACCGAACCTGTGACGAGCAGAAGGTACAGAAGATCGCGGTTCGTGATGGCCAGAACGTCGCCAAAGAGATAGGACATCAGACTCCTCTGCTCCTTCGAGATCGAGAAGAGCACGATGCCAACGGCCATCGTGAGCGAAAAGAGTACACCGATCGCCGTATCCTCGCCGATACTCTTTTTAGAAACGCTGCCCAGGACGAGCGAAACGACCACCGACAGAACCAGGGCACTGAGAAAGCTCGATGTTCCCAGCGTCGCACCTATGGCGGCCGCGGCGAAGGCCACGTGCGCGATCGCGTCACCGTAGAAAGCCATCCTTCGGAACACCACATGGATCCCCATGATCGCGGTCACGATCGCGGTCAACACGCCGGCCAGAAGGGATTTCTGATAGAGGCTCAAAAAGCTCGTCATTCTTCTTCACCGTGCCTGTGCGTCAACGGCTTCACATTGTAGCCGTAGAGTTTGAGCAAGAAATAGTCCATCGGGAGCTTCTCCTCTGATGAAACGTGGCAGACGAGTTTGCCGTTTATGCAGAATACCTGATCACTGAAATCCATCGCAAAGCCAACATCGTGTGTCACCATCAATACGGTTGTGCCTTCCTCGACCAAAGATTTGAGCAGAGAATAGAATTCGTTCTGACTCTGGTAGTCCAGGCCCGTGACAGGTTCATCGAGCACGAGCAGTTTCGGACGCGAAACGATGGCTCTGGCGATGAGAACTCTTTGCTGCTGTCCTCCACTGAGGGTGGAAAAGTTGGCGTGAACGAACTCCTGCATCCCGACTTTCTCCAGTGCCCACGCGATCAGCTCTTTTTCGTTTCTCTTTTCACGAAGGCCCATCCTCACGACGTCGTACACCCGTATGGGGAAAAACTTTCTGACGTTCGCTTTCTGCGGCAGATACCCCACAACGTTTTCCCGAAGGTATTCGTGGTTGGGTTTGCCGAAGATGTGAACGCTTCCACGCGTCGGACTGAGAAGATTCATGATCGTCTTCACTAAGGTAGTCTTGCCCCCACCGTTTGGTCCCACGATCACGTACAAACCCTGCTTCTTTATGGAGAAGCTGACGTCTTTGAGGATCTCCTGTCCGTTGAGAACGACCGTCAGGTTCTCCACTCTCAGAGGTTCCAAAAGCCCTTTCCTCCCAATTCATTTTATCATCAGGACTGTGTAAAATAGAGAAGAGGTGAGAACGTGGAAACGAACAAACGTTTCGAGCAGATCAAAGAAAGGCAAAAGAAGTTGCAAGAGAATATGGCACGAATAAGGCACAAAATAGCTATCCTGAGCGGTAAAGGTGGTGTCGGAAAGACCACTGTGGCCGTGAACGTCGCGGTCGCGCTGGCTGAGGAAGGTTTCAAAGTGGCACTGTTGGATCTGGACCTGCACGGACCGAACATACCGCGGATGCTCGGTATCGAAGAAAGCCCGTCGGTTCAGGAAGGTATGATCGTGCCCGTTAAGTACGGACCGAACATGGTCGTGCTCTCGATCGGGATGCTGGTCGATCGGGATCGAGCGGTCGCCTGGAGGGGACCTTTGAAACACTCCGCGATCCAGCAGTTCCTGTCCGACACGGTGTGGGGGGAGCAGGACTTCATGATATTCGACCTTCCACCCGGAACTGGAGATGAGGCTTTGAGTCTGATGCAGCTCGTCGAGCTCGACGGGGTCGTCCTCGTCACGACCCCGCAAAGAGTCGCGCTGGACGACGTGACGCGGGCCGTTCATTTCACCGAAGAGATGGGTCAGCGGGTGCTCGGATTCGTTAACAACATGGCCTACACGATCTGCCCGCACTGTGGGGGAAGGATAGACATCTTCGGCAGGGACTCTTCGAGTGTGCTTTCAGAACTCCTTGGTTTGGAGTGCCTGGCCACGATACCGCTTGAACCGAAGCTCGCAGAGTTTCTCGATGTCGGAAAGAACGCGATAATGCACATGAGAGGCAGCGAGGTAGAGAAAGCGTTCAGACAACTCGTGGCCAGCTTGATCACGAAGCTCGGAGGTGAAGGAAAATAAACCTGCTCGCAATCGTATCCCATTTCGTGACGGATTTCTTCGTCTCGTTCCTGAATCCACTGGCTCCGTATTTCATGCAGAGGTTCAGCGTTGGCGTGAAGGAGATAGCTTTGCTGATAACTTCTGTGAGTTTTTTCTCGTCGATATTCCAAATCGTCTTCGGAATGATCGCTTCGAAACTCGAAAGCTTGAAGCGTGGATTACTGGTCAGCATGCTCTTAACGATCGGTGCGATGGCGTTCGTGGGATTTTCACCGAACCTTAGTGTGCTACTTTTGCTCTTCTTAGCAGCGTTCTTTGGAAATTCTGCCTTTCATCCCATCGGTGCGGTCATGGCGAGGGGAAGCAGCCCTTACTTTCTTTCGATCTTCGTGGCGGCAGGAACCTTAGGAACGGCTTTGGGACCAATCTTCGTGACGCAGTATGTCTCACGGTACAGTTTTGAGAGGATGTGGATCGTGTCGCTTGTCGCGGCGATCGTTTTTTCGTTTCTGTACCTCAGAGAGCCGGAAAGAGTGAACGCGAGCAGGGTGAACGACGGGTTGAGTTTCAAAGAGAACTTGCAAGGACTCAGGAAGATAGGCATTCTTTGGTTCATCGTCACGGTCAGAACCCTGATAATCTCGCTCTCGAACACCTACGGTCCGATCATAGCCAGTAAGAGGAACCTTCCGCTCGTGTTTGGAGGACTGTTGCTCAGTCTGGGAGTTGGACTCGGTGTCGCGACGACGCTACTCGGTACGTGGATGAGCGAAAGGTTCGGTAACCACATCACGAACGTGGTGAGCTTCAGCGGTATGGCGATGGGTGTTCTGATACTCTCGTTTCCCACTTCACCCGTCGGTCTGATCGTGGGTTATCTGCTCGTGAACGGCTGTGGTTATCTCACGATGTCAACGAACGTTGCACACGCTCAGCAGTTGATGCCCGAAAACGCGGCACTCGCGTCCTCAACGGTGATGGGATTCGCCTGGGCCTGTGGCGTGGCGCTCAGATACCTGTTGATACTGCCACTGGGTGAAAGCATAACCGCGCAACTGGTTGTTCTCTTCGTGGTTTCGATGCTCATGGTGCCGATCTCTCTGCTCAAGGTTCGAAACAGCAAGACGTCTCTCGTCGGGAGGGGAACGGTGTGAGAGAGAGGAACATCGCTTTGTACTACACGCTCTTTTACACCGCGATAGTGATGTTTCTGTGGATCGTTTTCAGATCCTTCTTCCAGATCTGCCTGTTCAGCTTCATACTCGTGATGGTGGTCGACGCCATCGCAAACGTGTTCAGAAAGGTTTTCAGACTGTCACACAAGAAGCTCGCCACGATCCTCGCGCTGGCTCTCTTCTTTTTCTTGTTCGGCTGGGCGCTGGTCGAGGTGTTACCCAGGGCCTTCACACAGTTTGTGGATTTTTACAACTTGGTAGCGAAGGTGATCCGCGAGAAAACGTGGGAACAGTACTTTGAAACGAAACAAGGCTTCGCAGGACTGCTCAGCGATCTGGCAGACTATTTGCTCCCATATCTGGACAAACTGGTGGAATTCGTGCTCAAGTGGTTTGCCCAAAGAGTCCCGGAATTCATTGTCGTCACCTTCTTCACCATCCTTCTCGGCATTTACGCTTCTTTCTACGCCAGTAGCATAGCGCAGTTCGTTCCAAAGCTGTACCCTCTGAAATGCAGGACCGTGGTGAACGAATTCTGGGACGACTTCAAGGTCAGCATGAGAAAGTTCATCGCCGTGCTGACCTTCAACGCGCTGATAGTCGGTCTGGGCCTTGGTGTGACTTTCCTCTTGATCAGTCCGCGGTACGCACCGCTCATCGGGCTGTGGGCGTTCATAACGAACTACATTCCCATAGTCGGCGTACCGCTCGAGCTGGTACCCATCCTTTTGTTCTCGCTCACACTCGGTTTGAAAACGTTCCTGTGGGTATTCGTGCTCGCGAGCGGGTTGCATCTTTTTGTTTTCATTCTGTTCTTCGAATTGACGAAAAACTCGATGAGGGTCAATCCCGTCCTGATGATCGTTTCGATCGTACTCGGCGGTATGATCTTCGGATTTGCGGGCGTTTTCGTCGGAGCACCCATGGCTGCGTTCTTCACGCTCCTCTACAAACATTTCTTGAAGGTCAGGTTTGAAGAAACGTGAGAGCGAAGAGATTGTTCCTCGCGATAGTTTTCCTCACAGCGAGCGTGCTGGCGGCTACGATGGAAGATCTCGAAAAGAGCTGGTCGGATTTGATCCGAAGGATCGTTCGTGAGCCAGATTCGGACCAGGTGATGGAGATTGGAAGGAAACTGTCTGCTCAGAGAAGGCTCGCCGAATTCGAGCCTGTCAGGGAAGCGGTGCTCCGTGAAGATCTGGAAGGATTCATCCGCAGGCTTTCAGAGACGGAACAGGTTCGGGAAGATCTTCTGGACGAATGTTTCGTGCTGTTTCCAAAGTTGAAAGAAGACGTGATGAACTTTGAACGTGGAGATTTTTCGAAATTGTCGATCGTCTCCGCGCTGTGGAAACTCGGTTATAAACCGAACGTACCTGAGAATTTTGCGAGCTGGCTTGTGCGGTCGTTCCTGAACGATCCACTCTTGCTCGAATGGAACCTGGTGTTCCTGCTGAGAAATTCTGCCAACAGGCAAGAGATCGCCAGCAACATCAGGCAGGAATGCGAAAGGATGAAAGATAGGGAAGAGTATTATCCAGCGCTCTACAGGTTGATGGTACTCGCCGAACAGCTCGACGGGGTTCGTTCACAGTTCCAGAGCGAGCTGAGCAAGTACATCGAGTTGATGACGAGCCTTGAAAGGTTTTCAGCATCGCAGATTTCAGAAGAAGATTACAGAAGGTTCTCACGACTCTTCAACGAGCTGAGCCTGAAGAAGGACAATCTCAAGCTGCTCCTCGATCAGATCGCCAGAAGATCGAACATCGACGTCGCAGCCAAGCGTCCGATTCTATGGTTCGAAAAGGTCCAGCCGCGTCCAGTTTTGCTTATATCGATCTTTCTGTGCGCACTGGTGTTGTTTTTCATGCCGAGGAAGTTGAAGATAAAACTGTTTGCGTTTCTTAGAGCGTACAGACTCGCAATAAAACTGTGCCGAAAAGAACTGGAAAAGAACCCAACGGACGTGAACCTGAGGACACAGCTCGCCATGCTCTACGAACGAATTGGAGAGAACGAAAAAGCCCTTCAGGAGTACAGACTCATCCGTGACCTATCACGGATGATCAAGAAAGATCGGATCCTTCCACGTGCCTGACGGTGGAGGACACTTTCAGCGCGGCCCTTTCCCAGGCGCCGGACATGTAGAAGAGCAGTTTCATGAGGCTTCGAAAGCTCATATCGCTCACCATACCCATCCAGGCTCCGAGCAGACCCAGCTTCAACTTCACGGAGAAAAGGTAAGCCAGAGGCAATCTCACTGCCCACATCGCAACCGCAGAAACGATCATGCTGAAGGTTGTGTTCCCCGTCGCTCTGAGCACACCGTTCATGCTCGATTCGAGTGCGAGAAAGATCTGGAACAGTCCCACCAGTCGGACGGGAATCTTCGCGATCTCGACGATTTCTGCTTGGTTCGTGAAAAGCCTTATCATGATCTCCGGAAACAGGAATATGAACGCCCCGGCAGAAACCTGTATGAGCGCTGCGAGCAAAAAACCCTGCCTGGCCACTGCGGAAACCTTCTCGAGCTCGCGCCTGCCGTTGTACTGACCGGCGAGCGTTGTCACGGCCACAGAGATACCCCATCCCGGCATGAAGGAGAGAGATTCGATGTTTATTCCAATCCTGTGACCTGCGTAGGCCATCGGACCAGACATCAGCAGTATGCTCGCAAAGACCAGCAAACCACAGGAGAACATGAAGTTCTCACCCGCGGCAGGCAGTCCCACGCGAACGATGTCTCGAAGATCCTCAAGGCTCGGTTTCATAGCCTTTTTGATCCTTTCGCCCAGATACAGATTCTTCGAGACCGCCACGAACAGCACCAGCACCCCGACGAACCTTGAGATGACGGTGGCGAGTGCCGCTCCGAAGACTTCCATCCTTGGAAAACCGAACTTTCCAAAGATCATGGCGTAATCGAGAAAGATGTTCAACAGATTCGCAAAACCGGTCGCAAACATGGGAGTTTTTGTATCACCAGAACCCCTCAGCGCGGCGCCAAGCACCGCCATGAGCGACATGCTGCTCATACCGAGTAGAATGGTTCTCAGATACGTGACGGCGTGTTGGAAAACCGCCCCATCAACCTGGCCGAAGATCTTAAGAAAGTTGTGAGAGAAAGGTGCGAGACCTGCGAGCAGCACCGACCAGAGTAGACAGAGAAGAACACCGTTCCACAACGAACGACTGGCCTTGCGTCTGTTGTTCACACCCGTAGCGTTCGAAACGATCACGTTGACACCTACGGATGCGGCAACGATGACAACCTGGAAGACGAAGATCAGTTGGTTCGCTAAACCTGCCCCGCTCATGGCCTGCCATGAGAGGTGACCCAGGAAGGCCGTGTCAACCATTCCGAACAGCATCTGAAGTGAATTCTCTGCCATCGATGGCAGTGCGAGTTTCAGAAGGTTTCTTGAAATCTTCTTGAGCTCAATTTTACCCACTGAGTGCTTCAAAATCGAGTACTTCAAGATCTTCACCGAACAAGTCATACCAGAATTGGTTTGCCAGAAATTGGTTCGTACAGTTAACTTTTTGCGACACGAGTTCTGCTATACTGGATTCATGCCATGGGAGGCTATTACAGCGTAAGGGACCAAACGTTGAAGTTGAACTGTGAAATAGATGGTCAGCGTGTGCTCATCATCAACACCGGGGCTGAGGACGTGTTCACGAAGTTTCTCTTAGAGAGAGCCGTCTTCGTGACGACGGACGAAGAATTTTTGAAACTGGCTGACCCGAGGTCGATCAGGTTGGTGATGAGCCCAACGAAGCTTTCCTTTGCCCCAGAAACCTTCGACGCCGCGATCCTCTTCTTCACGTTCTTTTATCTGCCAAAACACGAAGCGATCATCGAGAACGCGAACCGCGTTTTGAAAAAGTGGGGGAAACTCTACATATGGGACGTGGCGATACCAAAGAAGATGGCACACAAGAGCTTCTTTGTCGTTCCGCTGCTGATAGACACCGGTCACGAACTGATCAGAACGGTCCACGTGACCAAATGGCGAAGGGAACAGCCGAGCGGACTGGTAAAAAAGATCTCCAGAGAGAGAGGTTTCAAAGTGATGAAAGAAGAAACCTACGATCAAATCTTCTACCTCGAGCTCGTGAAGATCGCCCCACTCAGATCGCAGTCATCCTGATCTCACATCGAAGCGAGCTTTATGAGTCTTTCAACCGTTTCTTCGAAGGTTGGTTTCTCGTCGATGTCCTGTCTGAGAAACGCGTCGATCTGGCCTTTCATCTTTATGGCCTTGTCTATCAGCTCGTTCGAGCCGGGTCTGTACGCACCGACGTCGATCAAATCTTTGGCTTCCTGATAGGCAGCCATCAAACTTCTCAACGTCCTGCTGGCGTTGAGATGCTCTTCACTCACGATGTCTATCATGAGTCTGCTTATGCTCGCGAGCACATCGATCGCCGGATAATGGTTCATCTCGGCGAGCCTCCTGGACAGCACGATGTGACCATCCACGATGCTCCTCACCGTGTCGGAGATGGGCTCGTTGAAATCGTCAGCCTCCACCAGGACGGTGTATATGCCGGTGATGCTTCCTTTGTCCGAGTTCCCTGCCCTTTCCAGAATGCTGGGAAGCCCCGCGAACACGCTCGGCGTGTAGCCTCTGGTGGTGGGAGGTTCTCCTATGGCCAGACCGATCTCCCGTTGTGCCATCGCCCAGCGGGTGAGTGAATCGACCATGAGAAGAACGTTGTGGCCCAAGTCCCTGAAGAATTCCGCGATGCTGGTCGCTGTGTAGAGCGCCTTGACCCTCATCAACGCCGGCTGATCCGAAGTTGAAACCACAACAACGGAGCGTTTGAGTCCATCTTTGAGGTCCTTTTCTATGAATTCCCTCACTTCTCTTCCGCGCTCACCTATCAGGGCTATAACGTTGACATCGGCAACGGTGTTTCTCGCTATCATACCGAGCAGCGTGCTTTTTCCAACACCGCTACCGGCGAAGATACCTATCCTCTGACCTTTCCCGATCGTTATGAAACCGTCGATCGCCCGAACCCCAACGGGAATGGGCTCTGTGATGCGCATTCTTTTGAGTGGATGTGGAGCCGTTCTGACGAGAGGATACCTTTTCGAGGTGAGCAAGGGTTTACCATCGATCGGACGGCCGAGACCGTCCAGGACCCTGCCGAGCATGTCTTCTCCCACGGCAACATCGAGCTGTCTTCCCGTTCCGAAGACCAGCGTGCCGTGCTTTGCGCCAGAGATGTCCTCGAGAGGCATCAAAAGAACACGGCCGTCTTTGAACCCGACGACCTCACAGAGAGCCCTTTTCGAATCGAGGTTCACCTCGCAAACTTCACCGAGGGACGCGTCCGGCCCGATGGATTCGACCGTCAATCCCACGATCCTGGTGATCTTGCCGTTGTACTTTGGAAATTCAAGACCGTTCAGTTTCTCCCTGAACTGTTTGAGAAACTCCTTCGGTTCCGGCAGGGCCGAAGACCTCCTCTATCAACTTCTCGATCAGGTTAGTGGCGGTCCTCGCGGTTCCGTCGAGCACACCGATGTCGGTCTCGACGAGCACCTCTCCTGGTTTCAAAGCAGAAGATTTCACCACGTCGAAACCCAGGGCTTTACACTGTTCGACGATCTCTGGAAAGTCCTTCATATCCTGTTCGCTGAGCATCACCCTCGCATTTCTGACTTCCGACAGTTTCGCGAAGACCTTCTTCATCTTCTCACGAAAATCCGTCTCATCGATCGCTCTGAATGCGATCTTCTCTATGAGAATTCTCAACACAGTCAGCATCTCTTCGAAGATCTCATCTTTCTTCTGTTCGAACTGCCTTTGAAAGTTCGACACAAGAACAGCAAGACGCTGTGCGCTCTCCGAAAGGCGCTTTTTGAACTGCTGTCTTTCGAGCTCGATCTCCTGCAACATTTTCTGTTGTTTCTCTTTCGCCTCGTTCAGAATCTTTGAAGCTTCTGCCTGTGCTTGTCGCAAGATTTCGTTAGCCCTCGCTTCAGCCTCTTCGACGATCTTCTTCGCGACGTTGGGGTCGAAACGAGGATCATCGCTCTCCCGCTTTTCCTTCCTCCCCACAATGCAGGGTGCATCTATGAGGAGCTGCTTCTTCTTGATGATCATACGATCAATTCCTCGCCTCCACCGCGTGCGATGATGATCTCGCCGGCTTCCTCCAACCTTCTGATGACGTTTATGATCTTCTGCTGTGCTTCTTCAACGTCTTTCAACCTCACGGGTCCCATGTATTCGAGCTCGTCCTGCAGCAACTGTGCCGCACGCTTGGAGATGTTCTTGAAAATCTTCTGCTTCACCTCTTCGGAAGCACCCTTGAGCGCGAGAGCCAGATCGCGCGTTTCGATTTCCCTGAGCACGATCTGGACCGACCTATCGTCCAGTTTGACGATGTCTTCGAACACGAACATCCTTTTGCGTATCTCTTCGGCGAGCTCGGGCGAATCGTAGGAAAGCTTTTCCATGATCTTCCGCTCGGAAGATCTGTCTATGCTGTTCATGATCTCAGCCGCGGTGTCCACACCACCCACTTGGCTGAACGTCTGCATGACGAATCCAGACAGTTTGCGTTCGAGGTTCTTCTCGATGTCCCTGATCACATCGGGAGAGGTGCGTTCGAGCAGGGCGATCCTCTTTATCACTTCGACCTGCAGGTCTTCCGGGAGAGCCGAGAGGATCCTTCCTGCAAGCTGTGGTTCCAGATAACTCAGTATCACCGCGACGGTTTGCGGGTGCTCGTTCTGTAAAAAGTTCACAAGTTGCAACGGATCCGCCTGTCTCAGGAAGTCGAACGGTTTCACCTGAAGGTTCGAAACGAGCCGCTCTATGATCCTCATCGCCTTCTCCGGTCCGAACGCCTTTTGAAGCACCTCCTTGGCGTACTCTATGCCGCCTTGAGAGATCATCTCTCTCGCACGCGTGATGTCCTGAAATTCACTCAGTACCTGCCTCTTCTCTTCGTCCGTAATCTTACCGAGGTTCGCTATTTCTATAGTCAATTGCTCCACATCGGATTCGTCCAGGTGCTTGAGCACTGAGGCTGCCTTTTCCGGCCCGAGCATGACCAGAAGGATCGCGGCCTTCCTCTTACCCGTGAGCTGCTTCTTCTCGGGCATCTCAGGTCCCTCTCTCAGCCAACCAGAGTTTTATGATGCTCGCGACCTCTGCGGGATCCTGTCTGAACACCTTCTCCAGATTCTCACGCAGTTCCTGCATGGCTTTCTCTTCTGGAGAAACTGCCACCTCTTTCACCTTCTCTTCTTCGAACATTCGTTTCAGCTCTTCTTCCATTCTCACCTTTCTCGCCTCGAGAGCCTTCCTCGCTTTGACACGTCTGACCTGCAAGATGATCAAATACACCAGCATGAACGACAGGCCCGCGAGCAGGACGAGACCCACCATCATCGTCGTGTACCTTCTGCGTCGCTCCATTTCCAGCTGACTCTTCCTGAACTCCTCTTCCACGCTCCTGTCGAACGGAAGGAACGCCACAGACACGGACAAACTCTGGTCCGTGGCGCTGGCACCTATACCCTTCTCGATCAGGTCCGAAACGATCTTGGCCCACCTGTTCATCTCAGCCTCGTTGAAACCGCTGAAAACCGTCGATGAAGCATCGATGATCACCGAGAGGGATACGGAGCGTATCTCGCCTTCCCTGTTCTGCACGATGTTCTCGACTATCGAACTGAGCTCGTAATTCGTGATCGTCTTGGTCCTCTCGTACGTGGACGTTTCCTGCTGGGTGAGGCTCGGATAGGTGGGAGGAATGTTCGATTCTGTACCCACAGGGCCACCCGCCGGCGGCATGTTCACACTCTTTTCAGTCTCCTGCTCCTGGCTCCTGACCAAACCACCCTGTCTGCCGATTGGCTCGTATTTCGTAATCTGCCGCTCGATCTTCTCCCAGTCCAGTTTTACGTCCGGAATCACTTCGACCCTGCCAACCCCGAACACGGCTTCGAGAGTTTGCTTGACTTTCTTAGCGTAATAGCTTTCAAGGTTCATTTTCAGCTCAGTTCTGTCCGCTGCAACGAGCATCTCCGTCGAAGTCGTGACCCTATCACTCAACACGCGGGAGTACTGATCGATCACGCGCACATTTTCGAGCTTGAGCCCTTCAACCGCACCCGCGACCAGCTGCATGATTCCCTTGATCTGCTGCTGGGTCAGATCCTTTCCTGGTTCCAGAACCACGAGCACCGACGCTCTTGGTTCTGTCATCTCGCCGCGCACGTAGTAGGTGTACTTGGGAAGCGTCAAATGAACGCGTGCGCTCTTCACCCCGGAGATCGTCATGATGCTCCTTTCCAGTTCTCCCTGCAGGGCTATCTGGTAGCGAACCTGCCTGTCGAAGCTGGTCGCACCGAGGCTTTGCTGGTCCAGAATTTCAAAGCCCCTCGTTGTCGGTCCCAGTATCCCCGCTGAGGCGAGTCTCATACGAAGTTCGTAGACGTTGTACTTCTTGGAAATCAGAATCCTGCCAGGTTCGACTCTGTACTTGATACCCATGGCGTCGAGTTGCTGGACTATGTAGCCTGCCTGTTCTTCGGACAGGCCACTCACCAGTGGTACGTAACCCGGTGCGGTGAGCAGAACTGTCATGATCACGATGACAACGAAGATAGAAACGATGATGCCTCCGAACAGAACCTTGCTCGCCGTCGGCAGGGCCTTCCACTTTTCGAGGAGCCTGGTGATGAACTCCCTGACTTTCTTGAGAAATTCCAGAAGGATCACTCCTTCTTCTGATTTATTTTACCATCACGGAATCGTCGCAGTTCAAAACCGTCACCTATGGTTCTGAAACACGTTCGTAATGATTTGCACCTCAAAAGCCTTTACAATTGATGGGAAATCTTCAAGGGTGTAAAATGGAAACGGAGTGAGTGCGTTGGACTGGACGATAAGCGTTGAAGACGTTCTGCTCAAAAGAAGGCTGATCCTGAACGGTATCTTCGAAGCAGACTACATAGACGCACCGAATGCACGCTGCAGGGTCGTCGAACCGATTCAGGTGAAGATCGTCGTGGTCGCTGCCCGTGACGGTATAGCGGTTGGTGGCTACGCGAGGACGGTCATCGAGCACCCGTGCGACAGGTGCTTGAAACCCGTGCTTCTCCCGATCAACGGCACCATCGAAGCACTGTACAAACCAGTCTCACAGATGCCAACGAGCGAAGAAGAGGAGTTGAACTCGCTCAGGAACGTGCTATACTACGATTCGGACCAGATAGATCTGACGGACAGAATCATCGAAGCGATCGTGGTCGATATACCGATGAAGGTGCTCTGCAGCGAGAACTGTAAGGGACTGTGTCCTTACTGCGGTGCCGATCTGAACGAAGAGGAAAACCACAGATGTGTTGAGCAGGACTTCGATCCGAGATGGAAAAAACTCTTCCTCGTGAAGCAGAACCTGACGAAGGAGGGCTGAACCGTGGCGAACCCAAAACAGAAGAGATCGAGATCGAGGACCCACATGAAGAGGGCAAAGACCTACAGGGCGATACGCGTGCCGATGGCCGTGTGCCCGAACTGTGGACAGCCAAAGTTGCCCCACAGGGTTTGCCTGCACTGCGGTTATTACAACGGCAGACAGATCCTCGAGATAGCGGAGTGAGGCATGCCGAGAATAGGTCTTGACGTCATGGGAGGAGACAGGGCGCCCGTTGAAATCGTTGAGGGCGCCAGGTTGTTCCTTGCAGACAAAAAATGCGAACTCGTCCTGATCGGAACGAAGGAAGCGTTGAGCGGCATAGACGGAGTAGAAAAGGTTGAAGTGAGCGACTTCCTTCCCATGGACGTCAAGCCGACCGAAGTCGTCCGCAGAAAAAATTCTTCCATGCACGTGGGGCTTCAGCTTTTGAAGGAAAAGAGGATCGATGCCTTCGTCAGCGCCGGAAACACCGGCGCTTTGCTTGCTGGTGCGACCCTCATAGTTGGTAGACTTGAAACGGTCGACAGGCCTGCGCTCGCGATTCCCGTTCCCTCGCTCAACGGTTTCACCGTCCTCATAGACGCGGGTGCGAACGTCAGGGTGAGACCCGAGCACATACTGGATTTTGCGATCATGGGCGTTGCGTACGCGAGGGTGCTGGGTAAAGAGAATCCGAAGGTAGGGCTACTCAACGTAGGTGAGGAAGAGACCAAGGGCGATGAAACGACGAAGGAGGCGTTCCAGCTTTTGAAGGATCACCTTCCCGAGAATTTCTTGGGAAACGTTGAGGGGCACGACATAAACACTGGAAAAGTTGACGTGGTCGTGTGCGACGGCTTTTCTGGAAACGTGGCCATGAAGACGATGGAAGGCACCGCGAAATTGATCGTCACGACGCTGAAGAACGAGATCAAGAGTGCGGGTTTGTTTGAAAAACTCGGCGCGCTGATGCTCTCAAAGACTCTGCGAAAGATGATGGAGAGGCTCGATCCGAGGACCTACGGTGGAGGTTTCATTCTCGGTGTGAGAGGTTTGGTCGTGAAAGCGCACGGTTCTTCGGACAGAAAAGCGATAAGAAACGCTTTAGAGGTCGCACTGAAAGGAGTGCAGATGGACTTGGTTGAGAAGATCGCCGGAGGGATCGCACGTGTGCGGGATAGTGGGGTTGGTGGGTGAGGTCACCGTTTCGGATCTTGTGGAAGCTCTCGAGAGGCTCGAATACAGGGGTTACGATTCGGCTGGCGTTGCTTTTCTTCGAAATTCAGACCTCCACATAGAGAAGAACAAGGGCAAGGTGGAGGTTCTCAAGGGAAAACTCTCGCAGCTTCTCGGTGAGAGGATCCCGATCGGCATCGCGCACACGCGCTGGGCGACGCACGGAGAACCGAACGATATCAACGCGCACCCTCACACGGACTGCCACACCAGACTCTGCGTTGTGCACAATGGAATCATAGAGAACTTCAAAGAGCTTCGAAGGAGGCTCGAAGAAGTCGGCCACAGGTTCGTCTCTGACACCGACACGGAAGTGATCCCGCACTTGATCGAAGAGTACTACACGTCGGACCTGGTTGAGGCGGTGCGAAAGGCTGTGAAACTGCTCGAAGGAAGCTTCGCCATAGCGGTGATGCACGTGGACCATCCAGACCTCATAGTGGGCGCGAGGAAAGGTTCTCCACTGATCTTGACGATCGGTGAAAAGGTTGCAGGTGTCGCTTCGGACGTGACGCCCTTGTTGAAGTACTCCAGAGACATGGTGTTCTTAGAGGATGGAGACATGTTCTGGGTGAGCAACCACGGGTTTGAGGTCTTCGACGTGATGGGGAGAAAAAGGGATCGAAAGATGCTGAGGGTGGAATGGTCCTACGAAACGGCACAGAAGTCTGGCTACAAGCATTACATGCTCAAGGAGATCTTCGAGGAACCCTCCGCGGTTGCGGCGACACTCTCTGGAAGGATCAAGAACAACAGGGTGAACTTACCAGAGATAGAAGAACTGCACGAAACGCTCAAGAATTCGAAGGTTTTGAAGGTGGTTGCATGCGGCACGAGTAGCTATGCGGCGCTGTCTTTCAAGTATTTTCTCGAGAATCTGTGCGATGTCAGCGTGGATGTGGAGGTCTCTTCGGAGTTCAGATACAAAAGACCAAACTTCGACGATAAAACGATCCTGATCGCCGTTTCTCAGTCGGGAGAGACTGCGGACACGCTCGAGTCTGTGAGGCTGGCACGTTCTAAAGGAGCGAAGATTCTGGCGGTCACCAACGTCGTCGGCTCGACATTGATGAGGGAATCCGATTTCACACTCCTGTTGAACGCCGGACCGGAGATCAGCGTCGCCGCGACGAAGAGTTATGTGACACAGCTCGTGCTTCTGTACCTGCTCGGATTGAAGATCGTTGAACTCAAAGGCGAATGGAATGAAAACACTGCAAGGATCCTCGACGGTCTTTTGAGGCTCCCGGAAGTGCTGGACGCGACGCTCAGCAGGGCCGAGCAGATAAGGGAAGTGGCTCTGAAGTACAAAGGTTTTCAACACTTCATGTACATAGGAAGAGGCATCGGTTATCCCACAGCGCTCGAAGGCGCCCTGAAGCTCAAGGAGATCAGCTACATCCATGCGACTGCTTACCCTGCGGGCGAACTGAAACACGGACCGATAGCGCTGCTCGGACCGGATTTTCCAGTTTTCGCGATTTCGCCGTGCGATGTCCTGTACAACAAGGTGAAGAACAACATGATAGAGTGCAAGGCACGAAAGGCAAAACTGATCGCACTCACCAGCGACGATTGCGAAGATGTGAACGAGATCGCCGACGACGTGCTGAGCGTGAACACCTACCATGAACAGCTCTATCCTGTGCTGATGGCTCCAGTGATCCAGCTGTTCGCCTACTACATAGCGGACAGTTTGGGACACGATCCGGACAAACCGAGGAATCTGGCGAAGAGCGTGACCGTGGAGTGATGTCATGGAACTTTTGAAGAAGCTCTTTGACCTGCTGAACGAGAAAGAAGCGATCAATCCCGTGGTGCTCGATATGAGAAAAACTCCGATGCCTGCAGATTTCTTCGTGATCGCCACGGCGAACTCCCAAACGCACATGAACACACTCAGAGATGCCGTGGTCGAGTTTTTTCTGCTCAACAACCACTCGCTGATCTACTATGACAAGGGTGAAGGTTACGACTGGCTGCTGATAGATGCGGGAGACATCGTCGTCCACGTGTTCACGGCACGTGGGAGGGAGTTTTACGATCTCGAAGGACTCTGGAGCGATGCGGCCAAGCTCTTTCAAGCTTGACCGCTGCAACCAAGGACGTTCCTCATCTTGTGCTTCACAACCTGTTTTATCGCCTCGCGCGCTGGTCCCAGATACTTCCTCGGGTCGAACTCCTCGGGATGCAGTGCGAAGACTTCTCTGATCGTCGCGGTCATCGCGAGCCTCAGGTCGGTGTCTATGTTCACCTTGCAGATACCCATCGTGGTGGCCTTTCGGATCATCTCCTCGGGTACACCTTGGGCACCCTCGATCTTTCCGCCGTACTTGTTCACTTTCTCTACGAACTCTGGAAGGACGCTGGAAGCCCCGTGGAGCACTAATGGAAAGCCGGGTAATCTGCTGGCGATCTCTCTGAGTCTGTCGAAATCGAGCCTGGGCTCTCCTTTGAACTTGTACGCACCGTGGCTCGTTCCGATCGCTATCGCGAGCGAATCGACGTTCGTTCTCTCGACGAACTCCTCCGCCTTGTCTGGATCCGTCATGAAGGCTTCCCTTTCGCTCACCACGACGTGTTCTTCAACACCAATGAGCCTTCCCAGTTCCCCTTCAACCACGACACCGCGTGCGTGCGCGTAATCGACGACCTGCTTCGTGAGCTTGACGTTCTCCTCGAAAGGAAGGTGCGAACCATCGATCATGACTGAAGTGAAGAAGCCGGTGTCTATGACGGCCTTGCACAGTTCGAAAGAATCTCCATGATCCAGATGGACACAGATGGGGATGTCGGGTGCGTCTTCCAAGGCGGCCTGGATCAGCTTGATCAGATAAACCTGCTTGGCGTACTTGCGCGCACCGGCGGAGATCTGAAGTATCACGGGGGCTCTCTCTTCCTTCGCGGCTTCAATGACACCCTGAAGGATCTCCATGTTGTTGACGTTGAACGCACCTATGGCGTACTTGCCGTAGGCTTTTTGAAACATCTCCTTCGAACTGACGAGTGGCATAGGCAGACCTCCCAACGTTGGTGTACGGGTTCTGGCGGAGGCGGTGGGACTCGAACCCACAAGGGGGCTTCGCCCCCACCGGTTTTCAAGACCGGCTCCTTAGCCAGTTCGGACACGCCTCCAGCTCATATTATACTCGCAGGTGGAACTTTGAAAAGGAGGGAAGAAGATGACGATCCTCGGGCTGGACGGTGGCGGTACAAGCCTGAAGGCCACGGTCGCGAAGGATGGCCGGGTGATGAAGAGGAAAAGCTTCGAAAAGGGTGTGAACATGAGTGCGGTGAGCGCTGAAGAATTAGAAAAAGTGATCAGGGACGTCAGGGGCTGGTCCGGGCCCGTGGACGAGGTCAGGGCTGGTTTTTCGGGCGCGGGTGATCCTGAAAGAAGGATGGTTCTTGAAAATATCCTTGAGAAAGTCTTTCCGAAGGCTAAGCGGATCGTCATGTCGGACGCAGAAGCCGTCCTGGCGTGTTGCTACGATGGTAAGCCGATCGTTGTGGCGATCGCGGGGACAGGTTCGATCGTGGTCGGCGTGGACGAAACGGGCAGATTCGTGCGCGCCGGTGGTTGGGGACATCTGTTCGACGACGAGGCGAGTGCGTTCAGCATAGTGAAAAGCCTCATCTCAGAAGCGCTGCTCCACGTGGATGGCCTTGCGGGACACGATCCGGTCTTCTACGAACTCTTGAACCACTTCAACTTTGACAGGCTCGAGCAGCTCGCCAACCTGCAGAGACTCCCCGACTTCAAAGAAAAGATCGCTTCGTTCGCTAAAGTGATGCCGAACACGCCTCTGGTTAAAAGGATCATCAAGACAGAGCTGAAGCTCTTCACAGACAGAGTCCGTCAGGTCCTGGCCAGCACGAACGCTTCGAAAGTTTTCGGCTTCGGTGGTATGTTCCAGAACGAAGAATACAGAAGAACGTTCTGTTCGCTCCTGAAAGACGTGGAGTTCGAACTGCTGAAACTGAACGTCGATGAAGCGTTGGCAACGCGGAGCGAGCTCAGGGTCGAATTCAGATAAGTAGGGTTCGGAACTTTCTGAGGCTCATCGCAGAATCTTTCGCATCACTTTTCCTGCCGCCCTCCATGCGGCTCTGCGTGCCAGTCGCTTCGCCACGGCTCTGGGTCCTCTCCTAACAGCTTGAACATCACCGATGAGTCGCGCCAGTGCGTAGAGAAAACCCCGGAAGCTGGACAAGAAGCTTCCCCGACGGCGCGCCATCTTCTATCCCCCCAGAGACAGCGATACAAAAAATTGGTCGGGGCGACTGGACTTGAACCAGCGACCTCCTGCTCCCAAGGCAGGCGCGCTAGCCGTCTGCGCTACGCCCCGACCACGTTAACAATCATACCATCATCGAAAGACCTTTTCAAGATCCTTCGGTTCAGGTCTCAGCTCGACTTCACGCGGTCTTCGAGGTGAAATTGAAGTTCTTCACCTTCATGTACGGTGCGACCTGTGGGAAGTACTCGGACGCGACCGATTCGATCTCTTTCGAGATCGCCTCGATGTTCTGAGTGAAGTCAAAGAACTTCACGTTGAACCTCATGTTCTTGACAGCCTTCGTGAGTTGACCTTTCTCAACGATGAACGTTCCATCGCGCGTCATACCCGTGAACATGGCCTGCTGCGGATCGACGATGTTCATGTAATGGAACCTGTTCACGTAGATTCCTCTATCGGTGTTCTTTATCATGTCTTCGACGGATGCACTTCCCGCCGCGACGACCAGATTGGCTGGCGTGCTGCTGTCCAGATCGTCCAGGCTCAGGGTGTGGCCCGTGGGCTTTCTGTTGAACCTCAGCGCCGCACCGTGTGAGTAGAAGACGTTTTTGAACACACCGTTCTCTATGATGGGCATCTTCTCTCTCTTCTTACCGCACAGATCGTACATCAGTGGCAGCTGCATGGGATGCGTCGGATCATCGTAAACGTTCAGCTCGTCCGGGCCGACCTTGTTTCCAAGGTACTTCACGGAGGGACTGAGCTTGAGCTCGTAAGTGTAGCCGTTCGTGCACAGCCAGGCGAAGTACATGAACAGATCGCTCACAGCCTCGGGTCCCAGAATCACGGTGTAGGTGCCCGGGTCTATCTCAACTGGGCTTTTAGACATCTTCGCGAACCTCACGGCGCGTTCCACTTTCTCGTCCACGTTCAGTTCCTCGTAGCTCTTCGCCACACCCGAGGCGTAACCGCTGCCGGAGTCGCACATCGCAACGACGTTGAACGACACACCTCCGAAGGACTGGTACAGGAAGGTACCGTTCGAACTCATGATCACGTTCTCCGTCACGTTGTCGCTGACGTACCCGAACAAGAGCACATCTTCGCCCGCGATCCTGAGCATGCGATCGAAGATGCTGGCCCTCTGCTCCGCAAAAACTTTTTTGAGCGATTCTGCCACGTTCTCAACCGGATAACCGACGGAGACGTCGGGGAGTTTGAAGTTGTAGTCCAGCGGGGTTGCGAACTCCAGCATCTTTTCTAACCTTTCTCTGAGAGATTTCAGTCCGGAAACTGTCAGATCGTTGCTCGTTGCCAGAGCCAGCTTGTTGTCCTTCGTCACGAGCACAGACAGAGACGCCTTCTTCTCGGCCACGTTCTGATGGATCCTGCTGTTTGCGAAGCGCGTGAGTGATTGGTCTTGCTCCCAGACCACCGCGAGAAACTTCATCCCGATGAAGTGTTCGTTCATGAGCCTGAACAGATTTCTATAGAACGTTTCGCCCCTCATTTTTTAACACCTACCTTCACTCTCCTGAACCTGGCCGGCGCTGCTCCATGACCGACGTACATCACCTGCATGGGTTGACCCTTGCCGCAGTTCGGCACACCCCACACGTGCCAGTACGACTCGTTTGCCACTCCGTCGCACTTGTTCCAGAAGTTCGGCGTGATGTCGTAGTAAACGGGATTCTTGAAGATCCTTCCCGTGAGTTTCCCGGCCTTTATTTCGTAGGCGATCTCGGTCGCGAACTGGAAGTTCAATCTCAAATCGTCTATGGACCAGCTCTTGTTCGTGTCGAGCAGAAAACCGTAGTCTATACCTGCGATCAACTCTTCGAGCGTGTAGCTTCCGGGAAGCAGGTTGATGTTCGTCATCCTTATTATGGGTGGATGAGACCAGCTGTCTGCCCGCGCGGCACCGTTGGATCTCAGATTGAGCTCAGCTGCGGTCTGTCTGTCCATCAGATAACCCACGAACAGTCCGTTACGCACGATGTAGCTTTTCTGTGCTTGCACGCCTTCGTCGTCGAAACCGAAGCTCCCAAGCCCACCCGGAATCGTGGCGTCCGCCGTTATGCTGACGTGCTCGCTACCGTATTTGAGTTTTCCGAGCTTGTCGAGGGTCAAAAAGCTTCCACCGGCGAAGCTGAGCTCGGAACCCATGACCCTGTCGAGCTCGCTCGGATGTCCACACGACTCGTGTATCTGCAAAGCCAGCTGGTTACCGGAGATGACGATGTCGTACTCGCCAGGTTCTATCTCCGGTGCGTCCACGAGTGCCGCGGCCTCGTCGGCGACCTTCGGTGCGTGCTCGAGCAGTTCCATCTCTTCCACGAACTCCCATCCCCGCGTTGCGTGGTCGCCACCGAAACTGGCAGGATAAGACCTTCTCTGAAAACCGCTCTCTCCGATCGCATCTGCCTCGATACCCGCACCGGAAATGTATATCTCCTGGTTTATAACGGAACCTTCGGTGCTCAAGAACAACTTGTCGATCCTTCGAAAGACCATCGAACCTGTGGCGCGAACTATTCTTGGATTCTCTTTCATTTTCAAAGTCGCCGCTTTGAGCAGTTCGATCTTCTCCGCGTCGCTCACCAGGAAAGGATCCTTCATCACGGGTGATTTGAACGCAGCTCTGTGAACTGGTTCGGGTGCGAGGTGAACTTCCTTGTTCGACCTTTTGTTTGACGCCATCGCTATTTCGAGGGCCCTCAACGCAGCTTTTTCCAGCGCCGCTTCTCCACGCTCGTCCGTCGCCGCAAACCCCCAACCGTTCCCGTACAGCACCCTTATGCCCGTGCCGATATCAACGGAGTGTGTGAAACTTTTCAGCACGCCATTCTCCACGTACAGTTCCTGTCTGACGTGCTCCTCGTAGCGGACATCGGCGTACCTGGCACCCTTGGACTTCAGAAAATCGAGCAGCTTTTCCAACTTCTCCTGCATCCACCTACCTCCCTTCACAACAACGAAGAAAGCAGGGATCAGCCCCTGCTTTCTTCTTCGTCATCGTTGAGTATCTGCTTGAGAACTTTTTCTATGTTTTCCTCGCTCATCTTCTGTCCAGACTGGAGTAACATGAGAGCCGCTTTGATGATGACGATACGAGGATAGTGCTTCATGAGTCTCTGGATCGGGTCGACCTTCACGGTCTTGGTTTCCAAGGTGATCACCGTCCTCGTCGCCCTTGACACATTCAAGGGCAGGCTGTATAATGAACTGTGGTCCGGGCTCGTAGCTCAGTAGGTAGAGCGCCCGGCTCATAACCGGGTGGTCGGGGGTTCGAAGCCTCCCGAGCCCACCAGTGCGGGAGTATGTGCTCCCGCTTTTTATTTTAGCACCGATTTCAATTTCTGTAAAGATTGACTGAAATTCCCGAAAGGTCAACCCTTGTGCGATTTCCCAAAAGCTCGCTCATTCACCAGAAGAGTTTCAGAAGATACTCTCAGCTCAACACCGTGCGATCTCATTGACAAATCTTCCGCGCCTCGTTTTCAAAAATTCGGTTGGAATGAAAGGTGGTATGTCGTTTCGAATCGCAATTTCTTAAGGTACGCTGAATCGATGCAAGCCAGCCTGTAAAACCGCACGACAGTGGTTGAATGAACGTATTTTCTTTTCTGAAGAACCTCACCGCGATTGTTAGTTTTTCACAGTCCGTATCTTATAAGTGGAAGGGCGCGCCGACCAGCATGCTGGTGGAAAACGAATGGGAAAGGTCTGACCACTCAGTGGTTTGCTCTGACCGTGCGGTTTCTACCCGATCTTTTGGCTTCGTACAGAGCTTCGTCCGCTTCCTTGATCAATTGATCGATGTTCTTGGGTTCCTGTCCGAGCGCTGTGACTCCAAAACTCGCCGTCACGAAGATTTCCCTTTCGTCTTCGGTTTGGAACATGGGTTGCGACTGGATCGCAGTACGCAGACGCTCAGCCACCTTGAACGATTCTTCGATGTCGCACTCCACCAGGCAAACGATGAATTCTTCGCCACCGTACCTGCCGGCGAAGTCGTAGGCTCGAAGGTTCTTCTTGAGGATCACTGCAAAGTTCTTCAGTACCTCGTCACCCACTCTGTGTCCGTAGGTGTCGTTGATCTTTTTGAAAAAATCGATGTCTGCAATCAACAAACCCAGAGGTCTCCTGAGTCTGATGCACCTGTTCAGCTCTGCCTCGAGTCGATCCATGAAGGATCTTCTGTTCAAAAGACCCGTGAGGTGGTCCGTAGTCGCGAGCTGGAACAGTTCGTTCTCCATTCTGATGATTCTCTCGCCTATCTTCAGTTTGTAGCGCATGATCTCCGGGTCGAAAGGTTTAACCATGTAGTCGTCCGCCCCCGCTTCAAAGCCTTTCAGAATGTCTTCCTTCGCATCCTTTCCCGTGAGCAGGATGATGTAGATGTATCCCATCTTTCTCTGCTGTCTCACACGCCTGCACACCTCTGGACCTTCCAGCCCCGGCATCACCCAGTCGATCACGGCCAGTTGTGGGCCATCCGGTTGTTCGAGCATCTGAAGCGCCTCGTAGCCATCCTCAGCGGTTATCACGTTGTATCCCCATTTTTTCAGCGAGTCTTCCAGGATAACTCTGTAAAGCTTGTCATCATCGGCAACGAGTACTTTGAACATGGGCACACCTCTGAAGAAATATTATAAGGGAATCAGGAATGAAAGCGGGCGATTGCCCGCTCTTTCGTTCATGATACGCAAGGACCGTGCAAGGAACACACAGCTAAAATCGTACCGGATAGCGACGCGGCAACGTAAGACAACCTCTTCGCACGATATTTCAAATACTCCATCGATGCACCCTGAGAAACGAAATTGGCTATGACACAGGTTATGAAGAACGCAAAGACAAGATACGTCGGAGCGTGGAGCCTCGCATACTTCTGGTGCATGTGGAGCGATCCCATCACGGCGGTTGTGAACCTGCCGTGCACGAGTGGTATGAAATGACCGAGCAGGGAAAGTTTCAAGATTGCAGGTTCGTCAACATTAATCCGAGACGAAAAAGCGGGCCGAAGCCCGCTTTTCGTGTTTCATCTCAACCTGCTCAGAGGCTTATCGGCATGGTTGGAACCTTCTCCGGAACGATCAATCTGGCTTCTGTGAACTTCAGGACTTCTTCGACGGTCGTTTCGGGCGCCACTTCCTTCAAGAGCAATCCTTTTTGTGTGACCTCGATGACCGCCATATCGGTGACGATCAGATCCACCCTGCGTACGGACGTGAGGGGCAAACTGCACTTTTTGACGATCTTTGGAGTTCCACCCTTTTCCGTGTGCGTCATCGCGACGATCACTTTCTTGGCGCCCGTGACCAGGTCCATCGCACCACCCATGCCCGGGATCAACTTGCCCGGGATCATCCAGTTTGCGAGGTGGCCTTCCTCGTCGACCTGGAGTCCTCCGAGCACGGTGATGTCCACATGGCCTCCACGTATCAATCCGAAAGACACAGCGGAGTCGAAAACCACCGCTCCGGGCAGGAACGTCACCGGATTTCCACCCGCGTTGTTCAAATTCGGATGCTCGTAGCCTGGTTCCGGTGCCGGGCCCATGCCGAGGATACCGTTTTCGGATTGGAAGAAGACCGTAACATTCGAGGGGATGTAGTTCGCCACCAGGGTGGGAATGCCGATACCCAAATTGACGATGTCGCCGTCTTTCAGTTCGAGCGCCACTCTCTTCGCTATGACGGTCCTACCTATTTTTGGATCCGTGATCATCTTGCATTCCCCCTCACGATGTAATCCACAACCGCGTGCGGTACATGGATCTCGTTCGGATCGAGGCCTCCAACTGGAACCAGTTCCTCGACTTCAACGATCGTTATGTTGCCAGCGAAGGCCATGAGTGGGTTGAAGTTGCGCGCCGTGTAGTTGAAGACAAGATTGCCCAGAAAGTCTGCCTTCTTCGCCTTGATGAGTGCGAAGTCCGCTTTCAGTGCCGTCTCAACGAGGTACTCTTTGCCATCTATGACGATCTTCTGTTTTCCGTTCTCAACGATCGTTCCAACGCCCGTGGGAGTGAGAACACCACCGAGCCCAAACCCGCCGGCTCTGACGCGCTCCGCGAGCGTACCTTGAGGAACGAGTTCAACTTCGAGGGTGCCTTCGATCATCTGTTTCTGCGTTTCGGGGTTGGTACCGATGTGCGAAACTATGACCTTTTTGACCAGCCTGTTCACGATGAGCTTGCCGATACCCCTGTCTGGAAATGCCGTATCGTTGGCGATCACGGTCAGATCCTTTTTTCCAGCCTTTATGAGCCCATCTATGAGCAGTTCAGGTGTACCGTCGCCGAGGAAACCTCCTATCATCAGCACGGCGCCGTCTGGAATCATCTCGATCGCTTTCTCAACGCTGATGAGCTTGTTTTTCATGTTTCAACCCTCCTGAACGTTTTTGATGACAATGGCCGTACCCATGCCACCACCTACGCACAGACTGGCAAGACCGAACTCAACCTTGCGCTTCTTCATTTCGTAAAGCAGCGTCACGACGATCCTGTTTCCACTCGCACCGATTGGATGCCCCAGCGCGATGGCCCCACCGTTGACGTTGACACGCTCTTCGAGCCAGTCGTCACTCACACCGTGCTCTCTCTTGACGTCCCTCAGAACGGCGATGGACTGGGCCGCGAAAGCTTCGTTCAGTTCGATCAATCCTATGTCTGTGAGCTTGAGCCTGGCTTTGGCCAGCGCTTTGGATATCGCACCTACAGGTCCTATACCCATGATCGCAGGATCAACACCGTGCTGAGCGAAGGAAACGATCTCGGCCATGGGCTTGAGACCGTACTTCTTGACGGCATCTTCAGACGCTATGATCACGGCGGAAGCACCATCGTTGATTCCAGAAGCGTTTCCGGCTGTGACAGTGCCATCGGGTTTGAAAGCAGGCTTTAACTTCGCCAGTGCCTCAAGCGTGGTGTCGAACCTGGGATGCTCGTCGGTGTCGAAGACCTTTTCGCCTTTCTTTTCCTTTATGACGATCGGTACGATCTCGTCTTTGAACCTTCCAGACTCGATGGCCTTCTTCGCCTTCATCTGGCTCTTGTAGGCAAAAAGATCCTGTTCTTCTCTGCTTATTCCGTATTTCTGGACCAGATTCTCAGCGGTAACGCCCATGTGGTACATGTTGAAGACATCGGTGAGTCCATCGTACACCATGTGGTCTACGATCTCACCGTTTCCCAGTCTGTAGCCAAACCTCGCTCTGGGAAGCAGATAGGGTGCCATGGACATGTTCTCCATACCTGCGGTAAGAACGATCTCTGCTTCACCCAGCATGATATCCGTCGCGCCGATCATGATGGCCTTCATACCAGAAGCACAGAGCATGTTCACGGTGTAACCCGGTTTTTCTGCTGGTATGCCCGCGTAGATGCCAACCTGCCTTCCTGGTCCCATACCCTGTCCTGCCATGAGGATGTTTCCCACGATCGTTTCATCGATCCATTCAGGTTTCACACCGGCCTGTTCCATCGCAGCCTTCGCGGCCGTGACGGCGAGCTGCACCGCGGGAATGTCTTTGAGACTGCCTCCAAACGTTCCTATGGCGGTTCTCTTTGCACCGACAATGTAAACCTTACGCATCGATTCACCTCCTTACAGCTTACAGAATGAGGAACAGCACGCTGGTTACAATACCGCTCCAGATCAACGCCATGACGCAGTAACCCATGATGTCCCTGATCTCGAGCTTTGCAACGGAAAGCAACGGTAACGCCCAGAAGGGCTGGATCATGTTCGTCCAGGCGTCTCCCCAGGCAACGCCCATGATCACTTTTGGCACGGACGCACCTATCTTCATGGCCGCTTCGACCATGATCGGACCCTGAACGGACCACTGCCCACCACCGGACGGGATGAACAGGTTGATCAAGCCGGCGCTCCAGTAGGTGAACAAAGGAAGCGTCTTGGCCGTGGAGAAGGACGCGAACCAGTTCGCGATCGTCGCTGCAAGACCCGATCTGGTCATCATGCCCATGATGCCGGCATAGAACGGGAACTGGACCACGATCGCCCAGACGGTCTTACCGGCCTCGATGGCTGCATCGATGAAGTTCCTCGGTGTTCCGTGCAGAAGGATGCCGAGCATGAGGAAGATGAAGTTCAGGATGTTCAAATCAAGAGAACCTTTCTTGACGAAGAAATAGTAGAAGATGTATATCAAACCGATGATACCGATGATCATGGAAAGGACTGCGCTGTTTTCCATTTTCTCAGCGGGTGTCATCTCGGAAGGATTCTTCTTCGGTTTTTCCTTTTTCTCAGCGAACACCGCTGGATCGACCTCTACCACTTCTTCTTTCTTCGGGTGCATCGCTCCCATGATGAAAGGCAGTGTCACGAGCAGGACGAGCACCGGTACGTAACCTATGGGTGAAAAGATCGTCTGGGAGACTGGAATCAATCCGATCTTGGCTTCCAGGAAGTGTCCCTTGGTGTTCACCAGCAGCGGTGCGGAAGCTGAAAGACCGGCGTGCCAGACGAGGAATCCAGAATAGGCCGATGCGACCAGCAACGGATAGTGAAGGCCTTTACCCTTCATGTTCCTCGCGATCTCGATGGCGAGCAAAGAGGTGAATATGAGTCCAAAACCCCAGTTCAGATAGCTCGTAACGATCATCACTACGCATGCGAGTGCCACGGCTTTGAACGGCGTATCTGCAACTCTCGCGATGGCCCTCAGGAGCGCTGCCATGGGTTTCGTCTGGGCGAGGATGTGACCCGTCATCAGAACGAGACACATCTGCATCGCGAACGAGAGCAAACTCCAGAAACCATCACCCATGTACACGATCATGTCGATGGGACTTTTCTTCTGGATCACCATTCCGAGAATGAAGGTGAGCAGAGTGAGGATCATCGCGAAGATCAGAGCGTCCGGTAGGTACTTCTTTGCAAATTTCGAGAACACGTTGCCGAGAACCCTAAGCACAACGACCCCTCCCTTGTGAAGTGTTTCTTGATAGTTAAACTAACATTTTTGGGCAACAAGAATCAAGTAGACGCCCGTTGCATTGACAGGTTTACTGTAATACTGTAATATTACGGTGGTGAATGGTGTGTGGTTCAGGGTTGATTTCTCGTCGCACGTGCCCGTGTACAAGCAAATAAAGGAAAAATTGAAACTTCTCCTGCTCAGCGGAGAGCTGAAGCCCGGAGATTTCGTTCCCTCGATCAGGACGCTCGCGAACGATCTTGGTGTGAACGTCAACACCGTCGCGAGGGCTTACAGAGAACTCGTGGCGGAAGGCGTGCTCGAGCCTGTCCGTGGTGAAGGATACGTTGTGAAGCGGCTGAACTTGAACGAACTGGTGGAGTCGACGCTCGATAGGTTTCGTAGCACCGTCGAAGAATGCAAAAGGGTTGGGATCGAACCCGAACGACTCATAATCTTGCTCGAAGAAGTTTACGGGAGGCGGGACGATGGTTCTCAGTGTGAAAGGACTGGTGAAGAGTTATAGGAAAAGGCGTGCGGTCGATGATGTTTCTTTCCAAGTTGGAAAGGGACAGATCTTTGCCCTGCTCGGACCGAACGGCGCGGGAAAAACAACGACGATCAAGTGCATCCTTGGACTCAGGAAGCCGGACGCTGGTGAGATCTCGATCGAAGGGTCCTATTCGTACCTGCCAGAGCAGAAAGAACTCTACAGATACATGACGGTAGAAAAGATGGTGCGAATCAGTGAAAGCATCAGCCGCAGTTTCGATGCGAGGAAGGCCTTCGATTTGCTCGAAGAGTTTCAAATACCTCTCAAAGAGAAGATTGCGAACCTCTCGCACGGAATGAACACGCTGACGTACCTTTCTCTGATCCTCGCAGAAGACGTGGATCTGTACCTGATGGACGAACCCACCTGGGGACTGGATCCGTTGATGCGCAGCAAGGTGATCGAAATGATCAGAAAACTACCTCAGGATGGAAAGTCCGTGCTCTACACGAGCCACATTCTCTCCGAAGTCGAAAAGGTGGCGGACGTGATCGCGATCATGGTGAAGGGAAGGATCGTCGAAATGGACAGCCTGGACAATTTGAAAGAGAAATACGTTGCGTGCGTCGTACCCAAAGGTCAGAAGATCGATGGATACCTCTATCGGTCGATGGAGAGCGAGGATGTCTACGTCGTACAGAGAGATAAGGCAGCTGGACAGGTTCAACCGGCGGATTTTGAAATGATCTTCGAAGCCTTGGCGAGAGGAGTGAAAAGATGATCCGCAAAGAGTTGGCAGACATGAGACTGAGATCGATCGTCATCTTCTGTCTGGGTGTGGGGCTCTTCTTCACGGTGGCACCGCTGCACAGATTCGCTCTGGAAATGTTGAACGAGTACACACAGCTGGAGAACATGCCAAAATTCCTTGAAAGACTGCTTCCAAAAACTTTCATAGAAAGACTATCTGAGTGGAGTTTCTTCATCTACACGCAGTGGTTCGGGAAAAATCTTGGTCAGTTCGTGCCCATACTCGCCACGATCATGGCGTTTCCGCTGTTCGCCAGGGAGACGGAGAACGGTACCATGGAGTTCCTCTTGGCCAGAAACAGCAGAGAAAAGGTTTTCTGGTCGAAAACTTGCGTTGCCAGCCTGGTTCTGATCGCTCAGATGTTCGTGTTCTCGTTGTTGCCAGGTATCTACTCCTGGCTCGCTTCGAAAGATTTCAAGTACGAATACCTCGCGGCGTACACCGTTCACACGATCGTAGGTTCGCTCTTCTGGTTCATGCTCACGATGATGTTCTCCGTGGTGTACGATGATCAGGTCAAACCCATTCTGACCACTGTCGGAATTCTCGCGAGCACCACCGTGGTCGGGATCTTCAAACCGCTGAGATTCATGAACACTTACACCTACATACTCGGTGGGAAGATACTCTCCACGGGGCGTATGGACGTTCCCTACACGCTTGGATTGCTTGTCCTGATCGTTCTCCTGCTGATCTGTAGTTATGTGCTGTTTCTGAAAAAAGAATTCTGAAGGAGGTTGATAGAATGCTGCTGACCACAACGGAGAGGCTCGAAGGTTACGAGATCGTCGAAACGCTCGGTATGGTGATGGGTAACGTGGTCTATTCCAAACACCTCGGCAAAGACATCGCCGCTGCGTTCAAAACGCTGGCTGGTGGGGAGATCAAATCCTACACGGAGTTGCTGACCGAGGCGAGGAACATAGCACTTCAAAGGATGATCGCCGAAGCTGAAAAGCTCGGCGCGGATGCGGTCGTCGGTGTCAGGTTCAGTAGCGCGTCGATCATGCAGTCGGCAGCCGAGGTGCTCGCCTACGGAACGGCCGTCAAACTGAAGAAAGTCTGAAACCAGATTCGCTGCAGTACAGAATTTCCGGGGCCTTTCTCAAAAGATTGTAGTGTGAAGACATCGCATAACCGTACGCACCCACGTCCCTTATGACCACGTATTCACCCTCTTCTGGTCGTGGGAGTGAGAGGCCCTTCGCGAAAGTGTCCGCACTCTCACAAACTGGACCGACGACGTCCGCGACGATGGTGGGCCTGCCGTTCGAGGAATAAAGAGGTTCTATCCTGTGCCGCGCGCCGTAGAGCGCTGGTCTTATCAAGTGTGACATTCCCGCGTCGATCACGACGAAGGTTTTGTTCTTCGTCCTCTTCACGTACTCGACTTTTGAAACCAGATAACCCGCGGGTCCCACGATCCACCTGCCGAGTTCTAAAAGTATCTTGCAGTTGAAGCTTTCGAGGATAGGGAAAATGGTCCTTCTGTACTCTTCCAGATCGAGCTGTCTTCCGTCACCGTAATCGATACCCCAGCCTCCGCCGAGGTTCACAAGTTCCAGATCCAGATCCAATTTTGAGGCGAAAGATTTCATCGATTCGAACGCCTCTCTGTAAGGACCAACTTCCACGATCTGAGAACCTATGTGACAGTGCAAGCCCACAAGTTGGATGAACTTGCTCTTTGAAATGATCTTCACCATCGTTTCCGCGGTCTCGTAATCGACGCCGAACTTGTTCTCCTTCAAACCCGTGGCGATGTGGTGGTGCGTCTTCGGGTCCACGTTCGGATTGACCCTGATCGCAACCCTCACGGGTTTGTCCGCCACGGACTGGAGTCTGAGCAACTCTTCGAGGCTGTCGAGGTTGATGCAGAACACCCCATCGTCAACGTAGTGCTTCAACTCGCCCACGCTCTTGCAGTTTCCGTTCACAACGATCCGATCCGGTGTGAAACCTGCCTCTCTGACGCGTTCGTACTCACCGAAAGAAACCACATCGACCATGGTGCCAAGTTCGTTGAGCATGGAAAGGATGTCGATGTTGAAGTTGGCCTTCACCGCGTAGGCCAGTTGAAAGTCAAACCGATTGAAGAAATCGTAAAGCATTCTGACCCTGCCGCGGATGAAATCCAGATCGTAAAAATAGAAGGGTGTGCCGAAGGCCTCGGCGGCGGAAAGCAGAACGGAAGGATCAACCACGCTCGATCACTCCCTGGTTCAGGTTGTCGCTGTTAATTTGGATTTTATCATCGATTTGAGCTGGCTCGCTTGGACTTTTTGTTTCGATTTGTCGATACGCGCCACGATCCTCCCATCTTCCATGACGATCACGGTATCACCGTACTGCTCGGCGATGTTCATGTCGTGCGTGATCATCAAGATCGTGGTGCCCAAGGTTTTGTTTATCCTGTCGGTCAATTCCATGATCTTTTCGGTGCTCTTCGGATCCAGCGAAGCCGTGTGTTCGTCCAGTAGCAGGAGCTTCGGATTCGAAGAGACCGCCATGACCATGGCGAGTGCTTGTTTCTGCCCTCCTGAAAGCTTCGACGCTTTCTTCTTCAGGTTCTCCTCAAGCCCGAGCTCACAGGATCTGAGCAGCTCCAACGCTCTGATATCGACACGGCCGAAGGTGAGACCTCTGAAACCCTTTTTCCTCGCGAGCATGAGGTTCTCTTCGATGCTTAGATTTGGGAAGATACCGAGGTTTGGATCCTGGCAGACGATGCTGCCACATTTGAAGATCTTCTCTTCCTTCAACACCTGACCCATGATTCGACAGACCCCGAAGGTCGGTTTCACCTCACCCACGATGACTTTCATCAGCGTGCTCTTTCCCGCCCCGTTGGCCCCCACGATGACAACAAACTGACCTTCCTCAACGAACAGATCGATGTCCCTCAACGCGATTTTCTCGTCGAGCGTACCTTTGTTGTAAATGACTGTGACTTTCTGGAGCTCTATCATACGGTCACCTCGCTCTTTTTGAACCTTCTTGCGGCTATCACGCTGACAACGAACATCGCGGTGAGCAGTTTCATGTCGCTCGGTCTGAAACCGATGCGATAGCCGTACTTCATCGCGAGCGACAACAGAATTTGATAGACCACGGCACCCACGACCGGAAATAGCAGTCCATAAGCGAATTCTCTCGAACCAAAGATGATCTCCCCGAGTATCACCGATGCCAGGCACACCACGACCATGCCCGCGCCCATGTTCACATCAGCAAAACCACTGTACATGCTGAACAGTGCACCAGACAGGCCCACCAAAAAGTTCGCAACCGTGAGTCCCATCAACGCAAAGAAGTTAGGATTCACACCCAGTACCTTCACAGCGAACCTGTTGCGACCGTAACCTCTGAGCATGGTACCGAGTTCGGTACGGAGGAACAACCAGAGAAGGAACCCGATGACCACTACGAACATCGCGATGATGAACAGGTCATGCCCATCGGCCCTGTTGTTGAACGGCACGATCGCAGCCCTCACGCCTTCCTTTTCGTACTGAAAACTTCCAGAACCTCCGAGGATGTCGTCCAGAGGAGTTTTTCCCACGATCTGTTCGTAAGAGAGCACCTTTTCGGTGCTGAAGCGTGGGATCGGCAGATTCGGTGAATTCATGATGCGTATGGCAACCGAGTAAAGACCCGTCATGACCATGATCGATGCGAGGAGCGTGTGGATCTTGAAGCGTGTGCTTATCAGCGCGGTGATGAATCCGGCTGCGCTGGCGGCAAGCGCAGCCAGAAAAACCGAACTGACCCACCCATGGCCGGAGCGAAGAAGGGCCGCCACGACGGCCGCACCAACGATGTAGGAGCCGTCGGGCGTCAGATCGGGAAGATCCACAACGCGGAACGATATGTAAACACCCATGGCGGCCAGAGCGAGCAACAAGCCTTGCTCGAGGATCGCTATCATCTTTTCACCTCTTGACCGTTCTCAACGACGATGTTGGCCCTGTTGATGATCTCTTGAGGAATGCTCACGTTCAGTTCTTTCATCAGATCGAGGTTGATGAACAACAGCAGAGATTCAGGACCAATCAGGTGGGACTCCAGCTCGCTGGGCTTCTTGCCTTTCAGGATCTCGACCACGAGTTTTCCCGTCTCGACACCCACCTGGAAGTAGTCGAAACCGAAACCTATCAGTCCACCCTGACGTGCGATGTCGATGTCGGCAGCCACGATGGGTTTCTTCAACCTGAGCGCCGCGGCTCCGATCGCCTGCATCGAGGCTGCTGCGGTGTTGTCCGTTCCGATGTAGATGACGTCCACATCTGGCCCGACGCTGTTCACTGCGGCGACCATCTCGCTCGCGTTGGTACCCGTCATGTCCACTATCGTCAGGCCGAGCGATGGCGCGGCAGCTTTGGCCATGTTGGTCAGCGTAACGGAGTTGGCCTCGCCGGGATTGTAGAGAACCCCCACCCTCTTCGCGTTGGGAAAGACCGTCTTGATCAATCTCAAATGTGTCGAAACTGGCACCATATCCGAAACGCCCACAACGTTGGAATCGTTCCTTCCCATCTGCTTGATGAGTCCCGCACCAACGGGGTCGGTGACCGCGGAGAACACCACGGGTCTGTCCGTGATCACCTGAACACAGGCCTGAGCGCTTGGAGTTGTTATCGCGACGACGATGTCCACTTTCTCACTGGCGAACTTTCTTGCGATCGCTGCAGCGTTCTGTACGCTACCTTGAGCGTTCTGTCTGTCGATGAGAACATCGGTACCGATCTTGAAGCCCGCGTCTTCCAGCGCCTTCACGATGCCGTCAAAGACTGCGTTGAGTGCCGGATGGTCAACGATCTGGGTGATGCCGATTCTCACAGCTCCAAAGCTCAAAACTGACACGAGCAGTAAAGCTACCACGGCGGCCAAAGACTTCCTCAGCATACCCACACCTCCACACGTTCGAATGGTTTAAAAAAAGAGGGCATCCTTTTCTGGATGCCCTCTTCCTTTTTACTCTGGATTCCCCTATGTGCCAAGTGGCTTAGGGGGAATCCCGGAAGAGGGCCTTCCCCTAAACCACCAGTAAGCGTATGCAAATTCACCAAACCCGGTCCTGATGGCTATCGCTTTCATAGAAACCCCCGTTCGCACTTGTTTGGATTGAGTATATCACCTTGTCTTTCGTCTGTCAAGACAGTTAACAAAAAATGGTGCCGGGGATCGGATTCGAACCGACACGGGGCCTCGCCCCAGCGGATTTTAAGTCCGCAGCGTCTGCCTGTTCCGCCACCCCGGCACCACATTTAGAGTCTACAACCAGTTCAATTCTCCCGTCAAGTCTTCCGACAAAAACACATTCACGGTACTCCTATCACTGTACCTTCCCTTCGCGGATCCGCTCCACCGTAAAGTTTACCGGTCTCGATGTCTATCACTATGCTCTGCACACTACCCATCACGATCGGGTTTTCCGCCATCTTGTGCCCGCGAAGCTCCAGTTCGCGTTTCACGTGCTCTGCTATACCAGCTTCCCACTGAACCGTAGGATAACTCGAACTGAAGATCCTCGGTGCGTTGATAGCTTCCTGAACGCTCATACCGTGATCGATCATGTTCATGATCACCTGCATGACCGTCGTTATGATCCTCGCTCCACCGGGTGAACCAACACTGAAGATGGGTTTTCCGTCTTTGAACACGATGGTAGGTGTCATACTGCTTCTCGGGCGTTTTCCGGGTTGAACTTCGTTCGCACCACCGGGCACAAAGTCGAAGTCGGTCATTTCGTTGTTGAGCATGAAACCGAAGCCCGGTACCATGAGGCCAGATCCAAAAACATCTTCGATCGTCGTCGTGCAGGCGACCAGATTACCCCACTTATCGCGAACCGTATAGTGTGTGGTTTGAGAGGTCTCGCTCTCGTAATTCAACGCGGCGAATCTGTCCAAATCTGCCTCAACGTTCGCCTCTTCATATTCCCAGGGGTTACCCGGTTTTATGTTCGGATTTGCCTTTTGGAAATCTATGAGCGATCGTCTCTGTTCGATGTAGCGATCGTCCAGGTATCCTTTGAACGGTATCTTGACAAAATCTGCGTCGGCCAGATATTTACCCCTGTCGGCGTACGCGATACGCATGGCTTCGATCATCAAATGCAGAGTTTGCGTGGTGTTGTGCCCAAGCGCGCGAATGTCGTAAGCTTCAAGTATTTTCAACATCTGCAAGAGTGTGAGCCCTCCCGAACTTGGAGGAGGCATGGACACGATTTCGTAGCCACGATACGTTCCGCGTATCGGTTCCCTGAACTTGACTTCGTAATTTGTGAGATCCTCAAGGGTCATCGTACCGCCACGACTCTGGACGGCTTCGACAATGGCTTTGGCTATGTCGCCCTTGTAGAAGATGTCGGGTCCGTAGTCTTTAATGAGCTTGAACGTCTTGGCCAAATCAGGTTGTACGAGCAGTGCGCCTTCGGGCAACGGTTCACCGTTCGGTGCGAACACCTGCTTGGCCGCTTCGTTGAACTTGTACATGCTGTCCTTGATCGATTGAGCCAGAACCCTGTTCACCATCACGCCCTTTTCGGCGAGTTCGATCGCCGGCTCGATCACCTGGGCGAGGCTCATGGTACCGAATTTTTCGAGTGCTGTAACCATGCCTTTCAGTGTACCTGGAACACCGATCGCATGACCAGTGAGTATGGCTGTTCTGAAAGGCAAAGGCTTACCTTCCGAGTCGAGGAACATCGTCGGTTTGGCTCCGGCAGGCGCTTGCTCACGGTAATCGATCACGACAACTTTGTTTTCCTTAGCCAGATAGATCATCATGAAACCCCCGCCACCGATGCCCGACATCATGGGCTCGACAACGTTCAGCGCGAACTGAATCGCAACGGCGGCGTCCACCGCGTTTCCACCTTGCTGGAGTATCCTGGCGCCAACCAAGGATGCCAAAGGATGTGATGTGGCCACCATCCCTGTGTAAACAGAAGGCACGTCTTTGGGAACACCAGGCGTGGAAGACAGCAAAGTTGCGACGATCGTTAGGACGAAGATCGTTGCGAGCAACCTTTTCACAGGAATCCCCCCTTGCTTCGATTGTAGCACTTCGGCGAACAGCTCCAACTTCGAATGCGGAAAAGGAATTCAACCAGAATCCCTGCTCTTCGAATCTAACCTGAAGAGCTGCGGAAAGTGAGATGTTAAATCACTGAGGAACTCGCGGGGGGAACTACTCGCCGCACAAGATCCTTCCAACGATCATGAACAAAGGTTTAACCGATCGATGGATGTGACTGTCTCACAACTGCATGCGCATGATCTCTCTGTAGGCTTCAACGATCCTGTTCCTCACCTCGGTGGTGAGTCTGAGAGCGATCGTGGCCTTCTCCGCTTCGATGATGACTTCGTGGATGTTGCTGATCTTTCCGAGGGCGAAGTCTGAGGCCATCTTTTCGGCGTTCTTCTGCACCTGGTTCACCTTATCGAAGGCCTCTTTCAGTATTTCGGCGAAGTCCGGAGCACTTCTTGAGCCTTTCTGATCCTGAGGCTTCTGAATGCCAGAAGGTTCAATCCTGTTGATCCCATCTATCACTCAAGATCAACCCCTTCCGATCTGCAGAGCGCTGTTTATCATCGATTTCGTGACGTTGAAAGCTGAAACGTTGGCTTCGTAAGACCTCTGAGCGTTGATCAGATCTACCATTTCTCTGAGCACGTTCACGTTGGGATACCTCACATAACCGTTCTCGTCGGCGTCTGGATGCGCTGGATCGTAGACGAGCCTGAACGGAGAAGGATCTTCTTCTATTCGTACCACCCTCACAGCCGAGGTGCTGGCTCTGTCTATGATGTACTCGGCGAAGATCGGAATCCTTCTTCTGTAAGGTTCACCGCGCTCTGTCCTGGTGGTCTCTGAATTCGCTATGTTGCTCGCTATGACATCGAGCCTGAGACGCTGAGCCGTCATTCCAGAAGCGCTGACTCTGAAAATCGTGAACTCGTCCATATTATACACCTCTCAAAACCGTGTTGTAGTATTCGATGTTCTTGGACATGAGCCTCGACAGCACCTCGTATCTCAGACCGTTCGCGACCATTTGAGACACTTCGTAATCGATGTCCACGCCGTTGAAATCGTTCCTGTAGAAAGATTGTCTGTCGACCTCGATGCGTGCCCGCGGCAAAGATTGAACTGAGGCTATGTGCCTTTCGTGTGTTGTGGTGAGGCGAACTTTCGAAGCCTCTTTCAAAAGTTCTTCGAACAGAACGTACTTGCGTCGATAGTTGGGCGTCTCGGCGTTCGCTATGTTCTGAGCGTGAACGCTCTGCCTGAGCATCGCAACGTCCATGGCAACCTTTATGATCTGAAAGTTGGTGTTGAACATGATCTGCCTCCCGATGAACTTTTCTACGTGTACGTGTGTCACTCCTAAGGTAGAATGGTTGTGAAAAAGGGGTGTTCGTCTTGAGCTTGATCTTGAAGGTGGATCCGATAAACCCTTCCGCCGAAATACTCAAGAAGGCGGCTGAAGTGATCAAAAGAGGTGGGACCGTCGCTTTCCCGACGGAGACCGTGTACGGTCTTGGAGCGAACTGTTTCGACAGGGCGGCGGTCCTTCGTGTATTCGAGATCAAGAGAAGACCCGCGGACAATCCACTCATCGTGCACATATCGAATCTGAAACAACTCGACCTTTTGATCGAAGACGACATCAACAAGGCAAAAACTTTGATCGAAACCTTCTGGCCAGGCCCCGTGACGATCATCTTCAAAAAGAAGCCGCAGGTTCCAAAGGAGGTCACTGGCGGGCTGGAAACGGTCGCAGTGAGGATGCCGAGTCATCCCGTGGCGAAGATGCTCATAGAACTCAGTGATACGCCCATCGCTGCACCGAGTGCGAACCTTTCTGGAAGACCGAGCCCGACGAGTGCACAGCACGTCATAGAGGATCTCTACGGATCGGTGGACGTGATCATCGATGCTGGTGAAACCCCCCTGGGTCTGGAATCGACCGTGATAGACCTTTCCCGGGAAAGGCCCACGCTCTTGAGGCCAGGTCCTGCGACGGTGGAAGAGATACGCAGGGTGGTTCCAGAGCTGCACATACCCGATTTTCTGCTCGGAAAAGCCCAGGTTGAGAGACCGCTCGCGCCAGGCATGATGTACAGACACTACGCACCGAACAAGCCTCTGATCTTGGTCTTAGATGAGAGAAAACTCGACAGCGTTCTGATGATGCATCCAGATGCGCCCATCGTCTGTCCCGAAGAGATGGCGGGAAACTTCTACGGAAGAAGGATCATCGTCATGGGAAAACTTTCAGAACCTTACACGATCGCCCAGAACCTTTTCAAGGTGCTCAGATCCGTGGACAACTACGCTGCGGATGTCGCCATCGTGGTCGGCCTACCCGAGAAAGGTATACTGTTCTCGGTGATGAACAGACTCAGGAAGGCCGCAAGCCAGGTGGTTGAATGAACCTTCAAATTTTGTTCGTGCACGTTTCACAATGTTTCGGCGCAGATGTTGTATCATCGTGGACAAAGGGGGATGAGAATTGGTCGAACTTTACGTTCCAAAACTCGAAGAGTACATGCCGGACAAAGCGGTGTTCCTTGCGCGATTGAGAACGCGTTACAGAAGCGTGGTTGCCGAAACAGAGATGCTCGTGCGTTTCAACGAACTCTTCCTCGAGGGACTGAAGGTTTCAAAACCTCTCGTTCATCACGCCGTTTTCCCTGTAGAAGAACTTCCTTCCCCCCTGGTTCCCCGTTCCTTCACTGGTGTGAAGCGTGTCAGTCTTTTCCTTTCGACGCTGGGAAAAGAAATCGATGAACTGGTGAATTCTTTGCTCGAAGAGAATCGAACGTACGATGCGGCCGTTTTGGACGCGTGGGCTTCCGAGGCACTGGAGGCGTTGAACGAAGCGTTCGACAGGAAACTGAGAGAAAGGTTCGGCAGAGGAACGATGCGTTTTTCACCGGGCTACGGCGATGTGGATATAAGGTGGAACAGATACATAGTGGGGCTCCTGAAGATAGAAAACGTTGAAGTTCTGGACAGCGGCATCATGGTCCCGCGGAAGACCACAACGTGCATGATAGGGTGGTACGATGAAGAGGAATGAATTTCTGAACCTTCTCGAAAAGCGAGTGCTTTTCTTAGATGGTGCTTACGGTACCGAACTGTTCAAAAGGGGATTTCGGGGAAAGCTGATCGAAACTTTGAACATAGATGATCCCGAGATGGTCAGACGGCTCCAGCAGGATTACGTAGACGCGGGGGCGGACATACTGCTCACGAACACTTTCAGTGCGAACAGATTCAAGCTCAGCCAGTACGGTCTTGCAGAATCGATAGAACGTATCAACAGGAAAGCGGTGGAGATAGCAAAATCTGTTTGCAAGAACGGTCAGCTCGTGTTCGGTGACATGTCTTCGACTGGCAGTTTCGTCAAGCCCATGGGAGAGATCGACTTCGAGGAGGCGTACGAAGTTTTCAAAGAACAGGCTTCCATCCTGATAGATGCGGGTGTGGATGGGATCATCATCGAAACGATGAGCGATCTGAAAGAGTTGAAGGCCGCGATACTCGCCGTGAGGGATGTGTCTGAAGAAATTCCGCTGGTGGTGTCGATGACCTTCGAAGAGGACGGAAAATCCGTCACCGGAACATCGGTGGAGATCTATGCCACGCTCATGAACGATCTGGACGTGGACGTGGTAGGGATAAACTGCACGCTCGAACCGAAACAGATGCTCTCCGTATTCTCGAAGCTTGCCAAGTACTGCAGAAAACCACTCTGCGTCGAGCCGAACGCGGGAAAACCGTTGCTGGTCGGGAACAGGATCGTTTACAGAACGAGCCCTGAGGAGTTCGCCATCTACATGAGGGACTTCGTTGAAATGGGTGCGAACATCGTCGGTGGATGCTGCGGCACGGGTCCCGAGCACATAAAGATGATGACCAGCTACGTGGGAGAAAGAAGGCCGGTTGAAAGGCAGGTCGTTGAGCAGCAGTTTCTTTCGTCCAGAACCGTTTTGAAGTCGGTCGAACCTTTTCTGATCATCGGGGAAAGGATCAACGCGACTGGGAAGAAAAAGCTCCAGGAAGAGATCAGACAGATGAACTTCTCCCAGCTGATCAGGCTCGCACAGGAGCAGGAACAGGAAGGATGCGCGATCATAGACGTGAACCTTGGACTCGAAAAGGTGCTCAGTGAAGAACACTTCAAGGTTTTGATCAACGAACTGGACAGGTACGCGAGCCTGCCGCTTTCCATAGACGTTCAGACGCTGGATTTTCTAAAGGTGTGCTTCAGAGAGTACGTCGGCAGACCCATTCTGAACTCCGCGACGTGCGATGAAAAGCATCTGCTTTCCAGAATAGAGCTGATCAAGCGCTACGGTGGTATGCTCATCGTGCTGTGCATGGAGAAGGAGATTCCGGAGGACAGCGAAGGCAGGGTGAGACTCGCGAAAAGGGCCGCGGAGATCTTGAAATCCGAAGGCGTGGATCTGGACAGAGTCTTTTTCGATCCTCTGGTACTGCCGGTCGGCGCGAAAAAGGACTACCGCGTCACTGTGGAAACCATAAGAAAGCTGAGGGAACTGGGTCTGAAGAGCAGCATAGGCCTTTCGAACCTGAGTTTTGGTCTGCCCGAGAGAGAAAGTGTGAACGCGGCGTTCTTGTCTCTCTGTGTCGATGCCGGTCTGAACGCGGCGATACTGAACAGCAGGGAGCAGACGACCATGAACGTTCTGAAAGGTGCGCTGACCTTGAGGGGAGAACAGATCGTGAAACTGGAACAGCTCGAAGAGGAACCCTTGGTGAATTACATACTGAAAGGTCAGCGCGAGCAGATAATGGAACTGGTCAAAGACCTGTTGAAGGACCACGATCCGCTGTACGTGAGCCAGAACATCCTGGCGAAGGCGATGGAGAGGGTCGGTCAGCTCTACGCGACCGGGAAGATTTATCTACCACACCTGTTGCTCGCGGCGGAGACGGTTCAGCCCGTTTTCGATCATCTCAACAGCCTGATAGGTAGTTCCCAGAAGAAGCTCGGAACCGTGGTTCTGGCGACGGTGCAGGATGACATACACGACATAGGAAAGAAGATCGTCGCCACGGTGCTGAGAAGCGGTGGATTCGAAGTGATAGACCTTGGAAAGAACGTCCCAGCGGAGAAGATACTCGCGGCGGTGAGGGAGATCAAACCGGACATAGTGGGCCTCTCAGCGATGATGACGACGACCGTGGGCTATGTGAAAGAAACCGCCGACCTTTTGAGAGAAAACGGCGTGGACGTCTTCATCGTGGCCGGTGGGGCATCGATGAACCAGCAGCTCGCACAGCAGTTCCAAGTGTACTACGCGAAGGATGCACTGGAAGCGCTGAACCTATGCAAAAGGCTGGTCGGAGGTGAGAAGAGTTGAGCAGGTTCGTGCTCAAGTTCGGTGGTTCGAATCTGAAGAGCAGAGACGATCTTTTCAAGATCCTGGACGTTGTGAAGATGTACAAAGGCAGCCTGATCGTGGTGGTATCCGCCGTCTACGGTGTCACGAACCAGTTGATAGACGCCGTTTCGAAGATCGATCGGCTCGACGTCGATGCTTTTCTTCAATCTCTCTACGAGCGCTACCGATCCTTCATAGGCAAAGACGACGAAGAGCTGAAGGATCGGGTTTTCGAAATCAGAGACGTTCTGCTGGGCTCGAAACTTCTGAAAGAAGTTCCCGTGGAGTTTCAGGATTACATCGTCAGCCACGGTGAGCGCTGTTCGTCTCTGATGATAACCAGATTTTTCAACGAACACGGTCTGGACTTCGAAGAGGCGTTGCCCGAGCAGTTCGGACTGGTGACGGACGGTAAGTTCGGTAACGCGACGGTCGACCTTGAGGCGAGCCGCCGGAACGCGGTTGCGTTCTTCAAGAAGAACAGAAACTACGTCGTTCCCGGTTTTTACGGGCTTCACGATGGAAGAGTCACCATACTGGGTCGCGGTGGGAGCGATTACACGGCAACTTCACTGGCTTACTGTTTGGACGCAGAGAGGGTGGACCTGTACAAAGACGTGTCCGGTTTCATGACGTGCGATCCGAAGCATGTGAAGAACGTCAAACCCGTGAAGATGCTCTCTTACGATGAAGCTGCAGAGCTCTCCTACTTCGGAGCGAAGATACTGCACCATGCGACCGTTGAACCTTTGAGAAAGAAGGGCATACCGCTGTACGTGTTCAACATAAACCAGTTCAAAGGCATCGACGAACCTGACACGATCATAACCGCGAACGGTTCGACAACGAAGGACGTGGTCAAGAGCATTTCTTTCACCGACGACATCGCCATCGTTCAGTTCAAAGGTTCCAACGTGGGTCGTGTGCCGGGCTTGCTCGGTCAGATCGCATCGACGTTCGGTGCCGAGAACATCAACATAAAATCCGTGATAACGGCTCAGACGAGTATAAACGTGCTCATCTCGCGACAGGATCTGGAAAAATCGAAGAAGATCGTTTCAAAGCTGAACATCCCGGAGGTCGAACAGATCGATTTCAAGACGAACATCTCTCTGATCGCGGCGGTGGGAAACGGTGTGCTCCAGAAACACGGGATCGCGGCGAGGATCTTTTCCGCCGTGTCTAAGGAGAAGATCAACGTTTTGATGATCTCGGCGGGTGCGTCGGAAGTGACCGTCTATTTCATCGTCAGTGTTGAAGACAGAGACAAAGCCCTCCGAGCGATACATGAAGAATTTTTTGGAGGTGTCGAAAATGAGAACGATTGAAGAAATCAACAAAAAGATTCTGAGCGGCGAAGCGGTGGTGCTCACGGCAGAAGAGGTCGTCAGGCTGGCGAAAGAAGAGGGCGTTAAGGAAGTCGCCAGGAAGGTTGATGTGGTGACGACGGCCACCTTCGCACCCATGTGCTCGAGTGGAGCGTTCGTGAACTTCGGTCACACCAGACCACCCATGAGGATGGAGAGGATAGAGATCGAAGGTGTGGAAGTCTACGGCGGTCTGGCGGCCGTGGACGGTTACATAGGTGTGACGCAGGAATCGAAGCAGGACAAAAGTTTCGGCGGAGCACACATCATAGAACTGCTCATCAGGGGACAGAATCTCAGGTTGAAAGCGGAAGGAAAAGGGACGGACTGTTATCCGAGGAAGCAGTTCGAAGGTTACGTGAACAAGGACATGATAAACGATTTCTTCATGTTCAACCCGAGGAACGCGTACCAGAACTACGCCGCGGCCACCAACAGTTCTGACAGGACCATATACACCTACATGGGTAAACTGCTCGCGAACTTTGGAAACGTCACTTATTCCACCTCGGGCGAGCTGAGCCCGTTGTTGAAAGATCCAAAGATGCTCACGATCGGCCTGGGAACGAAGATCTTCCTCTGTGGCACGGAAGGTTACGTGGTGTGGCCAGGCACGCAGTTCAGAAACAACGTGCAGACGAACGAACACGGCATACCCATCTCCGCCGCGAGGACGCTCGCCGTGATAGGCGATGCGAAGAGGATGAATCCGAGGTATCTGAGGGCTGCGTATTTCAAAAACTACGGTGTGACGATGTTCATCGGCATAGGCGTACCGATACCTGTCCTGAACGAAGAGATCGCCTATTACGTGAGCAGATCGAACGAAGAGATAACCACGGAGCTGAGGGACTACGGAAAAGCAGGAAGACCCGTGCTGAGGCTCGTCAACTACGCAGAACTCAGGTCTGGATGGATCGAGATAGAGGGTAAAAAGGTGAAGACTGCACCGATCTCGAGCCTTGCGATGGCACGCGAGATCGCAGAAGTCTTGAAACGCTGGATCCACGAAGGTCAGTTCACACTCACAAGTCCCGTCAAGTTGTTCGACGAGCCGAGGAGCATGAAGGGGCTCGAGGAAGTGAAGCAAGCCGAAAGTTTCAGAATGGAAGAACCAACCTGTGTGAACTGTGGTATGTGTGTGGGCGTGTGCCCCTTCGACGCGTTGAAACTCGTCGACGATGTTCTGAAGTTCGAGAGAGATCTCTGCACGAACTGTGGACTGTGCAGCGACGTGTGTCCCGTCGGGGTGAAGCTGCCTCCACTGTGAGAAGGTTTTACAGAGATTTTCACAGTCAGAGATTGCAAACCTTCATTGTTCGATACAGAGAAACCGATCTGTGGATCGGAGTCGACAGGTACGATCCACACATGCCAGAGGCCGTGCTCGGGCTTGTTCAGGATCTGTATCGACAGCTTCTGGAGGTTGCGAAAATTTGTCCGGAGTTCTTCTCTTCGCTCGAACCGGTGGAACCGTTCGACGGACCGAAGATCGCGATGAAGATGGTCGAGGCTGCGAAGCTTGCCGGCGTCGGTCCCACCGCGGCGGTGGCTGGAGCGTTCGCGGACGAGGTTGGTGAGTTCCTGTCGAAGAACTTCGGCTGCGAAGAGGTGATCGTGGAGAACGGAGGGGACATCTTCATCAAATGCAACGGCGGCATCGTTTCGGCCGTGTACGCGGGAGATTCTCCCCTCTCTGGCAGGGTGGGATTGAAGATTCCAGAAGGTAGCTGGGGCGTCTGCACCTCCTCTGGACGGTTTGGACACTCGCTGAGCTTTGGCAACGCGGACGCGGTAACTGTGATCAGCAGGAACGCAACGATTGCAGATGCTTTCGCCACCGCTTACTGCAACAAGGTGAAAAAGAAGGAGGATGTGGAAAATCTGTTGCAACGTGCGATCAACGAACATGTACTCGGCGTTCTGGTCATCTTCGAGGACAAACTGGGCGTGAAAGGACAGTTCGAGATCGTTCTGCTGGAAGGTGATTCGGATGAAGCTGGTCGATAAGATAAAGGAAGGTCCAATCTTGTCCATAGAGGTCCTCCCACCGAACAGGGGACACGACGTTGAAGAGATCTTCAAAACGGTCGACGAGCTGATGGATTTTCCCATATCCTTCATCAACGTCACGAGGCACGCCCCCGAAGTCGCCTACGTCGAGATCGACAATCAGATCGTGAAGGTGACCAAGGTCAAGAGGCCTGGTACGGTCGGTCTGAGTGCGGCGCTCATGCACCGTTACAAGATCGACGTTGTACCTCACGTCATCTGCTACGGTATGGACAAGTACCAGATCGAAGATCTGCTGATAGACCTGCACCTGATAGGTGTCAGAAACGTGTTCGCCGTCAGAGGCGAGTACGAAAATCCCATGAGCGAACAGCAGGATAGAAGTTCTTACAAGCACGCGGTGGAGCTGGTGAGACACATTGCGAATCTGAACAGAGGAATCTATCTGTATCCAACGGAACAGAATGTGCCCACAGATTTCTGCATCGGTGTCGCAGGTTATCCTGAGAAACACTTCGAAGCGCCGAACATGGAGGAAGATCTTCTGAATTTGAAGCGAAAGATAGACGCCGGGGCACACTACGTCATAACGCAGATGGTCTTCGACGTGGAGATATACAGAAGGTTCGTCCAGCTCGCGAGAGAGTTCGGCATAAGCGTTCCCATCATACCCGGGATAAAACCTGTCGTCAATCTGAAGAGCATTTACTCCATTCCAAAGAAGTTCTTCGTGACCATACCTGAGCACTTCGTATCGCAGATGCAACAGGCACGCAGTAGCGAGGAAGAATTCAAGATCGGTGTGAGGTTCGCCGCGAAACTCGCAGAAGGGTTGCTCGCATCGGGTGCTCCCGGCATCCACATCTTCACCATGGGTAGGGCGAAGGCGACGAAGGCCATGCTCAGCCTGCTCTATTCGAAACAGGTCTGAGGAGGGATCGAGGAATGAAAAGGAAGGTGGCGATTCTCGGCGCGACAGGCACGGTGGGGCAGAGGTTCGTACAGCTACTTGCGAACCATCCGTTCTTCGAAATAACTGTGCTCGCAGCCTCCGAAGCATCGGCCGGGAAGAAGTACGCGGACGTTGTCCACTGGCATTTACCCTGCGAAATCCCAGAAAAGGTCAAGGACATGGAGATCGTCAGCGTCGATTCGAACTTCGACTGTGACTACGTTTTTTCGGCACTGCCTTCCGACGTGGCTGGACCGATTGAGACACGTCTGGTGGAGCGGGGCTATACGGTCTTTTCGAACGCGGCGAGCCACAGGATGGACGAAGATGTACCCCTGCTCGTGCCCGAAGTGAACCTTGAACACATGAAACTCGTGGAGCTACAGAAAACGCCCGGCAGGCTGATCACCAACCCGAACTGTTCCACGATAGGCCTGGTGATGGCGCTCAAGCCCATCGCAGATCTTTTCGGGATAGAGTTCGTCAGCGTCGTAACGATGCAGGCCGTTTCGGGTGCAGGATATCCTGGGGTCGCCTCCCTGGACATCATAGACAACGTGATACCGTACATAAAGAACGAGGAAGAAAAGATGTGCACCGAACCGAAGAAGATACTGGGCAAGTTCACAGGGCGTGGCATCGAGTTCGCCGGATTCGAGATCGTTGCGCAGTGCAACAGGGTGCCCGTTCAGGATGGTCACATGGTCAGCGCTTACGTCGAGACGAGTGAAAGGGTCGACATCGACAGGTTGATAGGGGCCATAGAGAACTTTGCGCCCTTGAAAGGATACAAACTTCCCACGGCCCCGGAAAAACCTCTGGTGTATCTGCCCGCCAAGGACGCTCCACAGCCGAGACTCCACAGAGATATGGGGAACGGTATGACGGTGAGCGTGGGAAGGCTGGTGAAGGTTTCCGATCGCGCGCTCAGGTTCGTTGCTCTGGTGCACAACACGATCAGGGGTGCTGCAGGATGTGCCGTTCTGAACGCAGAAGCCTACGAAGCTCTGTACCGAGCTGGCGTGTGAGTTTCATAACGATCCAGATGCTCGTCTATCTGATCGTCTCGCTCTGCTTCATCGCGATAGCTGGGCTATGTTTGAACACGACGATCACGCACTTCTTTCAGATGACGAAACGTCTGGAAGAGGACATAGATCTGATGATGGCGGTCGATTTCTTGAGGCACGATTTCTGGTACAGATCAATCAGCACAGCGCGTGTGAGCGATTCTGCGATCAGTTTCTGGGAGAAGGTTGACGGCAAGGAGAAACTGGTCTGGTACAGGGTGGAGTTCGGGCAGGAAAGTTACACGATCAAGAGGATCGCAAACGATGGGGTGAACATAGTCTACAGATCCAGTCAGCCCATCAGTTTCTATGAAGAAAAAGGTATCTGGGGTGTGAGGATCGGCAATCTGTGCTTCGAGATGCTCAACGCCACGCCTTCGAACGTGAGAGAGAAGCTGAACCTCAAACCGGGTGAACTTCCTTACTTTCTGGTTCCAAAGCCGGTGAACGTCTCAAGATGAGCAGTTCGCTGTCACCGTAAGTCCTCTGCCTGATCAGCTCGAAGCGATCCGGGATCGTCACCTTCTCTCTTTTCGACTTTTCCACGACGATCGTCTCCGCGACGTCTTTCTCCGCTAAGAGCTTCAACGCCTCGCTCACAAAGCCCAGATCGTACGGTGGATCTAAAAAAACCACATCGAATCTCTCCATGTTCTTTTCGAGGAACCTTCTGTAATCCATGCACAGCACTGTGAGATCCACGCCGAGCCTATGGGCGTTTTTCCTCGCGATCTGAACGGCGAGCTTCGAAACGTCGACCGCCACGGCCCTCCTGGCGCCCCTGCTGATCGCCTCGATGGAGACCACGGCGCTGCCACAGAAGAGCTCCAGAAAACTTTTGTCGGACACATCGATCATGCTGAACAGCGCCTGACGCACCATCGAGCTGGTGTAGCGCGTTCTTGGATCTGGAACGGGCTCGACTTTCCTTCCCCTCAGACTACCTCCCGTGATCTGCAGCAGGAGTGATCATCCCTTCAATGGAGCTGGAAGTGGTCCCTGTTGGCGTCGCATATGTCTTCCAGCAGTTCTTTCACGTTGTGAGACCTCGGACCGAGCGGATGCAAAAGTAGGGCTTTGATCGCCGTCGCTTTCGATCTCTTCAGATACGCCTCTATGGTGAGTCTTTCGTACATCTTTATCGTGTGGATGAGCCCGACTGCGAAATGATCTGCATCGTTCATGCTGATCGGTGAGACTGCGTTGGCCTTCGTCAGACACGGTATTTCGAGCACGTAATCGGCCGGCAAGTTATTGATCGCGCCCCTGTTCCTCGTGTTGACGATGTGCACCGAGCTGTTCGAAAGGGCCAGATCTCTGATCAGCATGGCTGCCGCCGTGGAATAGAGGCTCCCGCCTCTCAGGGACAGTTCTTTCGGAATCTCGCTCTCCGTCTCATACTTTTTGAAGAGCTGTTCCTCGATCTGGATCACCTTTTCGGCGCGTGTGCCTTCATGAACGATCTTTTCGAACATCGTCTGTGTCGACAGATAGTACCGAAGGTACGGATTCACGATGAGCCTCAACGATTCCAAGATCCATGCCGGCATCTCCGGAGTGTCGTAGTGTGAGACCAACTGGAAAACCTTCTCCGTGACATCCTCGTTCTTCAGCCACACCTTCTCAACGAAGCTCAAATGGTTCAGTCCGTAGTACTTCAAGAAAAGATCGTTCATCTCGCAGGAAAGTAGACGAGCGAGCTGGTTCAAGAGGTTGATGGGTACGTTGCAGAGACCTATGAACCGTTCGAAACCGAGGTAGTTCAGCACGAACTCCGTCACGTGACCCGAAGGGTTGGTGAAGTTGATGACAACCGCCTCGCTGTGTTTGTCCAAAAGATCGATGTACCGTTCAACGACGGGAAACGCCCTCAAGGCCGCAGCGAAGCCCCCAACTCCCGTGGTCTCCTGTCCTATGAGACCGTATTTGAGAGGGATCTCCTCGTCCAGCCTGCGCGCCTTCAAACCACCGGGTCTGAACTGGAAGACCACGTACTTTGCTTGTTTCACAGCTTCAACGAAATCCTGAGTCTTGAACAGTTTGAAGTTGTCTTTCACCAGCCTTTGGCAGAAAGCGTGCATGATCTGAAGCTTTCTTTCGTCTATATCGTGCATCCAGACTTCCTCGAGTCCGATCTCGCTCGAGATCTGCAACAGACCAGATATGAGTTCCGGAGTGTAACTGCTACCCGCTCCCACGATCGCTATCTTCACGCGCCATCCCCCCAGTGACGGATCAATCTTTCGACCGACTCCTCGTTGAATCTGTAACCTGCCAGCTCGGCAGCCAGAAGCACCGCCCCAACCACCGGCGGATGCTTCGGAACGATCAGCCGGTAATCTCTTCCGAGGGCGGTCTGGATCATATCCAGAAGCATGGGATCCGCGTTCTTGAAGAAACTACCTTCGAGCACCAGCTTTATCGGGGGTGTGAAACTCAGTTTCGATCTGAACGCCCTGACGATGCTGAGGACCTCCTCAACGATTTCGCAGAGTATTTTCAGGGCGACAAAATCATGTTTTCGTGCGGCAGAGAAGAGGATTTTTATCAACAAAACCACGTATTCCCTCATCTTTTCGTAATTCCCTTCGTATTCGAAGTGCATGATGTCTTCGATGTTCGATTGGATTTGAGATTCGAACATTTCCACCATGATCGTGTTTTCCGATCTTCCATCCTTCGCCCTCACGATCGCAGAGGCCACCTTACCCGCAACGATGTACGAGCCGAGACGCTCACCGAAGAACGTTGAGAATCCCCCAATCCTCTCGATCCTCTTTCCATCGCACGCGTAGTTGATGCCACCGGTGCCGCAACTTATCATGATGCCAACATCGTCCATGGTTCCGGACCTTAAGGCGATCCTGCCATCGTTGTCGAACGCGTAATTTTTCAATCCGAGTCTTTCCAGCATCGAACGCACGATCCTGTTCTCGTACTCGAAGTCGGCCCCAGCGACACCGAAGAAACTCGCATTCAGCTCGTCGGTTGTCAGCGACGCCTTCTCCAGCGCCTCTGCTATGGCCTGTCTCAGATTGTGAAGAGCCTTCTCCACGCCCATTCCCTGATAGTTCGCACCGGGTCCTTCGTGAAAGGAGATCACGTTTCCGGATCCGTCCACGATCAGAACGTGCGTCTTCGTACCTCCAACGTCCACACCGAGAAAGTACACCTGGACCACCTCGATGAAAGTGTGTAAAGTATAATCGCGTTGAAGCGTGACACAGGAGCGGTGCGGCGTGCGGTTCAGAATCACGAACGCTATCCCGTTAGTGCTGGTCTTGCTCGCAGCAGTTTTCACACTGATAGTTTATCCGATCTGGCTGGTATTTCCAAAATTGTACCAGATATCCCTGAACCACCAGCTCAACAGTCTGAAGCACCAGGTGGACATAGCGATCGCGCTGGTGCAGCACTACTTTTCGAGTTACGAGAAAGGTGCACTCGACGAACGAACCGCCCAGAGGAACGCACTCGAAGAGCTCAAAACTCTTCGGTACGGCCCGGAGGGTAAAGATTACTTCTTCGTGCTGAGCAGAGAAGGAATGCTCCTGGCACATCCTTACAGATCGGATCTGGAAGGACAGAGCGGGTTCGATTCGAACGATCCAGCTTTCGCCGCCGCAGTGCGTGCGATCGTCGAAGCAGCGAAGCAGAACAGAGAATTCGCCGAGTACGAATGGTACGTCTACGGGGAACAGAAGTTGGAGAGAAAGATCTCCGCGATCAGAACCTTCGAACCCTGGGGCTGGATAATAGGTACGGGTCTGTACAGCGAAACCTTAGAGGAACAGTTCAAAAAGATCGCAGGACAGTTCCGGCGCGTGATCGTCGTGTTCGGTGCTGTTTACGTTATGATCTCGCTGTTCTTCGTGGTATCTTTCAACCGTTACCAGAAAGAAAGAGAGAAGCTTTTGTCGTTGCAGTCGCAAGAGAGAGAAAGGTTACAGATCATCCTGAGTTCGATACCACAACCCATCGCGGTGCTCAGGAACGGACAGGTTATTTTCATGAACCAAGCCTTCAGGAAAACGTTCGTGCAAGAAGCTGAAAACTCAGAAAGGCTGAGGCCAGAGGTCGTTCAGATGTTCGAGACAATTTTGAACCACATCAAAAAGGTTGAAAGGAACGTGGTGAAAGCAGTCTCACTCCATATCGATGGAACAAACAGATGGTTCGAAGTGCACGCAGTCCCACGTTTCGAGGCTGGAGAAGCGGTTGAGACGACCTTCGTTTTGATCGAAACGACCCAGCAGATGAAGCAGATAGACTTCTGGAAATCCAAAGCGGAGACCGACCGGCTGACGGGCTTGGCCAACAGGAACGTTCTGGAGAGAATTTCTCACAATCTTCAGAGTCTCGGTGAAAAATTCTGTGTGATCATGCTCGACCTTGATGGCTTCAAGGAGATAAACGACGTTTATGGGCACACCGTGGGAGACGAGGTGCTCAAAGAAGTCGCCCGCAGGTTGCGGGAGAACGCCAGGAAAGACACGATACTGATCCGCTATGGGGGAGACGAAATGCTGTTGATAGTTCCTAACGCGGACAAGAAAGCAGGTTCCAACGTGGCCCAAAGATTGCAAGAAGCAGTCAAGAAACCCTTCCAGGTTCACGATCTCACCCTGAATCTGAGCGTATCGGTGGGGCTTTCACAGTTTCCAGAAGACGGTAGCGATCTTGAAACGCTCATAAGAGTCGCAGACGAAAGGCTCTACAGAGCGAAGACGATGGGTAGAGGAGGTCTGTGTACAGATTGACAGTGATGACGATCGCGTGGTAAAATTTTGTACGGACTGCCGAGGTGGTGGAATTGGCAGACACGCATGGTTGAGGGCCATGTGGGTTTCGGCCCGTGCGGGTTCAAGTCCCGCCCTCGGCACCAGGGGGAGCGAAAGCTCCCTCTTTTTGTTATACTTTGAACGGTGAGGCGCTTGATCAAGCTCGTTTGCATAGATCTCGATGGTACGCTTCTGGACAGCAAGAAGTGCATATCGGAAAGGAACAGAGAGAGCATACGTCGCGCGGTCGAACTCAAAGTCCACGTCACGATCTTCACTGGTCGAAGCTTTGGCTCGGCGGCGCGTTACGTGAGGGAGCTGAAGATAAGCATTCCAGCCGTCTTTCAGAATGGAGCTCTGATCATCGATCCTGTGGACATGAAGGTCTACAGAAGCATCGAGCTCGATTCAACGTTGGCACGTCACTTTGTGGAATCGTGCCGCGCGCATTCGGTCTATCCTGTGGTCTACGAATCCTTCTTTTCAGAGAAAGACATGCTCGTTGAAGGACCTTACCACGGTGCCTTTGAAGAGTATTTCAGATTGAACGCGCATCGGATCACGCTGGTCAAGGACCTGATCGAAGAACTGAGGAAGAGGAACGGTGTGGTCGAAGTCGCACTCGTTGGCAACGTCGAAGACGTTAACAGAGCGATCTGGGAAGTTTCTTCGATCTTCCACGATGGCTACACGATCGTGGAAAACCAGAAGAAGGATGGAGAAGCGTTCGTGGAGATCTTCGGACCCAACGTTGGGAAAGAGAAAGCGCTCGAGTTTTTCCTGGACATGTACGGCATCAGTCCGAAGGAAGTGATGTACATCGGGGACAATCTGAACGACATCTCGATCATGCGTATGGTTGGCATCTCCGTGGCGATGATGAACGCTCCAGAGGAGGTTAGAAAAATCGCAACGTACGTCACACAAAGCAACGATGATTCTGGTGTCGCGAAAGCTCTGGAAAGGTTCATCCTTCAGGAGTGTGTTCGAGAATGAGCCTTCTCTTCCTCGCCCTTTCGAGTGTCTTGACGGCTCTGGCGATGCCAGGCTTTCTCTTAGGCTTTTTCGTGTGGTTCAGTTTGATATTCCTCTTCATGGCCCTCGAGAACAAAAGCGTTTTCGAAAGTACGCTGTACGGTTTTCTGTACTTTTTCTTCTTCAGTGCGATCAACCTCTACTGGGTGCTACCGGTTCTCGTGGAGAATCTGCCCAGAACGTTTTCGCGGTTTCCGGGCTGGCTCGGATTCTTCGTCTTCCTGCTCATGCTGGTCATCGAAGCGCTACCCTTCGCCCTGTTCGGCTTGCTGTACGCGATCGGAAAAAGATCGGTTGAGAACCGTGTGTGGCTGGACGCGGTCTTCGTCGCATCACTCTACACCCTGATGGATTATCTGAGGGGTCTCGGTGAGATGGGATTCACGGGTGGTACGCTCGCGGACGCCCTGTACAGAGAAGTCGGATTGCTCCAGCTTGCACCCATCGTGGGTTCCTACGGTCTGACGTTTCTGATCGTTCTGGTCAACAGGTTGCTGTACACGATGATGAAGAAGAGTTCAAGACCGATCGAAAGGATCGCCCTGATCGTGCTTTTGATCGTTCTCGTTTCGCACAGTGTGGAGAATTTCCTGCCCCTGCCTCAAGACGGTGAAACGAAGTTGGTGGCGCTGCAGACCCATGTCACACCTGAGGAGAAGTACAGATCCTCGAGCATGGAGCTATACAAAAAACTTGAAGGGCACCTGGAGAAGCTCAGAAACGCGCTGATCGTCCTGCCGGAAGACGTGTTTCCTTCAGATCCAACGAGCGATGAAGTCGGAGAAAGGCTCTACAAACTCGCCAGCGAAAGGAATTTGAAGATCGTACTTGGTGCAGTATCGAAAGAAGGGCCGAAGAACAGCCTCTTCTTGATCGATGAGTGGGGTATCAGGAGGATCTACTCCAAGGTCAAGCTCTTCCCGTTCGTGGAGACGTTGCCTTACGAAAAGATCTTCGGTGCCTTCGACTTTTTGAAGGGCCTGGTTTACTTCCAGCCCGGCGAAGCTTTCTCACCCGTGAAGGTCGAAGGTTATCCTTCGATGGGATTTCAGATATGCTTCGAATCGTACTTCAGCGAGCCGTCTCGAAAGCTTGTCAGCAAGGGTGCCGAAGTTTTGATAGTCTGTACGAACGACGGCTGGTTCGCCTACAACACCGCTCTCATGCAACATTTCTCAAAAGCTGTCTTTCGAGCGGTGGAGACCAGACGCCAACTGGTTCAGGTTTCCAACGCGGGCATAACTGGCGTCGTGGATCCTTACGGAAGGATCGTGAAGGTCTCACCTGTGAGGATGTACGACGCGCTGGAAGTGAGTTTGATCCCGCGCGAAGGGATCACCTTCTACACGAAGTACGGAGACCTCGTGGTGTGGTTCTGCGTCGGCTTTGTTCTTCTGTGTCTTCTGTTACCAAGTCAGCGGAGGATTCGGGTGAGGAGGATCTGGAGATGAGGGTGATCGCGATCGTTCTTGACAGCGTCGGTATAGGTGAACTCCCCGATGCACACCTCTACAGTGATGAGGGGAGCAACACGCTCGTGAACACCGCGAGGGCCGTGGGAGGCCTGAACTTACCAAATCTGGCGAAGATGGGCCTCGGTAATCTGGACGACATCCCAGGCGTTCCGAGAATGCCCGCCATGGGTGCTTACGGCATCATGCTCGAAAAGAGTCCCGGGAAGGATTCAACGACGGGGCACTGGGAACTCGCGGGTATCGTGCTCAAAAAACCGTTCGATCTTTTCCCCAACGGTTTTCCGAAAGAATTGATAGAGGAATTCGAACGGAGGACCGGCAGGAAAGTGATCGGAAACAAACCTGCCTCGGGCACCGAGATCATAAAAGAACTCGGACCGGAGCATGAAAGAACGGGAGCCCTGATCGTCTACACCTCCGCGGACAGCGTTTTTCAGATCGCCGCCAAGGAAGAAATAGTCCCCGTCGAAGAACTTTACAGATACTGCGAGATCGCGCGGAACCTGCTCGACGAGATGGGATTCAAGGTCGCCAGAGTGATCGCGAGGCCCTTCACGGGCGAGTGGCCCAACTACGTGAGAACGCCCAGAAGACACGATTATTCCCTGCCGCCGGAGGGACGCACGCTGCTGGATATACTGACAGAAAACAACATTCCAGTCTACGGCGTGGGCAAAATATACGATCTTTACGCTGGAAGGGGAATAACGGAAAGCTTCAAGACCGAGGACAACATGGACGGTGTGGACAAAACGATCTGGGTGATGAAGAACAAAAAGCACGATTGCATGATCTTCACCAATTTGGTCGACTACGACATGAAGTACGGACACAGGAACGATGTGAAAGGGTACGCAAGGGCACTCGAGGAGTTCGATGCGAGGCTTCCAGAAATCTGGAGCGCCATGCAGCAGGACGACGTTCTGTTCATCACGGCGGACCACGGGTGCGATCCTACCACACCATCGACGGACCATTCGAGAGAGAGGGTGCCCATCTTGGTCTGCGGTGAACGCGTGTGTAAAGATGTAAATCTGGGCGTCAGAGAATCCTTCGCCGATTTTGGACAAACCGTGGCCGACATCTTCCAGGTTGAAAGACTCGCCAACGGTGTCTCGTTCAAAGACCTCCTTTTCAATTGCTCAAACCGATGAGCAGGAAGAGTGTAGCTTACGGTAGCTTGGTCAGACTCTTCTGGAAGAGACCGACCGCGGCGCGGAAGTTGCTCAAATTCGGTGTCGGGCTGGAACTTGCGCGCCGCAAGGCTGTCGCGGCTGTGAAAAACGATTTTTCGAGCTGGATCGATCTTTCGGCACTTTCGATCGTTGCCTCCGCCTTCAGCGGCGAAGAGATCGCGCTGGTCAATCTGTTCTTCCCGACGGAGATCATGGCCGGTTTTGGCTTGAAGTGCGTCTCTGCCGAAGGGCTTGCGGGCACGCTCGCCGCGATGCACCTGGAAGATTTCGCGCTCGCCCGGGCGGAGGCGATGGGCGTTTCGAAGAACACCTGCTCCTTCCACCGTGCAGGGCTCGGTTTGAACCTTTTGAAGATGCTGAGAAACGTCAAAGCCGTTGCGGTCACTAACATGCTCTGCGACGGCAACATTCCCGCGTTCAGAACGATGGCCCAGCTGCACGGTGTCGAGCCTGTGGTGCTCGACGTTCCGCGGACCTTCGACCAGTCAGGGATTGAATACGTCTCAAGACAGCTGGAAAACGCAGTCTACGAATTGGAAAACCAGTTGAACAGGAAGTTCGACCACAGGAAGTTCGAAGAGCAGCTGAAGGTGGAGTCGGAGATCTTCGAGACGTTGAGAGAGATCTATCCAAAGCTGTGCGAGCGACCCGTCAAGCTGCATCTGTACCAGCACGTGAATCTGCTCTACGCCCTTCACGTCGGGCCGGATGTGTACATGCTGAGGGCCGTCCGATCGCTCAGAAAACAGCTCGAAACTCCAACCGAGCACATCGATAAAAGGTTCCTCTGGATGCACCTGAGCCCCTACTACGACAACGTTCTGAACGAAATTTTCTCCAAACACAGCCGCTACACGGTGGTGGCCTGCGAACTTTCGTGGGACTGGATGGACTGGAAGGTGGACGTGAACCATCCGTTCAAAAGTATCGCGGAAAAGCTGCTGCTCAATCCTTTATTGAGTACGGTGGATAGAAGAGCACAGTTTGCGAAGAAACTCGCCCTCGACTTCAGAGTCGATGGCGTTATACACTTCAACCACCTTGGGTGTAAACAATCGAGCGGTTCCGTCGAACTCGTGAAGAGAGCTTTCGAAGAACTGAAGATCCCCTTTCTGTCGCTGGACGGAGACTGTGTGGATCACACGAACGGTTCTGCCGAACAGTTCAAAACGAGGGTCGAGGCTTTCCTGGAGATGATCCGATGATCGTGTACAACTGCCCTCTGGTTCCGTTCGAGTTCTTTCACGCACTGAAAATCCCTTTCAGGAGGATAGAACCAAGCTCGGGTGAATTTCAATACCTTCATCCCAACGCGTGCGCTTTTTGCAGATCCGCGGTGTGCTCCGTCAAACCTGACGAGGTTTTGGTGTGGACGGACTCGTGCGATTCGATGAGAAGATCGTACGATTTTTTTAAGAAGAACCGTTCTTTCTATTTGCACGTTCCTGTGAAGAACGATGAGATCTCGGTACGTTTCTTCGCGAGGGAACTTCAAAGGCTGTGGGAGTTCCTCAAAACCACGTTCAACAGCGAAGCATCTTTAGACCAGCTCGAAAAGACACATCAATGGTTCGTCGACAGATCGAGCGAGCTGGAACGGGCCGTGGTTGAAGATCCGTACAGGGCGAAGGCGATCTTCGAGGAACTTTCAAACCAGGAATGGATAGGCTCGCTCGAAAAGAAAGATGGCCTCGTCCTTTTGCTGGGTTCCTGGGCAGACGATGAAGTGGTGAAGATCGTGGAAGAAACCGGAAGCTTTGCCCTGAACGCGACCTGCTCTGGTCCTTACGCACTCATCTCGAACGTGCAGGCAAGCTCGGACGTCTTCGAATCCGTGGCCAGAAGGATTCTGAACAGAAAACTTCCCTGTGGAAGGTTCGCACGCGGAAGGGATCTGCGATCTTTGATCGAGCGGTTTCGCCCGGATGCCATCGTCCTCCACACAGCGAAATTCTGTGATTTTTACCATTTCGACGAAGGAGTGCTGAGAAAATTGAGATTGCCCTTCGTGACGATCGAAAACGACTTCACGAACGCGTTGGAACAGTCCAGAACCAGGATCGAAGCCTTACTGGAAAGAGTGAAGGAAAGAGGCGACAGAAAGAATTTCGGTTCTTCCTATTTCGTCGGGATCGACAGCGGTTCCACGAGCACGAAGATCGTCGTTCTGAACGAACGTGGAGAAATCCTGTTCGAACAAATTTCCAGAACCGGTGCCGATCCGAGAGGAACTGCGAAGCGTTTGATGGACCATGCGATGAAAACTTTGAAGTTCGATGAAGAAAACTGCTTCGTCGTTGCCACGGGATACGGACGCGGTGCCATCGACTTCGCTCACGAAAGGATGACCGAGCTGACCTGTCACGCGGTGGGCGTCAGCCACCTTTATCCCGATGTGAGAACGATCATAGACGTCGGAGGACAGGACAGCAAGGTGATGAGAGTCGAAAAGGGAAAGATCGTTGATTTCGTGATGAACGACAAGTGTGCGGCGGGTACGGGCAGATTCTTGGAGATCGTTTCATCGATTCTGGAGGTTCCCTTGGAGAAGATGGGCGAGGAATCCTTGAAGGCGAAGCAAGTGCTGAACATCAGCAGCGTGTGTGCGGTCTTTGCCGAGAGCGAGATCATATCGTTGCGCAGCAAGGGTTACGGCAGGCAGGACATACTGTTCGCCGCACACAACGCGATCGCCAGAAGGCTTGCGACCATGTACGAAAGGGTCAAAGGTGTCCCACCGGTGGTGCTCACGGGTGGTGTCGCACTGAACGAAGGATTGAAGAACGCGCTGGAACGGTTGCTCGGTGTCGAGCTCATCGTCCCGAAGAATCCCGTGACGACGGGGGCACTCGGTGCCGCACTGATGGGCCTTCAGCAGAAACGGTGACGTCCATGTGTTTCACGAACGGCGAAAACGCACGAACCCGTACCTGTGAGCTGGGCAACTATGGGGTTTGTGCTCCACGCGGTTTTCAACGCTTCGTCGATCTCGTTGTGGATCGAGCACACGAGAGTCTGAAAAACGTTGTAGGACATGCGTGCGATCACATCGTGTTCGTGGTTGATGTAAGCTTCGTAGAGCCTCTCGACAGGTTTTGGACCTCTACAAAAATCGTGTTCTTTCAGCATCGAATAAGCCTTCGCCGTACTCACACTCACGCCCGGACAGAACAGATCCACCGTGTAACCGGTTATGGGGCGTAACGGCGTGATCTTCTCGCCCTTCCCTTCCACGATCGCCGTACCACCGAAGAGGAAAAAGGGGACGTCCGAACCCACCTGAACGGCAATCTCGATGAGTTCGGACGGCGGAACGTTCGTACTCTTCGCGAGGAATCTGAGCGTGGCTGCGGCGTCAGAACTGCCGCCTCCAAGCCCGGATCCGATGGGTATGCGCTTTTTGAGTACCACCTTCAAACCGAAATCGACCGGAAAACGTTCGAAGAACTTTCTGTAGGCTTTCTCGACGAGATTTTCTCCCGTTATTTGAACATCGCACGCCACAACGATCTCACCGGCGTGCTCTGTTCGAAAGAAAAGGAGCTCATCGTACAGGTCGATGGTCTGGAACAGACCGAGGATGTCGTGATAACCGTCTGAACGTTTGCCAACCACGTCCAGATAGAGGTTCAGCTTCGCGTACGCCCTCTCAGAAAAGCAAGGACCAGTTTCGACCATCCTTCGAGCTCTCCTTCTCTTCGCTCTATCTCCGATAGATCGGCGAACCAGAAATCGAACATGTCCGGCTCGTTCAGGCCCAAAAACTTGACCTCTGCCAGATAGACGAGTCCAACGTGCACACGGCTCACGGACGAGCTCGTGTCGTTCAGAAGCCCAACGTAGGAGAGTCGCTCGAGCTCAACGTTCACTTCTTCGTGCATCTCCCTCTCCATCCCTTTCAGGAACGCTTCCCAGGGAGTATCACCGTCGTTCGTGTTGATGTGACCACCCACACCGAGAGAGAGCTTGCCGTGAAGCCTCTTTTCCTGCTGTTTCTTCGTTCTTCTCAACAGGAGGAATTTGTCGTTCTCACGCATCAACACGTAAGGTATCACCTGTCTCACAGACTCATCGAACTCGGCGATCTGTCTGTCGATGAAAAAGGCATTCTTTTCGATCGCCTCTCTCACTCTGTCCAGTTCGATCTGAAACACGCCGTTTCTATCGTCGACGAAACCCTCAACGATCTTCGATGGTAACACCAGCACCCGTTCCATGGCCCTGCTTCACCAGCCCGTTATAGCAATCCCGACAGACCGCGATGTACTTTTCTTTGCCACCCACATCGATCTCAGAGTCGCTGTCGGAAATCTTGTAGGTGAGCGTGGCGTTGTGCTCGCCGCACACGTGACAGACGGCTCTTTTCTTTATGACCTCGTTCGCGAACGCGAGCAGCAACATGGTCGTTTCGAAAGGATTCTGTTTGAAGGTCAGGTCCAATCCGGCACAGAACACGTTCACGTTCTCGTCGAGCAGTTTTCTGACCAGTTTGATCAGATCTTTATCGAAGAACTGGACCTCGTCGATGAACACGGCATCGACTCTCTCCTGAAGATAGGGAAGCATGTCTTTTGAAAACTCCACGGATATCGCCTGAGCTTCAAGGCCGGAGTGTGTTTTGACAACATTGGTGCCGTAACGAACGTCCAGAGCCGGCTTGAAGAGCAGCGTCTTCTTTCTTCCGAGCTTGTAGATCTCCAGATAGGAAAGCAGTTCCGTGGTCTTGCCCGAATACATCGGTCCCACAATGACGGTGAGTTTCCCCGACACAGCTCATTCCTCCTCCACCAGAACGTTGACCGCCGCGAACTTCTCCTCGTCGAGCAGATGCAAGTAAGTGCTCGTGGTCGAGAGGTTCGCGTGCCCCAGAAGTTCCTGAACGACCCTGACGCTCACCCGCCTCTGCAGCAGGTGAGTGGCGAACGAGTGACGCAGCGTGTGAGGATGGACCTTCTTTCTTATGTTGCAGAGGTTGGCATACTTTCGAACGATCCTGAACACCGTGCTCGGGTGCAACCTTTTTCTGCCTGCGAAGAGGTACTCATCGCTCTCTTTCCCGTTCCTTTCCACGTACATTTTCAGTTCGTTCGCAAGATGCCTGTTCAAAGGAACGATTCGGTCCTTCCTTCCCTTGCCCATCTCTATCCTCACGAACGCCGGTGAGAAAGAAACATCTCCAACCCTGAGGTTGCACAGCTCACTGACCCTCAAACCACAGTAGTACAGCATGCACATAATCAGGTGGTCCCTCTCGTTCTGCTCGCTGGCTTTCAGCAGGTTTTCCGCTTCTTCTTTCGTCAGAAAATCCGGCGCCCTCTTTCTGAGTCTCGGGCTTCTAACCTTCAGCCACGGGTTGCTGGAAACGTGGTGTCTGAGCAGAAGGTAATCGAAGAAGTTCCTGAGCGATGAAATCTTCCGTGCCAGGGTTGAAACGCTCGGCGGTTTGTCGTAACTTTTCGAAAGATGCTTCAAATAGTCTTCGGCATCCTTCACACCGAACACCGCCAGGTCTATACCCTTCGCTTGCAAGAACTGCAAGAACTGCGCGACATCGATCCTGTAAGCTGTGATCGTATTCTCAGAAGCCCTGCGGACGTACCTGAGATACTCTAAGTATTCCTGAAAAAGCTGTTCCAAGAGGTCCTCACCATCCCAGCAAACCGATCAGCAAGCTGTACACGCTCGAAATCGTTAGAGCTATTAGAACGAGCGGAAGGGAAGTCTGGAAGAAATCTCGGAACGAAAGACTCTTTCCAGTGAACTTCTTCAACAGTGAAACACCGACTATATTCACGGCGGCACCTATCGGTGTCAGGTTCGCACCCAGTCCAATACCTAAAGCCAGCGTCCACCACAGCTGAACAGGATAACCCAGACCGATCAAGTACTTGATCACTGGTACCAGAGTTATCGCCGTCGGTACCGCGCTCAGCAAAGAGGCCATGGCGGCGCTGAGCCAGGTGAGGACGATGAACAAGACTGGTACGTAGTGTACGTTGGAGATGAGACTGGCGAACCGATCGAGAGTGCCGGTCACCTGCACGGCGTGCGTGAGTGAGAACAATCCCATGAAGAAGAAGAGCGTGTCCCATTCGATCTCTTTAGCGACGTCCTCAAAACTCTTTCCCGCGAGAACGAGGCTCAGGGCCGCTCCGAGGAGCGCGATCAAAGCCAAGTCGATCTCCAGAACTTGGTGGAACGCAAAACCGAGAATCGTTGCCAAAAAGACTAAGGCAATCTTCACGAGTAATTTCTTGTCCGTCACAGCCTGCCTTGGATCGGTCGCCGCCAGGTTCTTCAAACCCGCTTCGGATACGTGTTCTTTGGATACCGTACCTGAGAACATCCTTACGGCTATCAACAGGATCAGCAAAGATACGGGTGCCAGGTGAACAATGAAACTAACGAAACTCAGACCGCTCGCGCTGCCTATGACGATGTTCGGAGGGTCACCGATCATCGTCGCCATACCACCGATGTTCGACGCGATCACACCGAGCACCAGCAACCTGGATGGGTCTATTTCGGCCGCATCGCTCACCAGAAAGAGAATGGGGGCAAATATCAGAAGCGTTGTGACGTTGTCCAGCACTGCCGAGAGCATCGCTATGAAGATCATCAGCAACGCGACAGTTTTCTTCAACTCTCCTTTTCCGAGCCGGACCGCGTAGATTGACGCCATCTGGAAGAAACCTGTGGCTTTCAGAACGGCCACAATGATCATCATGCCCAGCAGGAGGCCTATGGTGTTGAAGTCCACCACGTGCGATATGTTCTCCATCGTCAAACTTTCCGAGATCTTCAGAACAGCAGCGATGAGACCGAGCAAGAACACCTTGACGGACGTCCTCTGAGCACGGCTGAGGATCACGTAGTACGCGCCGAAGTAGAGACAGAGCGCCAGGATCTGTTTGACCATCCGACATCACCACCCGGACCAGAGCGTGTAGAATTCCACCAGATCGCCCGCATAGAAACCTTCAACGTTCGACGGCACTCGTACCACACCGTTGGCTTCGACCAGGTTCGACACCTGAGCAGTCTCACTCTCCAAGGGTTCGGCCCAGACCTGACCATCCTCCACGAACGCTCTCACTCTGACGAAATGTTCCCTGCCCTGCCTTGAAGATACGTTCTTCGTCAACCTCACCATCCCTGAAGGTTTCGGAAGAAAGTCCTTCTCACCTTCCATCCTCCTCAAAACAGGTAGAAGGACAAACCTCGCACTGACGGTGAAAGAGACAGGATTTCCAGGCAACCCCACGACAGGTTTTCCGTCCACGTGCGCGAGGATCGTAGGTTTTCCAGGTTGGATCAAAATCCCATGGAAGAGCACGCCAGGTTTTCCTATGCGTGCAATCGCAGCTTCGGTGAAGTCCCTCGCCCCCACGGAACTTCCCCCACTGATGATCAGCACATCGTATTTATCGAAAGAATCTCTCAGCAAACGAAAGAGTTCATCTTCGTCGTCACGACACAGACCGACGCGTTCGGCTTCAAAACCCATAGATTTCAGCCAGACGACGAGTCCATAACTGTTGCTGTCGCGTACCTGTACGATGGACTTATCCTTAACGAAAGGCTCGACGATCTCGTCCCCCGTTGCTATCACCCCAACCTTCGCACGTCGAAACACCTTCACTCTATCAACACCAAGTTGCAGCATGAGCTGGATGTGCCCTGGCTTGATCCTTTGACCTTTGCCGAGTACGAGCTGACCTTTCTTCACGTCTTCATCTTTTCTGAGTACGTTCTCACCCACGGCAACGGGCTTCATCACCTCGACGAACTCGTCGAACCTCTGCGTGTGCTCCTCCATCACCACCGCATCGGCACCATCTGGAAGCATCGCACCGGTGGCGATCCGGGCGGCTTCGTTCTCATTGAGAAACCTCTCTGGCTTTTCTCCCACCTTGATTTCGAAGGCGAAACGCAGCATCGACGGAAAGTTGGCGCTCGCGCCGACGACATCTCTCGATCTGATCGCATAACCATCGACCAAGGATTTATCGAAACCGGGTAGATCGTGAGGTGCGAACACGTCTTCGGCGGCCACGAAGTTCAGCGATTCCAGCACGGAAACATCTGAGGCCTCATCGATGGCTTTCACAGACTGCAGGTACTCCGAGTAGACCCTGTCGAGGGTGGCGAGTCTGAGAAATTTCGACCCGTTCAATTCACTCACCTTCCGGAACATGACAATCCTTCGTCGAACCTTTGATCTTTTCGATCGCGTGCGGTATGGCCGGCAAGATCGCCTTCAGGTTCTGCCGTACAGCGTTTGGACTGCCCGGCAGGTTGATGATCAAGGTCTGTTTTCTCACACCCACAACCGCCCGTGACAGCATCGCCGTGGGTGTGTGCTTCAGTGCCTCGAGCATCATCGCCATCTCCATGCCGTAGAGCCTCTTTTCTATGACCTGCACGGTCGCTTCCGGTGTGACGTCCCTGGGTGATACTCCCGTGCCTCCACAGGTGACAACCACGTCGAAACCTTCTTCGCTCAGCTTCAAAAGCTCGTCACGTATCAGCGCGAGTTCGTCCGGGACGACGGACCTTTTCTCAACCCGAGCGCCGATCTGTTTCATGAGCTCTTCGACCGTGTCCGCATTTCTGTCGTTCATGATACCCTGGCTCACCCTGTCGCTGACCACCACGACTGCGACTCTCACACAGGTTCACCTTCCACAACGATCTTCCCCACATCCGAGATATCATAACCGGCGCATTGTAAGGCGAGGTTTCTGAATTCCTTCGACTTTATCGTATCGATTATGATTTGGAAACGTTCATCTTCAACGAACTCTGGAAGGATCAAAAGATCGTACTCTTCCCAGCATAAAGGTACGAAGTCCAGATCCATGAGCTGGGCAACGTGGGCGACCGCCAGGCCCGCATCCGCCTGGTTCTTCTTGATCCTCAGCGCGACTGCTATGTGTGTGATCTCTTCGCTGTCGTAACCGTTGATTTCGTGAGGATCTATACCGAGTTTGGAGAGATAGTGATCCAGCAAGATCCTCGTTCCCGAAGCTTTCTGTCTGTTCACGAACCTGACATCCTTTCGTGTGAGATCGTAAAGCGTTTTTATGGATTTTGGGTTCCCCTTCTGAACCACGATGCCCTGGAGCCTTTTAGCAAACTTGATCAGCACGAAGCGTTTCAGCATTCTTCTCAAATAGGGCAGGTTGTAAGTTTCACTCTCAGGGTCGAAAAGATGAACTCCGGCGAGGTGTGCGAAGAATCTGGCTATCGCACGCACACCACCCAAGCTACCCACGCTCACAGCAGACAACCTCACGCCACGCTCTGCGAGGAGGTTCGCCATGAGGTCGATCAGAGGATCGTTGCTACCGATGAACAGAACGGTTCCATCGATCCGGGATTTCGGAACTTCGAGCTGAACGGTGATCTTCTCGCCTTCTTCCACAACTTCCTGCCCCTTCGGAACGACGATCGTACCATCCATTCTTGTGAGAGATGACATCGTGGCCGCTCCCCTCTTCAAAGGAACACAGACGTATCGGTCCCTCACCTTCGCGAGAACGACCCTGACGAACTCCTCGTCACCGACCGATGAAAAAATCCTCGCCGCACTCTCTGCCTCGATACACTCCTTCTCTTCAACCGGCTGGTGGTACCATTCCTGAACGATGGGCTTGACGATGCGTTCCAACACGGTGTAACACGACGCCGGAAAACCGGGTAGACCGATCACAGGCTTGTTCTCCACCACGGCCAAAACCGTGGGTTTGCCCGGTCTGATGCTGAGACCATGTACCATGACTTCGCCGACGTTTTCGAGCACGCGGTAGACGAAATCTCTGCTTCCCGCAGAAGAGCCTCCTATGAAGAGTACAAGATCATGCTCGGCCAGGAGCTGCCGCAAGGTCGATTCTATCCTGGCAGGATCATCATCGAGTGTTCCGTACACCTTCACGTTAGCTCCCAGTTTTTCGAGGAAAGCCTTGACGAGCGTGGAATTCGTTTCCGGTATGAAACCGTCTTTCAGTTCTCCGGTCGGCTCGATGATCTCGTCACCCGTGGGGACAACGGCGCAACCGATCTTTCTGATGACTTCCACTTCGAACACCCCGGCGGCGAGCAACAGTGAAAGATCCTGCGGTGCGAGGCGGTGGAACTTCGTGAAGAGCATATCGTGCTCTACGACATCCTCACCGACGGTTCTGACGTTGTGGAGCAACGGCACAGGATCGAGTATCTCCACCGATCCGTCTTCCAGCAGGTGAACGTCCTCTATCATGATCACCGCATCGAAACCGTTGGATAACGGCTGGCCTGTGTTCACGAACAGGAACTGGTCTTTCGTGAGCCTTTTTGGATTGCGTTTCGAGGCCTGGATTGTGTCAACGCTCCGAACGGCTATTCCATCGACCGCAGCCGCGCTGTAATGTGGAACGCTCCTGCGGGCGAAAACGGCGGACGCCAGGACTCTATCGAGTGCCTCACCCACTGCGATCTTTTCAACCTTTGGTTCGAAGAATCCTATCTCCTTCAAACGGGTGAGGTAAAGCTGTAGCGCCCGATCGAGATCCATCTTTTTGAGATATATCTTTCTGTCCAGCCTTTCCACCTCCGAATTACATTCTACCGCGGTACGTGATAATATGTGTCGTGGGGTGAAACGATGAGATTTTCCGAATTACAGGTAGGTCAGGAACACGAAGCGAGTTTCACGGTGAGCGACGATATGGTGAAAACGTTCGCAGAGATCACCGGTGACAAGAACCCCGTTCATCTGGACGAAGATTACGCGAGGAACACGAGGTTCAAAAAGAGGATCTGCCACGGTATGCTGGTCGCATCGCTGATCTCGAAGGTTCTCGGTATGGACTTTCCAGGGCCGGGGACGATCCTGGTCAAACAGCAACTCGTTTACAGGGCGCCCGTGTTCGTGGGCGAGACGGTGAAGGTTCACGTGAAGGTGATCGAAAAAAGAGAAGAAAAACACAGGGTCATGCTTTCAACGAACGTTTTGAAAGCTGACGGTACGGTCGCGATCGAAGGTCAGGCGGAAGTGTTCCTCGAACAGTGAGGCCTTACGGTCAGCACTTTCTCAGGTGTGACGAAATCGCTTTTGAACTCGTAAAAAGGTTGAACCCGCGCAGGGAAGATGTGGTCGTTGAGATAGGGTGCGGAACGGGTTTTCTCACGAGGTTCGTCGCCCAGACAGGGTGCAGAGTTCTGTGTTACGAAATAGACGAATCGCTGAGCATAGAATTCGCGAAGAACGTACCTTATGGGAACGTCGAGCTGAGGATAAAAGATTTTTTGAGTGTGACCCGAGAAGAGCTCCAAGGTGCAGAGCTGTGCTACGGTAGTATCCCCTATCAGATATCCTCCAGGATCGTTCGAAAGGCCATCGAACTCGGTTTTCAGAGGTGTGTCTTCATCGTCCAGAAGGAATTTGCCGAGAAGATCGTTTGGGGGCGTGGAAAACACAAGGGCACGTTCATGACCGCGTTGTGCCAGACGTTCTTCGATGTGTCCATCCTCCGTCGAGTACCGAGACACTGCTTCGAACCTCCTCCGAAGGTGGACTCCGTGCTGGTGGAAATGGCGAGAAAGAGTGTGGCGGTGGATTTGGACAGTTACGAACGTTTCTTGAGAGAGCTTTTCTGTAGGCCGAACAGGAACGTGAAATCCGTCCTCAAAGAGATGAAGGTTGACTGTGACGACTTAGAAAACGTGAGAGTGCGCGATTTGCGGGTAGAACAGCTGGTGAGCATCTATTCGAGGTGGTTGCATGACGAGAGAAGAACTGTTTGAAACCGTTCTGAACTCCATCGTCGAGGGAGTCATCATCGTCGACAGGAACGCGAGAGTTGTGTACATGAACAAACAGGCGTCTATCATACTGGGTATACCGGCCTCGAGCGTGATCAACAAGCACGTGGTTGACGCTATACCGAACACGAGGTTGCACATCGTTGTTCAGACGGGTAAGGCTGAGATAGACCACGTCCAGGAACTCGGAAACGTCAAGATTATAACCTCGAGGATACCCATCAGAGACGACAACGGACAGATCATAGGAGCCGTGGCGATCTTCAGGGACATCACGAGCGTTCAGAAAATGGTTGAAGAGGTCACGAACCTGCGCGAAATGGAGGCGTTGCTCAAGGCGATCATAGAATCGACGAACGATGCCATATCCGTGGCGGACGCTGAGGGAAAGATCGTGATGGTGAACAAGGCGTACACCAGAATCACGGGCTTCTCTGCGCAGGAAGTGATCGGTAAACCCGCCACCATAGACATCGCAGAAGGCGAGAGCATGCACATGAAGGTCGCACAGACGAAACAACCCATATACGGAGCGAGGCTACTCGTCGGGCCGACTCGCAAAGAAGTGATCGTGGACGTCACGCCATTGTTCGTGAAGGGCGAGTTCAGGGGCAGCGTCGGAGTCATACACGATGTTTCGGAAATTGTGAAACTGAGCAGGGAACTCGAAGAAATGCGCCGAATCGTGAGGCGGATGAGTGCCAAGTACACCTTCGACGACATCGTTGCCGAGAGCCCCAAGATGAAGCGCATCGTGGAACAAGCCATGAAGGTGGCACAGACTCCCGCAACGGTGTTGTTGAGGGGTGAGAGCGGTACGGGCAAAGAGCTACTCGCACACGCCATACACAACGCGAGCGACAGAAAAGACCAGCCGTTCGTGAGCGTCAACTGTGCTGCGATACCTGAATCGGTGCTCGAATCAGAACTGTTCGGTTACGCTCCGGGCGCATTCACGGGTGCCCGCAGGGAAGGAAAGAAAGGTCTGTTCGAAGAAGCTCACAAAGGCACCATTTTCTTAGACGAGATAGGGAAGATGCCTCTGGCAGTGCAACCGAAACTGCTGAGATTTTTAGAAACGAAAGAGATAACACCTGTGGGCGGTACGAAACCGATCAAGATCGACGTGAGGATCATCGCCGCAACGAACATGAACCTGGAGAAGATGGTGGAAGAAGGTTCCTTTCTGGCAGATCTGTACTTCAGGCTGAACGTCTTCCCCATACACATCCCACCGTTGAGAGAGAGGAAAGAGGACATACCAATGCTCGTACAGCACATCATAAAGAAGCTGAACCAGGAGTACGGCAGGACGGTCGAGGGAATATCCCCAGAAGCTTTACACAAACTGACCTCGTACGACTGGCCCGGAAACGTGAGAGAACTCGAAAACATCATCGGTAGAGCCATGATAACCATGGAACCGGATGAGAGGTTCATCAGGGCACACCACTTGCCGCCGTTGAGGTTGACCTATCAGGCGCAGGAAGTCGCAACGGATGTGAAGGACCTGAAAAGGGCTTTGAGAGAGTACGAGAAAGGGCTGATATTGAGGGCGCTCGAACGCAACGACTGGAATGTTCAGAAAACTGCTCAGGAACTTGGAATGAGTGTTAGAACACTGTACCATCGGATGAAACTGTTGCAGATCGTTAGACCTACAGGTAAGAAACATCAGTCTTAAACTTTGCTAAAAGCTGAGGTAATTCAACCGCCGTAGTATTTATCGTGAGAGGTGATCCAATGCAGAAGTCACAGAAAAACCTCAAAACCCTGTCTCAGTACGAACTGTTGAAGCTTCTCAAAGACGGCCAGGAAGAAGCGAAAGAAGAGATGCTCAGGAGGATGTACTTAGAGAACGGTGATGGGAATGGAAGAAAGTCAGAAAAGGACAAGGAGTCGTAGCTCCGTAGAACTGAGAAACTTCTCCATGACCATAGACAGCGTACCGGTGCTGAGAGACGTGAACCTCTTCCTCGAAGCCGGTCAGCTCACGGTCATCTATGGCCCCAGAGGAGCCGGTAAATCGGTACTGCTCAGATCGTTTTCGGGGTTGAACAGGGAGATCTACGAAAACGTCAGCTGGTCCGGGGAACTGCTCATAAACGAAAAGCCCGTACAGGTTTACGATAAAAAACTGCTCAGACAGATGGTTTCTTACGTTGAACCTTCTTTCGTCGAAGCGATGGACGATCTCACCTTTGCCGATTTCATAAAGATCACCCTTTCAGAATCCAGCGTTTCCTTAGATGACTTCGCTTCGGAGCTCGACAGGCTCGGTATCCTCAAGTTCCTCAGACGTGAGCTCAAGACCCCTGTGAGGCAGTTCTACACGATGGAAAAAATAATGCTCCTGTTGTTCGCAGCGATAGTCAAAAAGTCGATGATCGTTGTACTCGACTGCATACTGGATCATCTGGACGACGACACGCTGGTTCCCGTTCTCAAAGAACTGTTGAATATAAAGCAGGACAGAATCGTCGTGCTCAGTACGCGGCAGAAACTGAGATTTTTACCCATCGCGGATCAGTTCGTGATGATGAAGAGTGGTACAATTGAATACAGGGGTCCTGCGAGAGAATTCGTTCTGGAGAGGTGAAAGGTTGAAAGTTGTAACTGTGACACTCAATCCCGCACTGGATAGACAGTTCATAATAGAGGAGTTCAGTACGAACGCTTACCACAGGATCAAGGACCATAAGCACATGGTCATGAGCCCTGGTGGTAAAGGCATCAACGTCTCCATGGCGCTCGCACGTTTGGGAGTTTCCTCCATCGCGATAGGTATACTCGGCGGTTACACCGGTCGCGTGTTGCTCACGGAACTGAACAAGGTGAGCCCATTGATCAGCACGAGTTTTGTACACATCGAGGAGGAGACGAGGGAAAACATCGTGATCGTGGATCCAGTGAATCACACCATGACGTCCATAGATTCTCCCGGTCCGAGGGTGGAAAGAAAAGCAATCGAACTGCTCATGAAACGCTACGAAATATACCTCTCCAGAGTGGAGGCTGTTGTGCTCTCTGGAAGTTTGCCTCAAGGACTGACCGGTGAGATCTACGGGAAAATGGCCAAAATGGCCAGGGAAAGAGGAAAAACGGTGTTCTTTGACATGATAGACGAGTATCTGACTCCTGCCCTTGAGATCTGCGTTCCTGATGTGGTCAAGCCCGATGTGAGGGGCAGCGTGACGGTCCTGGGAGAACGGCTCGAGAAACTGGAAGACTACGTCGATGCGGCCGTCAGGTTGGTCAAGAAAGGTTGCAAGCTGGTTGTCATATCGTACGAAGTCAAGAACGATGTGGTCGCAACGCAGGACGGGGTGTGGTTGATCAGCACCCCGGAGGAAGTCGAACCGGAAACCATTTTGGGAGCTGGCGACGCTTACGTAGCGGCGATGGTTTACAAAAGGCTCACAGACAGAAGCGCGAACATGCTCGATGTGGCGAAGTTTGGTTACGCCGCCGCTCTGGCGAAGACCAGAAAGTTGACAAAGGAGATGCCCACGTACGACGAGATAAACGAAGCGCTTGGCTTGTGCACACTAGAGCGCCTGAGATGAGGCGGGGATGATGATATGAGGGTTTACGACGTTATGATCAGGGATGTGACGGCCGTCACACAGGACGAAACAGTTGAGAATGTGGTAAGGATCATGGCCTCTCAGTTTCTCAGTGGAATTCCAGTTGTTACCGAAGACATGCGTGTGATAGGTTTCGTGAGTGAGAGCGACATAATAAAGGCAGCGGTACCAGGGTATTTTTCCCTTTTGCAGTCGACCACCTTCATTCCGGATATGAACCAGTTTCTCAAAATGGCAGCCAAAATTAAGGATAAACCTGTTCGGGAGATCATGACGCATCCTCCTCTCGTTGTCAACGAGAACGCGTCTCTCGTTCATGTGGCTGACCTCATGATAAAGCACAACGTGAAGGTCCTCCCAGTGGTGGATGAGCACGGTCGACTCCTTGGCATCATAACAAGGACGAACGTCGTACGCGCAGCCATGGAAGGATACCTATGAGGGCGTTCGTCGCTTTCCTTGGCTGTAAGGTCAACCAGTACGAAATGGAGCTGATCATAGAACAGCTCGAGCGTGCCGGGATCGTGGTGTCCCCAGAGCCCGCGGGCGTCGACATATGCATCCTGAACACGTGCATGGTGACGAACGAAGCCGCAAGGCAGTCAAGGCAGTATTTGAGAAGACTCAGAAGGTTGAATCCGAACGCTTTGCTCGTCGCGGTGGGATGCTATTCGCACTTAGACGTGGACTCGATCAGGAAATGTGGGGTTGACCTGATCCTTGGAAACAAGGAGAAGAGAGAGATCCTCACCTACATAAACGAGTGGCTTCAGAAGAGAGAGCAAAAGGTCGAAGTCTCACAACCTGATTATGGAATCGATGAATGCGTGAACAATTTCCTCGCGGAACGGGTTCGGGCCTACGTGAAAATCGAAGATGGCTGTGACGAATACTGCACTTACTGCATCGTACCGCTCGCGAGGGGCAGGAAGATAAGGAGCAAGCCCGTTGAGATCGTGGTTCAGGAAGTGAGGAACCTGGTCCGTGCCGGATACAAAGAGATCGTCCTGACGGGTGTGAACCTCGGCAGGTACGGCCGAGACACTGGCGACGACCTTGCACGGCTTTTGAGACAGATCTTGAAAGCCGTGCCGGGGGAATTCCGTATCAGACTGAGCTCGATCAACGTACAGGACATCTCTGAGGATCTGATGGAGATGTTCAAAAACAAAGAAAAGCTGTGTCCACACCTGCACGTACCTGTTCAGAGTGGATCGAACAGGATTTTGAAGGCGATGAACCGCAACTACACCGTCGAGCAAGTGTTGAACCTTCTTGAACGACTGCGCACGATCGATCCGGACTTTTCCGTAACGAGTGACATAATCGTAGGCTTTCCAGGTGAAACCATCGGTGACTTCGAAAAAACGCTGCAGCTCGTCGAGCGAGCGGGATTCTCCAGAGTTCATGCTTTCAAATATTCAGACAGACCAGGTACGCCAGCCTCTCGAATGAAACAGAAAGTTCCACCAGAAGAGAAAGACAGGCGCATGAAACTGCTCAGAGAAGTTGCAGAGAAGGTCGCCGCAAACTACAGAATGAACGCTGTTGGAAAGATCAGAACTGTGCTGGTTGAGATGAGAAAAAACGGCATGGGTTACGGTTACGACGAGTATTACGTCCGCCACGAACTCGTTTCGATGGATGTCGGCGCTCTCACGAAGGTGATCGTTAGGAAGCCCAACGGCGCAGGGGTGGTGTCTCAAGTTGCTGGTCTGGAGAGGAACCTGGTGGAATGAAAAGGATGTGAAACTCGAGATAGACGAACCCGGATTCTTGTACGGGGGCGTGGCTTACGAAACCCTTCGAACTTACGACAGAAGACTGTTCGCCGCGAGATACCATTACGAGCGCCTGCTGGTGACGCTTTCACATCTGGGTTTGTCGCTACCCATGGACTATGCGGACTTCAGAAGAATACTGGAAGAAGGTGTAGAGAAGCTGGGTGCTGAGGCTTCGATAAGGGTGGTCGCGACGCCGAAGGGCAGGTTCAGCGCCTTCGATTACGTTCCAGCTGGTTGCGAGCTGATCGTTTACGTCAGGGAACTGAAACTGGAGCCACTCGGTTACGTCAAAGTGAAGGTCAGTAACGTGAGAAAGATAGATCCACTCTCAACGCCTGCGGATCTGAAGGTGGTTGGCAGGACGGACATCCTTTTAGCCAAACGTTTCAAGGGTGACGCGTACGACGTCATAATGCTTGGAAACCGCGGTCAGGTGTGCGAAGGAACGTTCACGAACGTCTTCCTTGTGAAGGATGGCAGACTGATCACTCCCAGCATCGACAGCGGCATTCTGCCTGGCATCACGAGGCTCAACACGATAAAGCTGTGTCAGAGTCTTGGAATGATCGTCGAAGAACGCTGGGTTGAACTGTCGGAACTATACGGTGCCGACGAGCTGTTTTTGACCCACACGAGCAGGGGCATCGTTCCGGTGAACGAACTCGATGGCTGGCGACGATACGACACCAAAGTTGGCCAGTTCCTCGCGAGTAAATTCGAGGAATTCATAAAGAGCATCGAGGAGAACTGGGAATGAAAAGGTTGAAGGATGTTTTTGAATCGCTCGCCAAGTCTGATCCTTTTTTCAACCAGCTGAAACTCAGACTTGTTCTCTCCGACCTTTCGAGCGTTCTGGGAGAATCCCTGGCTCGCCACTGTAAGTTCGTTGAGTTTTCCAACGGAACCGTTCTGTTCGAATGCGACAACGACGTTTGGTTGACCGAAGCACGCTTCATGTCCAGAAAGATCGTTGAAAAGCTGAACGAAAGGCTCGGCGAAAAGATGGTCAACAACGTCGTGTTCAGGAGGGGTCGAGATGGCAACTGATTATAGACCGGAAGACATAAGAGTGCTCAAAGGTCTCGAAGCGGTGCGCATGAGACCTGGTATGTACATAGGTTCCACAGGCAAAAGTGGACTGCACCACTTGCTGTACGAGATCGTCGACAACAGCGTTGACGAGGCCATGGCGGGAGCATGCGACAGGATCAAGGTGATCCTCCACGAAGATGGGTCTGCGGAAGTCGAAGACAACGGAAGGGGTATTCCCATCGAAGTCCATCCGGAGACTGGAAAAAGCACGCTCGAAACGGTCATGACGACACTACACGCAGGTGGAAAGTTTTCCAGCTCGGCGTACAAAGTCAGTGGAGGGCTCCACGGGGTCGGAGCATCCGTGGTGAACGCGTTGTCTGAGGTCATGGAAGTTTGGGTTCGAAGGAACGGAAAAGTTTATTACCAGAAGTATTCGAGGGGTGAACCCCTCTGCGAGGTCAAGGAACTCGGGGAAACCACCGAACATGGTACAACGGTGCGGTTCAAACCCGATCCAGAGATATTCTCAACAACGGAGTTCGATCCTGACGTCATCGAGAACAGGCTGAGGGAGCTCGCCTTCTTGAACCCGGGCTTGACCATAGAGTTCGAAGATCGGATCAACGATTATAAAACCACGTTTTACTATGTCGGTGGCATAAAAGAATTCATAGCCTACATCGTGAAGAACAACAATCTCAAACCGCTGCACGAAACGATACATGTTTCCGGCACTTATGAAGATATCAAGGTCGAAGTGGCCTTCGTCTACACCGCACTTCAAGATGAAGAAAAAATCTATTCTTTCGTGAACAACATCAGAACGATAGACCACGGAACACACGTGACGGCGTTCAGGAACGTCCTGACGCGGTTACTCAACGATTACGGAAAAAATCTCGGTTACTTGCGCAAGGACGATTCGTTCCAGGGTGAAGATGTGAGAGAAGGCCTTGTGGCGATAGTGAACGTTCTCATGCCGAATCCGGAGTTCGAGGGACAGACGAAGGGCCGACTCGGGAGCGAGAGTGCGGGAACCGCGGTCACCAAGGTTGTGAGGGAACGTCTCACGGAACTCTTCGAAATCAACAAAAGTCTGCTGAAGACCATTTTGGAGAAAGTTCAGGAAGCCAAGAGGGCCAGGGAAGAAGCCAGAAAAGTTCGAGAATTGGTGAGAAGAAAGAGTGCCTTCGAAGGGGCCCAGTTGCCGGGCAAGCTCGCAGACTGTGTGACTAACGATGTGGAGAAATCGGAACTGTTCATAGTTGAAGGTGACTCCGCCGGTGGTTCTGCGAAGCAGGCGAGGGATAGAGAATTCCAGGCGATACTGCCGTTGAGGGGAAAGATCCTGAACGTAGAGAAATCGTCGATGCAGAAATTGCTCAACAACGAGCAGATTAAAGATATAATCTATGCGATTGGAACCCAGATAGGTGAGAGATTCGATAGGAGTAAACTGCGCTATGGAAAGATCATCATCATGACCGATGCCGACATCGACGGGGCACACATAAGAGTACTCTTGCTCACTTTCTTCTTCAGATACATGAGACCACTGATAGAGGAAGGAAGGATCTACATAGCCGTCGCGCCGCTTTACAGGATTCAGCTGCCGGACAGGACACTGTACCTTTACAGCGACGAGGAGTACCAAGCTCTGATGAAAGAGCTGAACGGTTCCGAGAAGATCGTTGAGGTGCAGCGTTACAAAGGTCTGGGAGAGATGAACCCGGAACAACTCTGGGAAACAACCATGAACCCTGCCACAAGACGTTTAATTCGTGTTACGATAGAGAATGCGGAGGAAGCGGATGCGTTGTTCGAGATTCTGATGGGTGAGGACACGCAGGAGAGAAAAAATTTCATCGAGCGACACGCTTTAAAGGTGACCTATCTGGATGTATGATTTTAGAAAAGCGGTGTCTTTTCTTGCTTTATTCTGTTCAATTTGTGTCTTCTTTCTGATATCGAGGTCTATGGGCGCGACGACTACGCTGATCGAAGAAGAACGCGATTTTCTTGTTGCTCACAAAGGCAGACTGTGGTGGGTAGGACGAAGCGGTAGACTCCTCGAAGTTGCCAGTGTGGAAGACGCCTTGTCGCGTGCCTACGTGAGCGGGGTGGAGGTTCGAGATGGATGTGTTCAGGAATCTGTTGTAAACTTGATACAGAAGTTGAAACCGCTGCTGAGCAATCCATACGTTGTTGAGGTGGTACCCAAAGAGAGAAGGGTCGTACTCTTGAAGAGTGTGAGCTTGAGGTTCAACGAATGGGAAGATTTGCTGAGGAATCTGAGCACTTTGAACGAGGCGATCAAGAGGATGGAGCCTAAGGGGGAATATTTTTTGTCCTCCAATGGGCTTTTTTACAAGTTAAGAGGTGGGGACGATGAGGAAAGGTGAAACTTACTGTCTGATCGACGTTGGTAGTCATAGCTGCAAAGGTGTGGTTCTCAGGCATACAAATCAAGGTCTGGAAGTCCTGGCAAAAGCCTCCATGAGGATGAGAGGAATAGAGGGCGGGGACGTTAGAGATGCCACGGCAGTCAGTGAAGCGGTCGAATCGCTCGTGGATGAGCTCGAGCGAGAATCGAGAGTCAGGCGCGCAGACTTCATAATCTCGAGCAGCCACAGTGGCGTGAAACTTGTCGAACATGGAGCGGAGTTGACTGTCTCAGAGAACGAGAAGAAACCGGTCGATGAATCGATCGTGGAGTCACTCAGGGCCACAGTGGAGTCAGAACTCTCAGACAAGTACAGACTGTTGCACTTCTACCCGAAGAGGTACGTGGTCGATGGGACGAAGTTCGTCCTGAACCCGATCGGAATGACCGCGAACAGAATCAGATTCGAAGTGACGGCCGCCGTTATGGAAAAAGATTCAAGCTCCGTCTTCGATTTCTTGAGCGAGGTCTTACCAGAACCGTTGCTCGTTGGTCATTCAAGCCTTCTCGCCGCAGAATGTGCTTTGAGCGATGTGGAGAAAGAAACGGGCGTATGTCTGATCGACCTCGGACATTCCCACACCTTCGTCGTGATATACTCAGCCTCCGTCCCGGCCAGACTGCAGGTGATACCGCTCGGCATCAGGAACGTGCTGCGCGACATATCGATCGTTCTCGGTACGTCCATGGAGGAAGCCGAACGGTTGCTCAGATCCGAGGGCAGCGCCGTTTACGGAGAGGCGGCGTACGCTCAGCAGACGATCGAGTACAGAGGCCTGGACGGAAGAACCTTGAAGGTCACAACTAAAGAAGAACTCGCCCGAATAATACACGCACGTTTGAGAGAAATACTCATGAAGGCCAGGAGAACGATCAGAGAGTTCACGTTGCAGAATCCTTCCAGCACGATCGGGAGGTTGCCCGGTGGGGTGGTCTTCGTTGGTGGTGGGGCGAAGATTCCAAGGCTCATAGATCTGGCCTTAGACGTGTTCGAAGGCCCTGCGCGTGTTGGAACTTTCAACGTTCCGAACCTTCCCATTCTGAACGATGAAGACGTTGTCGAGGATCCCGCACTGTGTGGCTTGCTGGGTGGTATGACCCAGCTTCTGAGACAGACTCAGTCGGTGGTCGCAGCGAAAGCTCCGAGTTCAAAACAGGGTTTCTTCAAGAAACTCGTTGAAATGTTCAAGAGTCTGTGGTGAACACGAGGAGGCGGTCCTATGCCTTTCGAGCTGGGAAAATCGGAAAAAGGCAAAGAGACAGAAAAACTTTCAAGGAAGAGAATACCGATCATAAAAGTCATAGGGGTTGGGGGAGCGGGTAACAACGCCGTGAACCGCATGGCGAGGATGGGACTGAAGAACGTACAGCTCATAGCTGTGAACACGGACGTGCAGGTTCTGGAAGAAACGGAAGCGGATTTGAAGATTCAAATAGGAGAGCGGAGGACGCGTGGGCTCGGTGCGGGTGGAAACCCGAAGGTTGGGGAAGAAGCCGCCTTGGAGAGTTTGGACAAAATAGAACAGGTACTCAAGGACACCGACATGTTGTTCCTCACGGCGGGTTTCGGTGGCGGTACCGGGACTGGAGCGACCCCTGTGATAGCGGATGTGGCCAAGAAGATGGGAATCCTCACCGTGGCGGTCGTAACCACACCGTTCTACTTCGAAGGTAAAGAACGCTGGCAAACGGCGATAGAAGGATTGCGAAGACTCAAGCCGAGCGTGGACACACTCATCAAGGTGTCGAACAACAAATTGCTTGAAGAATTGCCGCCAGACGTAACCGCAGTTGATGCGTTCGCGGCAGCAGATGAAATGCTCCATCAGGGAGTGAAAGGTATCTCAGAACTCATAACGAAACGGGGCTACATAAACCTTGACTTTGCCGATGTCGAATCGGTCATGAGGAACGCCGGTGTGGCGATGCTCGGGATCGGGATAGGGAAAGGAGCGAACAGGGCGGCTGAGGCAGCGAAGAGAGCCATGACGAGCAAGTTGATGGAGCAGCCTGTGGAGAACGCCAGGGCGATTATACTGAACGTTGCTGCACCCAAAACGGTACAGCTGAGAGAATTGCACTTAGCCGCTTCGATCGTCAGGCAGAGTTGCAGTGAAGACGCGGACGTCAAATTCGGCTTGATCATCGACGACGAACTCAAGGAAGACGAAATGAAGGTGACGGTCATAGCGACGGGTTTCGATCAGGAAGAGAGGATCCTTTTCCCGGAAACGGACATTCCCGCGATATACAGGTTCGGTTTGGAGGATACGATCAATGCCTGAGAAGATCAGATACAGACGTATCGGCGAGGTCCTCCTCGAGAAGGGCATCATCACAAAAGAACAGCTCAACAGGGCTTTGGAACAACAGAAACTGACCAAGAAACCGCTGGGCGAAACACTCGTTGAGCTTGGATACGTGACTTGGGAAGAACTCACGGAGGCCCTCGCGGAGCAGTACAACCTGCCCATACTCAAGGATCCACCCAGGGCGGTTTCAGCGGAAGTTCTGGGCAGCTTGCCTCGAGCCCTGATCGAGGAACTCCGCGTCATTCCCATAGACAAACGTGATGGTCGACTCGTGCTCGTCACAGACACCGTCCACAATTTGAGCAGAATCATGGGAGAAGTCAGGTTCATTACCGGGCAGGAACCGCTGGTTTATCTCACAACCCCCTCGCTGTTCGCGTTCATGTACAAACAGTACATCCACGGTGGGATCGCCGAACTGGCGCAGCAAATTCCGGTCTCTGAGGAACCTGAACCTGAAGTTCTGACCATCGAAGAAACTGAAGAACTGGAGGCAGAACCAGAGGCACCGATCATCAAGATGGTGAACGCCCTCATTCAGAGAGCCGTGCAGATGGAGGCGAGCGACATCCACATAGAACCCTTCAGAAACTATGTCAGGGTGAGGTACAGAATAGATGGTCTTCTCAGAAAAATAGTGGATTATTCCAAAGCCCAGCACAACGCTGTGGTCACGCGAATAAAGATCATGTCGGGACTCGACATATCCGAAAAACGTTTGCCCCAGGATGGAAAGTTCTACATGAACATACAGGGTGAGCAGTACGACTTCCGTGTCTCCACTATGCCATCAGTTCATGGAGAAAAGGTCGTGATGAGGATACTCAAAGTTTCCTCCGCCTACAGACAACTGGAGGAGCTTGGTTTCAGCGAGTACAACTACAAACTCATCTCGAGCCTCCTGACCAGGCCGAACGGCATAATACTCGTGACGGGACCCACCGGAAGTGGAAAATCCACCACACTCGTCGCCATGATAAACAAGCTCAAGGATATCACCGTGAACATCGTGACTGCTGAAGATCCTGTGGAGTACACGATAGACGGGGTGACTCAGTGCCAGGTGAATCCGGAGATAGGCCTGACCTTCGCGAGATTCCTGAGATCGTTCCTGCGGCAGGACCCTGACATCATCATGATCGGTGAGATGAGGGACAAAGAAACCGCGAACCTCGCGATCGAGGCCGCACTCACCGGACACTTAGTGTTGAGCACGCTCCACACCAACAGTGCCGCCGCGGCCGTCGACAGGCTCGTGAACCTCGGTATCGACAGACACCTCCTTTCAACTGCTCTGATCGGGGTGATCAGCCAGAGACTCGTACGAAAGCTCTGTGAGAACTGCAGGGTCAAGGCAGATCTCAGGCCCGAATATCTGCAGATGTGGAAGGAAGTCTTTCCGGACCTTGAACCTGTGGAATACTCCGTTGGACCAGGGTGCACCGCATGCAACGGGGTGGGTTACAGAGGAAGGGTCGCAGTCGGTGAGGTCCTCATAGTCGACAGAGAGATCAAGGATCTGATCGTTTCGGGTGGTGGCGAAAGAGAAATATACGATCTTGCACTGCGTAAAGGTATGCGCCCGATGTTCATAGACGGTTTCGAAAAGGTCTTGAAAGGCATAACGTCCTTCGAAGAAGTGCTCAGGGTGACCTCTTCGATATGAAGTATTTTTCCAGAGATCCAGAAAGCTGGAAAATGAAAGAACGAGAAATCTTGAAGAGAGAACAAGAGAGAACCCAGAAGTACCGCAGACGTGGGTTTTATTTTTTATTGCTCAATCTTGTGGTAGTCTTTCTGTTCTTTTTCGGTATCAGGAGTTATTACGGCCAACTTTCGATCGAAAAGGCCCCGCTGAACCAGATCCTCATACAGTGCGAAGACAGCTACAGTTCGGGATCGCCACTCGACGTCCAAGTCAGGCTCTACAACAACTCGGACAAGCGGAGAGAGGTTACCATCACAGATTTTTCCTTTCAGATCCTCAACTCTCAGAACGAGCAGATTTACAGTTTCAGGCAGAGCCAGCCTGTCCGCGGAGTTCTTGATCCTTTCGTCAGCCGGTTGCTCTTCGATCTGAAGAGAGAGAAGGAAATAACGAACCTTCCTTCCGGAGAATACCTGATCCGGGTGGAGCTCGCTGTGGATGGCAAGAAAGTTTCAGCGGAGAAAAAGTTCCTGAGTGTCGAGAGATACGAACTGATCGTGGAGAACCTCAAAGATTTTTACTTTGTGGGAGAACGGGCCAGACTGAAGGTCAACTTGCTCAATCAGACTTCGCGAACTCAGGATCTCAGAATAGACGCTTTCAGCGCGAGCTTGAAGCAGGATGGCAGGCTCGTCTGGCAGAGTGCCGTCCAGGTCAAACCGTTGTGGCAGAACGTCAGGGTCGGTGAGCTGGTCGAGCTGGCGGACGTTGAAGTTCCTTTCGACAGAGAAGGTGTGTACTCCATCCAGTTCGACTGCGTCGTGAACGGTTCGATGAACTCTCTGGTCCTGCCAGTGGCGTGCGTGAGCAGTTCGGAAAGGAACTTGAGAAAGGTCAAGATCTACACCGACGCTCCAAAGCTTGCCAGTTTGAAAAGTTCGCTGGAATTCTCCGTTTATCTTCTGAACGATACGAAAGACAACGTCTATCTCGAAGTCGAAGAAATAGCTGTTTCACTCTTACCATCCTCACTGGACGTTAGAAAGGGGCCAACGAGGATGTGGCTGACGCCGTATTCGAAGTACGAGATCTTCAAGTTCTACCCTTACAGCGCCGCTGCCATAACACAGCCCGGTACCTACAAGCTCTTGGTGAAAGTAGCCACGAAAAACGATCGGCTGGACTTTGAAACCACCATGCAGATCGGCGAGTAGAATATCATTGGAGGTGCTTCTTCATAGAGGTCCACACACTTGAAAGACTCGATTACGACAAATTTCTCTCGTTACTCTCGTCCTACGCGGTGACACAGCTTGGGAAAAAACTCGTGCGCGCTCTGAAACCAAAAAAGGATCCAACACACGAGTTGAAGTTTGTGGAGGAAGCCATAGAGCTGATCAAATCGTCGCACAACCTGCTGCCCAGCAACGTACAGAGCGCGGACGTGGAAGACGTGCTCGATAGACTCAACGCTGGTTCTGTTCTCGAGCCACAACAGCTTTTGAGACTGGCGGACGCCATCGCCGTGACGAAGGTTTTGAAAGAGAGGCTCGAAAGACTTCCGGACCGATTCACGATGAAAGAATTAGCCCGAAGTGTTGAACCAGCCACGGACCTCGTTGCAAAGATCCACGGATGTATCGATCCGAACGGACTGATCAAAGACGAGGCCTCTGAAAAGCTGAAGGAGATAAGGCAGCAAATCAGGAGTTCTCTGGAAGAGATAAGGAAAAGAAGCGATGCCTTCATCAAGATGAACAGGACGTTTCTTCAAGATCCCATCTGCGTTCTGAAAGATGGAAGACACGTGTTTCCTATCAAGGCGAGTCACAGAGGGCAGGTCAGAGGCATAGTCCATGGCGTTTCGGCTTCGTCCGCCACCTGCTTCGTCGAGCCGGACGAATTCGTGCCTCTGAACAACAAACTGTACGAGCTCAAAGAGGAGGAAACGAAGGAGATAAACAGAATTCTGAGAGAACTGACCGGCCTCGTGAGGCAGAACCTGAAACGCATAGAAGAAGGTCTCAACTTCGTCGCGACGATAGATTCCATTCATGCGAGAGCCTCGTTCGCGGTTGATTACGGAGCCATCGTGGTCTATCCGTCCTCACGAAGGATAGTGCATCTGGTTCAGGCAAGACATCCGTTGCTCGACCGTTCGAGGGTGGTACCCATAGACCTTTCGCTCCCAGTAAACAAATCCGGTCTCATCTTGACGGGTCCCAACACCGGTGGTAAAACGGTTTCACTGAAAACTGTGGGTTTGTTCTGCTGCATGATGAAAGCTGCCATACCTCTACCTTGCGCGCACGGTACGGAGATATTTGGATTCGACAGCGTGTTCGTCGACGTTGGAGACGAGCAGAGCATCGAGCAGAACCTCAGCACCTTTTCATCACACCTGCGAAACATAATACTCGCACTCCAAAGTGCGGATGAAAGCAGTTTGGTCCTGATCGACGAACTCGGTGCCGGCACCGATCCGGTTGAAGGTGCGGCACTGGGCCTCGCCATCATAGAACGTTTGAAACAGATCGGTTGCAAGTTCATCGTGACCACGCACCTCACGCCGATCAAGCTCCGCGCCGTGAACGACGAGAGCCTGGTCAGTGCTTCCCTCGAGTTCGATCCTGAAACGTTGAAACCGACTTATCGCATACTCATGGGCGTTGTCGGTGGTTCTCACGCGCTCGAAATAGCGCAAAAACTTGGCCTGGATGGATCTGTTCTACAGATGGCCAGAGATTACCTCGGCAAAGACTACGTCGAGGTAGCCAAGGTCGTGGAAGAGTATCAAAAACAGCTCGTGCTCACCAAGAAGAGGATAGAGGATCTCGAGAAAGAAAGGCTCCAACTGGAAAGGATGAAGCAAGAGTACGAGCAGAAATATCAAGAGCTCAGGCAGAAGAAGATAGAAGAACTCGACAGAGAATTGAAACAGCTGTACGACTACATAAAACAGGCGAAGAAGCAGGTCGACGAAACCATAAGGTCCATAAAGAGCAAGGAGGATCTGGCGAGCTTGAGGAGCGCTTCGAAGCACTTCGAAGACCACGCAGCGAAAGTCAGACAGATACAGTTCGAACAGGAAACGGTTTCAGATTCTCAGATAGACGTTGGAGACACCGTGAGACTGAGAAACGGTGAAGCTGTTGGAAAAGTCGTTGAAAAGAGGGGAGATAGGTACATCGTCGATTTCAATGGTCTGAGGCTCGAGGCGCGCAAGAGGAATTTGGTCAAGGTGGAACAAGTTTCGCAGCAGGAAGAAGTGAGTCCCTCCATCAGTTTCGAGCTGAAAAAACCAGAGATAGATGTGCGGGGCCTAACGGTCGAAGAGGCAGAGCCGCTGGTGGAGAGGTTCATAGACGATCTGTGTCTTTCGGATTTCAAGGTCGGTTACATCATACACGGCAAGGGCACCGGGAGGCTCGCTGTGGGGATCTGGCAGATATTGAGGAGAGATCCCAGGGTGAAGCGCTACAGGTTCGGCACACCGAACGAGGGTGGAACGGGTGTGACGGTGGTCGAGGTATGAAGAGCGTTTTCGCGCTGGACATCGGAACGAGGAAAGTGGCAGGTCTCATAGGAACGTTTGAAGATGAGGTTCTGACCGTTGTCGATTACGAGACGATGGAGCATCCCGTGAGAAGCATGGTGGACGGTCAGATACACGACATCAAGAGTGTCGCGAGGATAATCGAAAAGGTGAAGAAGAACCTCGAGGATCGAAACGATACGGTGCTTGAAGAAGTTGCGGTCGCAGTTGCTGGAAGGTTTCTGAAAACGCAGATTGTGGAAGCCACCATGAAGGTACCAAACCGTCCGATCGACGAGAGGATCCTCAAAGAACTCGAAGCGCGCGCACTGGAAAATGTGAACTTCGCGAGCGATTCGACCACCAAGCTTTACTGCGCAGGTTATTCAGTTCTGGAATACAAGCTGGATGGCTTCTGGATCAAGAATCCTCTCGGACACAGAGGAGAAGAACTCTACACGAAGCTGATCGTTGCGATGTTGCCCAACCAGGTCATAGACGCGATGATCAACGCCTTGCACCTTGCAGGGTTACGGTGTTCTTTCCTAACGCTTGAGCCCATGGCGGCGCTCGAAATAGCGCTGCCCGACGAGCTGAGGTTTCTGAACGTGGCCCTGGTGGACATCGGTGCCGGAACCAGTGACATCGCGATTGCCAAGGCTGGCAGCGTGCTCGGTTACGACATGGTCCCGCTCGCAGGCGATGAGGTGACCGAGGCGATAGCCAGGCACTACCTGCTCGATTTCAAGACAGCAGAAACGCTCAAAAGGAACATCGAATCGTTGCAGGTCATGGAGGTCAGGAACATCACAGGTGAGACCATCCTCGTGGAGAGATCGGAATTCGAAAGAGTCATAGAACCGACCGTCACAGAGATCGCAGAAAGCATAGCCGAGCGCATCGAAGCTCTGAACCTGGGCAATCCGAGTGCGGTTTTACTCGTCGGAGGAGGGGCCAAACTTTCGTCGCTGAGGACGAAACTCGCTGAACGGCTTAAACTACCAAAAGAACGGGTGGCCCTCAAGTCGGTTGAGGAACTGGAAACGGTCAGGTCCATCAAGGAAGGTTTTGTCGGCAGCGAGTACGTGACGCTCGCCGGTATCGCGTACATGAAGGCGAAAGAACTCGGTTCTGTCTACGACGTGGTCCGGCTCAACGGCGAAGACGTGAGGGTTCTGAGGTTGAACAAAAATCCGACCGTTCTGCAGTTGCTCACGCAGGCAGGTTACAGCTTGAAGGAACTCATAGGCGTGGTCCAGCCACCCATCCAGTACAGAGTCAACGGTGAGCAAAAGACGATTCACGGTTTTGTGAAGAAGAAGTTCCGTGTGAAGCTCAACGGCAGAGAATGCACTCTGCACGAGACCCTGAAAACGGGAGACGAAGTTGTGGTGGAACCGGTGGAAATGGACAGCGTGGAGCCTCCAAAACTGAAGGATCTCATCAAACCGATCCGGATCTTCTTCAACGAAAGCGAAGTCTTCCAAACTTTGCCAGAAGTTCGCGTCAACGGTGAGACGGTGGAAGATCTCGAGCGAGTCGTCAGAGATGGTGACGACATCCTGATCGTGTGGCCAGAGAAGGAAGAGATCGAACGACTCCTGCAGGAAAGACTCGGTTCTGTGAGTTGTACCATCGATGGGGAAACGAAGCGGGTGGATAGGTACAGATTGACCCTGCAGAAGATCGAAGAGGGCGAATCGGGAATACTGTACCACTTCGAAGGTAGGGAGACGCGGATAAAAGATCTGCTCCCGGAACCTGGTTCTGTAACGGTGAAGTTCAACGGCAGGGAAGTGAAGATCTTTCAGAAGAATCACATCGTCCTGGTGGATGGCGAGTACGTCAGTTCGGACAGACCGCTCTGGGACGGGATGACGTTGCAACTTCCAAAGTTTGAACCCATCGTGGCCGACGTCCTGGCCAGCGTGGAAATAGATCTGAAGAATTTGAAAGATTACACACTCACACTCAACGGAAAACCTGCCAGCTTTCTCGATCGAATCAAGGATGGGGACGAACTGAACTTCGTTGCCAGATCAAAAGGTCTCGACGAATCCGAAACGCCATCTGAACCTCCCGTTCAGTAGGTCCATCCCGACGAAGAACCTGTCTGTGAAACGCTTGCCTTCAGGCGGTGTTAGAAAGAAGTTCGCGGCAACGTAAATGGATTCGACGACATCGAATCCCTTCAAAAATGGATACATCATTCCGACGCTGAACTCGAGGTTTTCAAAAACGTAGTCGACGAAAACTCCAGCTCCCACGTTCGCTGACCAAGTCGGTGTGGACTCGCCCGTTGTGAAATTACCCAGAGTCGCACTGACCATGGGCCCGAGGGAGAAAGATTCAAAACTGTACAGGCCGACCTTCGCCAGAACTTCAAAGCTGTACATGTCGAACTGAGAGCCACCGAAGATGCCTCCAGCGTCGAAGGTCAGGCCAGTCTCAACGGAAAACCTTCGATCCAGAAAACCTGCAGAGAGATTCCAACCCTGCACTTCAGCCAAACACAGACCGGCAGACACGACGAAATGCGAGGCAAAAGCATGAACGACCAGAGCGAGAACCATAAGCAACAAAAACTTTCTTCTCATCGACCCACCTCACTTTTCGTACGGTACTCCGTCTGCTGCGGGTGGCCGCGTCTTGCCGATGAAGCCCGCGATCACGATCAAAGTGACGATGAACGGGAACATGTTGAACAGCGGCTTTGTCGTGGATGCAACTCTCAGCAAAGGACTGCTTTGAAGCTGGTTAGCGAACGCCTCGGAAAAACCAAACAGCAGGCTCGCCCACATGGCGCCCACCGGGTTCCAGTTGCCCAGTATCATCGCAGCGAGGGCTATGAAGCCTCGCCCACCGGTCATCAGCTCGCGGAAGTTACCCACTTCCCCAACGCTCAAAAACGCCCCACCCAGCGAAGCCATTACACCACTCATCAGAACACCGAAATACCTCACCGCATACACGTTGACACCCAGCGTATCGGCAGCCTCAGGATTTTCTCCCACAGATCTCATCCTCAGTCCGAGCTTGGTCTTGTATATGATGAACCAGGCGATCGCCACGGAGGCGAAGGCCATGTAAATCATCGGGCTCAGCTCTCCAATGGACTGCGCTAAAAACCTGTTCTTCATCAATAAAGGAATCCTGACCTCCGGAATCTTGCCCACGATGTCGGTCTGACCTGGCCTGCCGAATATGGGTTCCATCAAAAAACCCGTAATTCCCTGTGCCAGCAGTATCAGCGCGGTACCGGAGACTATCTGGTTTCCCCTCCAGGTTATGCTCGCCCACGCGTGCAACCACGCCATTCCCAGCCCCACCAAGACGGCGAAGAGCACACCGATCCATGCGTTGCCCGTGAGCCAGGTGAAGACGACCGAGACGAAGGCACCCATGAGCATGATGCCTTCCAGAGCGATGTTCACAACACCCGTTATTTCGCTGAAAACTCCCCCCAGGGAAGCGAAGATCAGGGGTGTGGCAGCCGTCAGCGTGAGCTTGTAGAACGCAGGATTGGTGAATATATCTATCAGCGCCAGAAGGAGTCTCATCTGGCCACCTTCTTTCTCAAAAAGATGGTCCTGACGATACGATCGGCCGCAACCAAAAAGATGATGATCGCCTGAACGATCATTATGATGTGCTTTGGAACCCCTATGAACTGCATCTCGTTCGAGCCGTTCCGGAGCGCACCCATGAGCAGAGCGGCGAAGATGATTCCTATGGGATTGTTCTGACCTATCAACGCTATGGAAATACCATCGAAGCCTTTCCCACCAGAGAGCGTCCCCAGAAATCTGTGATGGACTCCCATGACTTCCAGCGTGCCTGCGAGGCCTGCCAGTGCACCGCTTATCGCCATGGCGAGGACTATGTTCTGCGCGAGTTTTATCCCTCCGTACTCGGCAGCGTAGGGATTGAAGCCCGCGGCTTTCAATTCGTATCCCTTGCTGGTCTTATCGAGCAGTATTTTGACCAGGATGGCAGCGACCACGGCGATTATGATGCCACTTGTGAGTTCGGTCGCCTGAACCACCATCAAAGGCGGTAGCTTCGTGCTGGATGCGATCTCTGGACTTTTCGGTGTCCCAAAACCCACACCCATCGGCACGGTGACGACGTAGCTGGAAAGATAATCCGCTATCCAGTTCAGCATGATCGTGGTGACCACTTCGTGAGCGCCCGTTTTCGCCTTCAAGAAACCTGCGATCGAAGCGTAGCCAGCACCTGCGAGCATACCGACGAGCATCGTCAGGGGGATCGCTATGACGGCTGGAATAGAACCTGCGTTGATGGCGAAGGCTGTCGCCGCCATCGCACCGACGATCATTTGACCTTCGGCACCTATGTTGAAAAGACCAGCTCTGAAGCCGAATCCAACCGCAAGACCAGTCAGAATCAGCGGAGTTGTCTTAACGATGGTGGAAGCTATGGCCAGTTTAGAGCCGAAGGCACCCTTGAAGAGCGCCGCATAGGCAGTTATGGGGTTTTTACCTATCATCAGGATCACGAAAGACGCGATGATCAGCGCCACGAGCACCGAAAGTACCGGTACGAGGAATGACCAGAGCCTCTGGTTCAAGCCACACGCCCCCTGATCTCTTCCAGTCTGTGTCCGGCCATCATGAGACCTATCTCCTCGATCGTGACGGAACCTGGTTCCACCTCTCCCATGATCTGACCGTTGTACATCACCGCAATCCGGTCGGCCAGCGACAGGACTTCATCGAGCTCCATCGAGACGAGCAGAACGGCGACGTTAGAATCCCTGAGTTGAAGGAGCGTTCTGTGGACGAACTCCGTCGCGCCAACGTCCAAACCTCTCGTGGGTTGAGAAACTATCATGAGCTTCGGTTCCAGGCCAATTTCCCTCGCGATCACTATCTTCTGTTGGTTGCCGCCTGAAAAATTGCCCCCAAGCATTCTCACGTTGTTGGGTCGAACGTCGAATCTTTTGAACAGTTCTTCTGCGAAGCTGAGAATTTTCCTGTGAACTAGAAATTCACCGTTCGCAAACGGTGACCTGCAATGTCTGCCGAGGATCACGTTGTAGTACGCGGGAAACTGAAGTATGAGGCCGTACTTGTGTCTGTCTTCCGGAATGTGACCCATGCCCATTTCCCTGAGTTCTCTCGGCGTCGCGTGGGTGACGTCCTTTCCAAGGAAATACACCTTGCCGGAGACAGGTTTTCTCAAACCTGTGAGCGCCTCGATTAGTTCCGTCTGACCGTTGCCCGCCACCCCTGCGATGGCGTAGATCTCTCCAGCTTTGACTTCGAACGACACGCCCTTAACGGCATCCAGGCCCCTGTAATCCTTGACACGGAGATTTTCAACCTTGAGGACCACCTCGCCTGGTTTGGCGGGCGTCTTTTCCACCGTGAAGACGACGTCCCTACCAACCATCAGACGCGCGATCTCTCGAGGACTGGTTTCGTTCTTGTTCAACACGCCGGTGACTTTGCCCTGTCTCATCACCGTGATCCGATCGCTCACCTTCATCACTTCGTTCAGTTTATGTGAAATGAAAATGATCGTTTTCCCACTCTCCTTCAACTTGAACATCGTTTCAAACAGTTCCTCTGTCTCCTGCGGTGTGAGAACGGCAGTAGGTTCGTCCAGTATCAAGATCTCCGCACCCCTGTAGAGCACTTTCAGTATCTCGACTCTCTGCTGCATCCCAACTGGAAGATCTTCTATCTTCGCGTCCGGATCGACGTGGAGACCGTAACGTTTGGAAAGTTCCGCAACCTTTTTCCTCGCAGCCTTGAGATCGAAGAGAAAACCGAAACCAGTTTCAGAACCGAGCACAACGTTCTCGGCCACAGTCAGGTTGTTCACCAGCATGAAGTGCTGATGCACCATTCCGATACCCATCGCTATCGCGTCACGAGGACTTTTGAAGCTGACCTTCTTGCCAAAAATACGTATCTCGCCGGAATCTGGTTTCAAGAGACCGTATAGCTGGTTCATGAGTGTGGTCTTTCCCGCCCCGTTTTCCCCCACAATCGCGTGTATCTCTCCTTTATACACTGTCAAATCCACGTGGTCGTTCGCAACCACCTGTGGAAATTTCTTCACTATCTGGATCATCTCCACTGCCTTTTCCACGCTTTCAACCTCTCTTTGAACAAGGGGCGCCGAGCGGCGCCCCATTTTTTCAGAACGGGAACGATATGGCGGGAACCTGGAACGCCTTGAGTGCGTCTTCCGTGTCTGGAATGACGAGTTTGCCGTCCTTTATCAGTTTCGTGAGGTATTCGAGCTCGGCGATGACCCTGTTCGGTATCATGCCCTTGGTGTACTTCATCGGGCTCACGCCGGCACCATTTTCCTTGACGCCGAGAACTTTCAAGCCGCCTTCGAACGTGCCTTCCCACGCTGCTTTAACGCCGTAGTAGGCTGCCATAGAGATTCCCTTCATCGCGCTGCAGAGCACGGCACCCGGAGCCATGTAATCCTGATCGACGTCCACACCGATCGCGAAGAATCCTTTGCCGTTCTTCGTGACGTAGTCGATGATGTCGACCAGCCTGTCAGAACCCACGAGTGCGACCATCTTCTCCTTCGCGGCTTCGATACCACCGTTACCGCAGGCACCGGCCGCCAGGAAGACGATGTCCGCACCCTGAGCGTACTGTGCCATCGTGAGGTCCTTACCCTTCTTAGGATCTTCGAAGTCGTTGGTGTAACCCCTCAAGATCTCAACCTTTTTCTTGTGTAGTGTGGAGTAAATCTTGGCACCGGCTTCATAACCGTAACGGAACCTTTCGACCGGTGGGATCGGAATACCTCCAACGAAACCGATCTTTCCGGTGGCAGTCATGGCCGCAGCGATGTAACCGGCGTAGAAACCTGCATGTTCCTCCTTGAATATGTAGCACAGCACGTTCGGTAAGCTCTCTCCCTCAGGTGGCACGATGTCGATTCCGACAAAATACACGTTCGGGAACTGCTTGGCAACCTTGAACAGCGCGTCCGTCATCATGAATCCCACTGCGAAGACCACGTCCGCTTCCTGTGCTGCCCTGGTGAGGTTGGGTATGTAGTCTGCCTGCTCGTAGGATTGAATGACCTTGGCCTCTGCTTTGATCTCTTTCGCTGCCGTTATGATGCCTTCCCATGTTCCATCGTTGAAGGACTTGTCACCCAGACCTCCAACGTCTGTGACCATGATGACTTTGAACGCCATGGCGAAGACCGCGAGCGCGACGATCAGAAACAACGCGATCAACCTTTTCATACCGACTCCCCCCTTCTGAAGAGTTTGAAAACGTTGATGACAACCAGAAAGATAGCCGTCAGGAAGAGCAACGGATTGACGAACGAACGTGTCTGCAATATCAGCACTGGTGATGTTTGTTCCACGATCAGGATCAACTTATGACTGCTCAACCACGCCCAGATAGAACCGATCAGGAGAATCACAGACGGTCCGAGAGATATCTTAGGACTCAGGAAGAAACCTGTCAAGAAGACGAGTAAGAGAACCAGAAGGACCGAAAGCGAGTATCTGTTGTTGAAAACGTTGATGTGTGGTGGCCGTACATCTTTTGAAGCTTGAAAAATTTCCTGATCGAACGTTGGTAAAAGATCGGAGAGAATGGGATACTTCACACCGAACAGATCCTGCACGTGTTGTCTGAACTCATCTCTGAGCTTTGGCGCAGAGTAGCTTACCAACCTCTTACTGTATTTGAGTAGCGCATCGAGGTCTTTCCTGAAACTTCTCATGCGTGACTCCTCGTCGAGCAGGTAAAACCTCAGGGTGCTGGACAGAGGTTGAAATTCTCCCAGCCTCGCACTGGCGTTGCTGTAGCTGAAAAAGTTCGAACGGTCGTTGAAAAAGACGGCGTGTCTCGGCGTCAGGACGATCTCCGTTATGACTCCTTTCGAATTGAGACTGCTGAGTCTTTCGACGAGGTCATCGATCACGGCCTTCGTGTCTTCCAGACTGGTGTACATGGTTGATGACAGACGTCTGACGTAATAAACCACTCGCGAAAGTTCGTCGACGTACAGCTCTCGCTTCAGAAGATCGTAGTACTTCGACTCGAGGAAACTTTCCTGTCTGTCCATAGACAGCTCCTCACATCGTGGAACCAACGGTACGATGAGAGATAACACTATCAAAGCTATGGAAACGATCTCAAACAACTTCGAACGTCTTTTGGGTAATCTGAGAATCGCAAACGCAAGACCCAGAAGCAGGACCAAACCGTAGGCCATAGACTCGTACCGTGATGTGGGGTCGAAGAGGAAGAAAAGGTAAACGGATTCGAAGACCAAGATGCCGCTCAACGCGATATTTCGAATCTTCGAATATCTGAACGTCACCAGTAGTACCAAAGCATAAACGACGAACCTCAACCACCAGTAGTTCCTCGTGTTCGGTGTCAGTTTCTGAACCATCTGTGCCATGCTCGCTTGAAGACTCGTGATCGGTTTGACGATGTCTCTTGCCACGAAAGCCGATTCTCTGTTTATGTGCGCCACAACCCTTGCAGGGTCTTTCTGTATGTTTTCGAACGCCCTGCTCACGGCTTGATCGAGTATTGCTTGAATGCTTGGATCCTCATAGAACTGCGTTAAATCCGAAAGATGCTTCAGATCGGCTGGGGGAGTGAAAACGTAGTCCGAGAGTTCGAGTTGAAATCTCTGTTGAACGTTCACCGGCGGCCTTTCATTCGTGAGCCCCAGCTGGTAAGCTATGATCCACGAGAAGAACGTTCTCGCTTCCCTGCTCACCACATCTCTGTACCGGGTGAAGAAATCTATGAAAGAAGCGTTCTTCATCACCTGATCGGCAGCCAGGCGTGTCTTCGACAGTTTGCTCGAAAGGTACGAAAGGAACAGCGCACCGGCGAGCTGTTCTTCTTCGCTCTCGAAACTGTACGAACTGTAGATCAATCCCAGATAGTATCCAAGATCCGGCGTGGCCTCCCTTTTGTCCACGCTGCCGGCGATCAGGAACCTGTAGAAACGATACAAGGAAAGATGGCGCAGTGACTCTTCCACCTGGATGAGGAACGGATGCTGGATCGAGCCCGATTCGTACTCACGAACCAGCTGCAGATAGAGTTGCAGCGCATCAGGTACCTGGAGAGCTAAAAAGGTCAAAGGCAAAAGTAATACACAGATCAGGAAAATTCTCCTGAGCACACTCCATCCTCCGTACATTCAAAATATAGCACATGAAGGTCGAACGTGAAACACGCAGAGTCCACACTGTCCCATTGGAAATTTTGCTGCTAAAAAGATTCCAATTGAAAAGATGGACATTAACCTTCGGGTTGGGTCACAAATCTAAGAATATGTCCCACGTAAACATGGTAAAATAAAATCAGAAGGGGATAGGGTAAATGAAGGTGTCCCTGTTCGGTGATTTAAGGTTCATGAATGACGATGGGAAAGATTTAGATCCACAATCCATAAGGTCGAGGAAAGCGCGTGATCTGTTGCGATATTTTGTCGTTTTCCACAGGCGGAGGATCCCCAAGGAAGTTTTGTTCGAAACCTTCTGGCCAGACATGGAAGAAAATTACGCCTGTAGAAATCTACAGACAGCGGTATCCATGATTCGAAGGTTTCTCGGAAAAGATCTGCTGACTTACCGTGACGGGACTTACTGCTTCGATGAGAGCAGCGAAGTTTCTGTGGATGCGGAAGAGTTCGAGAAAAAGATCGCAAAAGCGAGATCGTGTGGCAATGTAAAAGACAAAGTTGCGATCCTAAAATGCGCTGTGGACGAATATCTGGACGATGTTCTGATCGAATGTGAGTATGAAGATTGGACTGTGCAGGCACGGGAACATTACAAAGATCTTTTGATCGGAGCACTGCTCGAATTGATCGCGTTCCACGAGGCAGAGAATGAGTATACAGAAGTGTGTAACCTATCGAAAAGGGTGCTGGAGAAGGATCCGTTCAACGAATCGGCGTGTTTGAGTCTCCTCAAAGCTATGGGCGAGCTCGGCCAAAAGCTTGAAGCCATGAATTTTTACAGATCTTTCGCAAAAAGGATGGAGAAGGAGCTCGGTGTGATTCCCTCACAAGAACTCAGAGATTTCTACGAACATCTCCTTGCACAGCGAAAGAGAATCGTGTGGATCATCACCATCGAGACAGATCGAACCGATGAAGTCGTTCAGTATCTGAAAGGAATTGTCAGGGAAGCCGATGAGATCAAGATTTTTTCAAAAGGAAAGCTCGGCGTCTTCATACGCGACGTTGACGATTCCGTCGCGCAATCGATTCAAAAGAGGATAGAATCGGCTTTGAAACGGTGCCCTTCTCACTGCAAAATTTCCCTGAGGATGGCACGCTGAGTTTTGAGTCGTTCTTGAGTTTTTTCTGAGCTCTTTATTACGATTTTCTGAGAGTTTTCATCTAAGCTTTTTTCAAGAGAGAAGGTGACGGCTACGTACAAGTTCAAGTGCATCAACTGTGGGGACGAGAGTTACTCGGCTGCACCGCTGGAGTATCAAAAGTTCCCAAGGTGCGAAAAATGTGGGGGCAAAATACTGAGAGTGTACCCGCCCATGAGACTGGGTGAGATACTGATCGCTTTGGGAATGATAAACGATCTCGACCTTCAGAAGGCTTTGAAGATCCAGAACGATCTGAGCGAGCATCTCGTTATAGGTAAACTTCTCATCAAACTCAAGCTCATCAGCGCAACAGAGCTCGAAAGAGCGCTGAAACTCCAGCGTGACATGATGGGTGGCGCGCCGATTCAGTAGATCGCGTACGGTAGGCCCGTCGAGGGATCCTGGATCAACCTGAAACGGGTGTTGTACACGTACTCTAAGAGTTGCTCGGTCAGCACGCTTTTTGGATGGCCATCGGCGATGATCCTGCCATCTTTCATGATCACGATCCTGTCAGAAAGCCTCACGGCAAAGTTTATCTCGTGGAACGCCGCCAGGATAGTTCTTCCTTCCCCGTGCAACTTCTTCAATATGTTCAGCACTTCGACAGCGTGGCCTGGATCCAGATGCGCCGTTGGCTCATCGAACAGAAGAATAGGTGTGTCTTGCGCGAGGATTCGAGCGATCGAAACGCGCTTTCTCTCGCCAGCGCTCAACTCGTTGAAATATCTGTCGAAATACACGAGTGCGTCGACCTTCGCGAGGGCTTCCTTCGCTTTCTGAAAGTCGAGTTCGTCCCAGGAAGCGAACAAACTGCCTTTGTACGGGAGTCTCCCTGTCAGAACTATCTGACTCACCCGGAACGGGTAGATGGGGTTGAGATCTTCCGTGACGAAACCGATCGTTCTTGCCAGTTTTCTTCTGCTTGTCTTACTCGGCTGCATGTTCCTGACCAGAACGGTACCACTCGTCGGCTTCAACAACCCTGCCACGAGCTTCAGAAGGGTCGTCTTTCCCGATCCGTTCGGCCCTATGAGCGAGACGAACTCACCCTTCTCGATTCGTAGATTTATGGACTTCAGGACGGGTTCATCGGTGTAGCCAAAATCGACGTTGCGCAAGAGTATTTCAACCACGGCCTTCACCCTTCTTTATCAAAACCAGCATCACGGGTACCCCAACGAAGGCCGTCACAACACCTATGGGCATCTCTGAAGGACTCACCACGACCCTCGCGAGTGCATCGCAGACGGCCAAGAAAGACGCACCGATCAAGGCGCTCGAAACGAGTAGAACTCTGTGGTCTGTCCCGAACAATCTTCTGGCCATGTGGGGTGTGATCATACCGACAAAACCTATCACACCAGTTTTTGAAACCACAGAAGCCGTCGCGAGGCTTCCGAGACTGTAGACGATCAGTTTGACCAGTTCGGTGTTCACACCGCTTATCTTCGCGTGGAGCTCCCCTATCGCCATCGCGTTCAGCTGGTAAGACAGTCCGAGCGATACGATGAAGAAAATCACGAAGGAGGCGAGCGGACCAGGCAAATCGTCCCAGCTCACACCGGAAAGACTTCCGAACAACCACACGTAGGCGTGCGTTATGTTCCTGCGTAAAAACATCAGCAACGTGATCGTGGCGGAGTTGAAGAGCACGCTGATCATCACTCCGCTCAGGATCAACTCAACGATGGGTATAGTGCCGTTCTTCTTCGCCAGGACGATGGCTGTCAGCGAGGCAAACATGGCGAAGGCGAAACTCAGCGCTGGCAGTTTGTACAGAATTTCGAAACTGCTCACGGTGGCCAGATATATCGACAGGACCGCTCCGAAGGAGGCGCCGGAGGAGACACCCAGCAGGTAAGGATCCACCAGAGGGTTGCGCAACAAGCCCTGAAACGCGGCTCCCACGGAAGACAGACTCGCCCCGGCTATCAGACCCATGAGTACACGAGGAAGTCTCAAATTCCACAGGATCGGCCTGTACTTCGAAGCTGGATCGATCAGCACCCGGATCGTTTCCACGAAACTCACCTTGACCGATCCGAGTGACAAGCAGAGGAGAACCAGGACCACGAACAGCGACACCAGGGCGAGCCATCTGAACCTTTTCACTTTCGATCACCGTAGAAGTCGTTGTAGAACCTTTCTATGTACGCTATCAGCTGCGGTACCGGTAAGCTCAGCATGTAACCATCGTAAACGTAGATGCGTTTGTTCCTAACAGCTTTCAACGATTTCAGTATCGGATGGTTCGAAATCTTCTCTTTGATCTGCTCCTCAGCGCCTGGCGTGTAATTCGCAACGATGAGGACGTCCGGGTTCTCAGAAACGATGTACTCTAAAGAAATCGGGAGGAACCCGTTCGGACCTGTGAAAGCCGCCGCGATGTTCGCACCACCTGCGAGCGTGATCAGTTCGTTCAAGTAAGAACCCTGACCACAGGTCCAGACCTCCCTAACGTCCGGCCCAGGGATGTCCATCAGATAAACCACTTTGACCCTCCTGTCGAGCGGCACGTTGTAAGCTTTCTTGGCGACGGTCAGGTAGTATTCTTGAAGATCGTTTGCAAGCTTTTTTGCCTTCTCAGGAACACCCATGATCGTGCCCACAAGAACCAGATCGTTCAGAATCTGCTGTACCGTGTTGGCGTTGAGAACCACCGCTGTGAGTCCCTGTTGTTCGAGTTTGGGGACCTCGGGCAGTTGAAAGCCACCGAAGGTGAACACGACGTCTGGTTCCAGACTGAGGATCTTTTCGAGGTTCAGTGGAAAGAGATCTCCGATCCTCTCGGCTTCGAAGTCGTCCCAGTTCGTCACGGCGACGACCCTGTCTTCCAAGCCGAGGTACTGCAGAAACTTTGTGGTGGAGGGTGCGGCGCAAACCACGCGCTCCGGTTTGCGATCGATCGTGACCAGTCTGCCGGCGTCATCAACGATCGTGATGGGGTACGTCAGCACGAGCGAAAGCAATGCGACGAGCAACGTCAGGGTTAGAAACCTTCTCATGGTGACACCTCCCGGCAAAATTTTTCACCACCTTCTCGGTTCCGGAGAAGGTGGTGCGCTCGTCGAAGGGCAGGTCTCCCGGCTCCCGGATCGTCCTACTCCCCACGCCTTCCCGGCTTTCGCCAGTGGCGTTCGTGGGTTTCGTCCCCGGTTACGGTGGCGTCCCCGCGCCGGATTTTCACCGGACTTCCCTTTTAAACCCTTTGGGGTACCCTCCGACGCCTCCGTATGAACTTTCTATCTCATTATACGATGTTCTCACCGGGTGATGTCAACACATCTTGAAAGAACAAAGGGGGCCAGCGGCCCCCGATGGGAACAAGAATGTTCTTCTATCTCATTCTCAGATGATGGCCTTCTGCGTTTCTTTGTCGAACACGTGGATCGTGTTCATGTCGAAGACGAGGTCTATCCTTTCTCCTTCCTTCGCCTTGGTCCTCGGATCGACCCTGGCGACGAGCGTGTCCTCTCCACACGTCACGTGCAAGAGCGTTTCACTACCGAGAGGTTCCACCACATCGACCGTTCCTGTGATGGTGTTCTCAGGTTGCGGCGCCAGAGCGAACAATTTGTCGAAGATGTTCTCCGGCCTGATGCCGAACACGACTTCTTTGTCGATCCATTTCTCCAAGATGGGTTCGTGTTCCTTCACAACCTTGACTTTGAAGCCGCTCGTCTTTATCCAGATCCCACCCTTTTCTGCGATCACGACCGCGTTCAGGAAATTCATGGCGGGGCTTCCGATGAAACCTGCAACGAACATGTTCGCGGGTTTGTTGTAAACTTCGTAGGGTGTCCCTATCTGCTGGACCGTCCCATCCTTCATGACGACGATCTTGTCAGCCATCGTCATCGCTTCAACCTGGTCGTGCGTGACGTATATGATCGTGGCACCGAGCCTGTGGTGCAATTTCTTGAGTTCGCTCCTCATCTGCACCCTCAGTTTCGCGTCGAGGTTTGAGAGTGGCTCGTCGAACAGGAAGACCTTCGGGTTCCTCACGATGGCCCTCCCGACCGCGACACGCTGCCTCTGACCACCGGAGAGCTGTCTGGGCTTCCTGTCCAGAAGATCCTCTATACCCAGAATCCTCGCAGCCTCTCTTACTCTCCTGTCGATTTCATCTTTTGGGAACTTCCTGAGCTTCAAGCCAAAAGCCATGTTCTCGTAAACAGTCATGTGTGGATACAGAGCGTAGTTCTGGAAGACCATCGCGATGTCCCTATCCTTTGGTTCAACGTCGTTGACTACTCTTCCGTCGATCTTTATCGTGCCCTTCGTCACCTCTTCAAGACCCGCGATCATCCTGAGCGTCGTGGTCTTACCGCAACCGGATGGTCCAAGCAGAACAACGAACTCTTTGTCTTCCACAGTCAGCGTAACGTCCCTCACGGCGACGACTTTGTTGTCGAAGATCTTCGTAACGTTCTCGAGCTCCACCTTAGCCATCGACTCACACCTCCTCGATGTCTTCCTGAAAGAGTTCTTTCTGACTCACCGCTCCGTGAACCGAAGGATCACCGATCTCGAGCAGATACAGATCGTAGACTTGCTCTAAGAAGTTCATGATCTTTCTGTAACGCTCGTAGTCCATCACGACGGCCGCCGGTACTCCGTTCTTCGTCACCACGATGTCTTTCTGACGAGCCTTTTTCAACACCTCAGAGAACTTCGCCTTCGCATCGGCAAGGTTGAAGAATTCGAGCTCGTTCCTCACAGCGTTCCTCCCTGACCAGAATTATAGTCAAGTTAACTGAAGATTTCAACCCCCTGTCCGAGCGGAAGTGGTAGCGCTCAAAACTAAGGTATAATACTAAGGAAAACTTCCTGGAGGAGAAATGTCGCCGTGCTGAGCCAGATGTCCTATCACAGGCTCTATTCTCTCCTTTCCAGTTTCATAAGGGAGATAATGAACGCAACGGAACCGGAACTTCTGCTCGATGCGCTGATGAGGATCTTTGAAAGGTTCGTTGACTGTGAACGCATCGTTGTGCTCGACAGAGACTTCAACATCAAGAAAGCGAAGAACGGAACCGTGCAGCTCGACGAGCAACTGAGGATGATGATCCGCTGGGTGGTGGACAGTCATTCTCCCATGTCCCTGCCGCAGGGAGACACGCTGGTGCACATCTTTCCGTTAGTCAAGGCGAACAAAGTACTGGGAGTGCTGATGGCCTGGAGTAAGGACGAAGTAGTTGTGGAGACGTCAGAACTGTTGCGAACCTTTGCCTTTCTTTCCGCGATCGTTCTGGAAAACCTGGAACTGTACTCTTCGCTGCAGGTTCAGCACAGAGCGGTGGAAGAAACGAAGAATTACATGCAGAGAATTCTCGATTCGTTTCCGCAGTTCATAGCTGTGTTCGATGAAGATGCGAGGATCGTGTTTGCGAACAGCGGTTATCTCAAGTTTTCCTTCAGTGAGGAATTCGCTTCTAAGATAGTCCAGCTGGTTCAGAAAACGTTCCTGGCCAATTCTCGTCAAACGCTCGAGGTAGAAGAAGGTTCAAACTTTTACTCGATCGTCGCCGAACCCATAGAGCATGAAGGTCGACCTCAGGTGCTGCTGGTCATCGCGGACGTGACGAACACGAAAGAAGTGGAAAGGCTCAAAGCGATAGACCAGCTGAAAACGGAGTTCGTGGCGAACATCTCCCACGAATTGAAAACACCGCTCGCAGCGATCAAGGCTTACGCGGAGACGATCCTCACCAGCATGGAAATGCTGGACCAGCAGACCTTGAACGAGTTCGTTCAGATCATATACAGAGAGAGTCAGCACCTGGAATCGATACTCGAAGAGTTGCTCGACTTCTCGAAGCTGGAGCAGAAGACGCTCGTGCTCGAGAAAACCACGTTCGATCTGACGGGATTGGTGAGGGAAACGATGAAATCGCTCGAGGAACTCGCAAGGTCGAAACAGGTCAGGCTGGAACTTCTGACGAGGGAACCTGTCCTGGTGAGGGCGGACCAGAAGCGGTTGAGGCAGGTCGTGATGAACCTTCTGAGCAACGGTGTGAAGTATTCCAAGGAGAACGAGAGCGACAGATACGTCAGGGTGAAAATAGAAAGGAAGGACGATAAAGTGTTGCTGGAGGTTTCGGACAACGGCATAGGGATACCGAAAGAGTACCATCAAAAGGTGTTCGAAAGGTTCTTCAGGTTGGGAACCGTTATGGACTACAGAGTGGAGGGAACTGGGTTGGGACTGACGATAGCCAAACAGATCGTGGAACTGCACGGAGGACGCATATGGCTGGAGAGCGAGCCAGGTGTTGGAACCACGGTGTACGTCGAATTACCCGCGGGGGTTGAACGATGAAACTGGAAGAGATCATCACGCGAATAGAAGAGCTTCCAACGCCCGATCCGGTTGTTCAAAAGATCATCGCCGTGGCTTCGGATCCCAACGCTTCGGCGAAGGATCTCGCCGATGTGATAAAACTGGATCCGAGCCTGGCCGTACGCATACTGAGACTCGTCAACTCGGCTTACTATGGGCTGCCGAGGAAGATCGCCCAGCTGAGTGAAGCGGTGATGATACTCGGTTTTAAGACTGTCAGAAACCTGGCTCTGAGTGTGTTCACTTACACTTCAGTGGTGAGGAGAAAGAGATCTTCGATAGATCATACTGCGCTCTGGAAACATTTCGTGGGTGTAGCCGTTGCGGCTGAGCTGATGGCACAGTTCGTGGGTTATCCCAACAAAGAAGAGCTCTTCATTTCTGGCCTGCTCCACGACATCGGGAAGGTGACCTTAGAGTTCGTTTCGCCCGAGATGTTCATGGCGGTGGCCAAACTCGCTAAGACGCTGAAAATATCCTTTTTTGAAGCCGAGAAGAAGCTCGATCTTCCAAACCACGCGCTGATCAGCATGAAAACCATCGAACGATGGGGATTACCGGAACTCGTGTCGCACACGTGCGGAGGACACCACACACCAGAAAGTTTCGCAGACAGCTTGTATTCAGATGTGATAAGCATGGTCCACGTGAGCGATTTCTTCGTGAACACAATCAATTATGGAGAGTCATACTCTTATGGTGGATTCGTTCTTTCACCACACGCGCTGAACCTTTTGGGGCTCAAGCCAAGGATGCTCACGAGCTATCTGAAGAAACTGAAAGAAAAGCTCATAACTGCTGACGAATTCCTGAAAATCGAGCAGGAGGCGGTATCATGAGGCCGGATTACAGAAAAGCGATGCTGGAATCGGAAATCGTCAAACTCGTCTCCGAAGCTTTGAGGGAAGCGAAAGACCCAAGGCTCAAGGATCGGATCATCACGGTTTCGCGTGCAGAATTATCTGCCGACAAACGTTTCGTCGATGTGTACATCAGCGCGATGGGAGACGAGGCGGAAAGGAGGGCCCTGGTTGAGTATCTCAACAAGATCAAGGGTTATTTCAGAACCTATCTGGCGAACAATCTGGATCTCTACGTCACTCCACAGGTTCGTTTCAAGGAAGATCCTGGCATAGAGGCGAGCGTGCGCGTTCAGGAACTTCTCAACAAGCTGAAGGAGGAGAAGAAGTGAGCGTATCTGGGATCTTGCTTGTGGACAAACCGAAGGGCCCAACATCTCACGACGTCGTCGAAGAGGTCAGGAAAAAACTGAACCAGAAGCGTGTGGGACACGCGGGAACGCTGGATCCTTTCGCGACGGGTTTGCTCATCGTGGGTGTGGGCAGCGCGACGAGACTGCTCGAGTATCTCATGAGCCATCGCAAGGTGTACAGAGTCCGAATGAGACTCGGTCTCATCACGGATACGTTCGACATAACTGGAAAAATCCAGGAAGAAAGACCGTGTAACGTTACGAAAGAGCAGATCCTCGAAGCGATCAACAGTTTCGTTGGAACGTACGTTCAGATTCCCCCAGCCTATTCGGCGAAGAAGTACAGAGGAGAAAGACTCTACGAGCTCGCGAGACAGGGCAAGATCGTAAGACTACCCCCACGAGAGGTGACGATCTATCGGATAGAGAACGTCGAGATCGAAGATTTTTTCGTCTCGTTCGTCGTTGAAACGAGCCCGGGAACGTACGTTAGATCCTTGTGCATGGACATCGGTTACAAACTCGGCTGTGGTGCCACTGCCGTTGAGCTGAGGAGACTCAGCGTGGGACCCTTCAGGGTTGAGGACGCCGTGGATGTTTACGTGCTCACGCCGGAGGAGCTGGCGAAGCGGTTGATACCCATGTCCAAAGTGTTGGATTTCCCGAAGGTCTGGATCAGTGACGAGGCGACGAAGAAGGTGCTCGATGGAATGAAAATACACTTGAACGACATCGTTCACCACGAACCGTTTGAGAAAGACTCGATCGTGCAGGTTTTCAACAACGATCGTCTCATCTGCCTTGCACGGTCCGAACGGCGCTCGACGTTTTTGAAGACGCTACGAGAACAGGAAAGAAACGAAGCGATCCTGAAACCGTTCAAGGTGTTCAAGGAGAACTGAGCCATGTACGTCACGACCATAGGTGTGTTCGATGGGGTACACTTGGGACACAGAGCGCTCCTCAAGAGGGTACAGCAGATCGCGGATGAGCATGGCCTTCGCTCCAGAGCCTTCGTCGTATCACACCCGTTCGAACATCTCAAAGGCGAATTCGATGGATTGATCACGAGTCATGAAAGGCGCATACTGTTGTTGAGTCAGTATCTCGACGAAGTCTACCTTCTGGATCTGAGAAAGATAAAGGATATGACGGCGGAATCTTTTTTCGAACAGTTCCTCGCGCGGGATACAAGAATTCTCGTCGTGGGAAAAGACTTCAGGTTCGGTAGAAACGCCTCAGGTGATTCAACGTTGCTCGAAAAACTCTGCAGAGAAGAGGCTATAGACCTCGAAGTGTTCCACGAGGTACAGGATGAAAATCACGTTCGCATAAGCAGTTCACGGATCAGAGAGCTGATAAAAGAAGGCAGGATAGAGGAAGCGGAAAGACTTCTTGGTCACGATTATTTGCTCGAAGCTGTTGTTCTGAACACTTCAAAATCAGACTCGAAAAGCGTCGTCGAGTTGAAGACCCTCGAAGGGCTTATCAGGCCCCAAAACGGAGTTTTCGACGCCGAAGAGAGGAACTTGAACATCAGAGGAAGGATCATCCTGGATCGCGAGGTAAGGCTGATCACCCAGCCGGTGCAGCTCGCACCGGGAACGTACGTCCATCTGAAACTCTCGGGGGGAAAGATATGAGGATAGGTGTGGTCACTGGGATTAGCAGGTCCAACCCTTACGTGTTCTACGTGAGGGTCGAACAGAAGGATGGTAAGCCTTCTCACATGCTACAGATAGACGACGTGGTCAAAGTGCAGTTTCGCTACCATCCACAGGGGGAGCTCGTCTATTACGGTGTCGTGGTCGAGATCGAAGCGAAATGGGATTTCGGCCCCCTTTCGGGTTACGAAGAAGAGCTCGCCCTAAAGGGTCTTTCTCCCGCCAGTCCCATCTTCCTTGCCACCGTGATGACGACGAGGATGTTGAAGATCGAAGACGGTAGAATCGTACCGGATGCCCCGCAGGTACCACCTCCACCGGGTGCAGCGGTGGATCTGGCGCGCGAAGAGGAGATAGACACCGCACTCGGCTTTGACGAGATAATCCAGAAGCATTACGCGATACCCATAGGCGTGTTCAGGAACGGAAGGCCCGCCTACGCAGATGTGCGATACGTACTGGGTGAAAACGGCGCTCACATAAACATATCTGGCCAATCCGGCGTGGCCGCAAAGACGTCTTACGCCACGTTTCTCGTCAAGTCCTTCCTCGATACAGGAAACAGGTTGAAAGACAAGAACGAACTGATGGCTGCACTCGCAAGGGCACGCTTCATCATCTTCAACGTGAAGGGTGAAGGTTTGCTGTTTCTGGACAAATGGTCGAAGGACTGGAAAGAACTGCAGGGTACAGAAACAGGAAGGTCCTGGCAAAAGATGTACGAAACCCTCCAGATCCACGCAGAACCGTTCAAGATCGTCAAGTTCTACGCTCCCAAGAAACCGCACAGGGATGAACCCTGGGTCAACAAACGGAACGGGGGCGTCGAAACCTACGGCTGGGACATCGTGGACATAATGAAACTCGGGCTTTTCGAACTGCTCTTCGACCAGGAAGAACTCGAAAAGAACCAGAACCTGCAGCTTGCGGTCATGAGCGTTCAAGAAGTCCTTCAGCAACGTTTCGAAGATGCGATCCTGAAAGCGAGAGAATTCTGCAGGAACAACCACATAAGAATACCCGCAGATCCAGAAATGGCGATCAGAACGGCCATCGCGAATGGTTTCGACGTGAAGGCGAGCGCAGGGCTTCCGGATGGGCTGGACGATCTCATCGAGATGTTCGAAAAAGACGAAGAGTTCAAAACGAGAGTCGCGCAGGAGGTGCAAGGAAAGTCAACGATCGCGGCACTCATCAGGAGGTTGAAGGCCGCGAAAGCCGTCGGGTTCGACCTTCTGTGGACGAAGACGGATTTTCTCAGATTCGATTCATCGAAAAGTAAGCGCATCGATTGGGACAGGCCAGGCCAGGTGACCGTGATAGACATATCCAAACTGCGCAGCAGACCACAGTACTTCGTCGTCGGAGCGGTGTTGCTCGAAGTTATGAAATCCAGGGAAGAAAAGAGCAATCAAGATCCGGTGTTCATATTCCTGGATGAGTTGAACAAGTACGCACCGCGTTACGGTGGAGGAGCTTTGAGCTCTATCTTCAGGGACATAGCGGAACGCGGAAGATCCTTCAGGATCATATTAGTCGGCGCCGAGCAGACGGCCTCAGAGGTGGACTACCGTATCATCACACAGTCCTCCACAACCGTCGTTGGGAGGCAGAAAGGTGCCGAGCTCGCCAAACCGGAGTATTCACACCTGACCAACGAGCAGAAGGCCAGAGCCGCGCTGCTTCAACAGGGTGAGATGATCGTGGATCAACCGTTCATGAGGATACCGATCACGATCCGATTCCCATTACCCGCTTGGTGTACACGGGAAGACGGTGCCGCGGAAGAGCGGAGCAAGAAAGAGCTGGAAGAGAGACTCTTTGGAGGAGATTGATGTGACCTTCAGAAATTGCTTGGTTTATCAGAACGGTGAGTTCGTCAAGATGGACCTGCACGTCGAGAATGGTATCTTCGTGGATGAGCCTTCTGCGCCTTTCATAGATGCGACCGGTTACTACGTCATGCCAGGTTTCGTGGACACACACGCGCACATCATAGGCACCGGGCACAAGTACGGATATCTGAACCTGGAGAACGTTCGATCGCTCGAAGAACTTCTGGAGACTTTGAGACAGAGCCCTGAGAAAACGATCATAGGCAGGGGCTGGAGCGAGGAAAGTTTAGGATCGAAACCCACGAAGCAACTCCTCGACCAGATCGACAAACCTGTTTTTCTCATCAGAAGGTGTGGACACGTTGCGATCGCTAACTCCGCGCTGATGGAATTGATCGGGATCTGGAAAGAGGACGGCGTTTTCAAGGAGAAAGAACTGGAAGAAGTCAGAAAACGTCTGCCATCGAGGGAAGATGAAAAATTCTTCGCCATCGGTCAGAAACGATTCTTGATGCACGGTGTGACGTTCGTCCATTCGGACGACCTTCACGGTCTCAGCTGGGCGAATCTGAAGGACATCATCAAGAGTTCCAAGATGAGGTTGCTGGAGAAGGTGTACTTCGAATCTGTGAGTGAGCTTGAAAGTTTCAACGAGTTCGGTCAGCTTTCGGATCGAGTCTACGTGAAAGCGGTGAAAGTGTTCGCGGACGGTTCGGTCGGGGCCAGAACCGCGTGGTTGAGCGTCCCGTACGCCGATGACCCTGAAAACTGTGGGATGAAACTGCTCGATGAAGAACAGCTCGAAAGGTTCGCAACCTTGTGTGACGAAAAAAATGTTCAGCTGTGCGTTCACGCGATAGGAGACGAAGCGGTTCACATGGTGGCGACGGTCTTCAGCAGGCATCCGAACCACAGGATCATACACGCTCAACTGGTGAAAGAACGAGACCTTTCGATGTTGAAGGACAGTTTCTTCTCCATTCAACCACACTTCGCCATTGAGGATCGTGGCCTCATGGAGTCCGCCCTGCCGAAAGATTTGAAGGCGCTGCGTTATCCGTTCTTGTTGTTGTTCGAGCGTGGTTTCAAGATCGCCTTTTCGACCGATGCCCCCGTCTCACCGGAAGATCCAAAGTACGTCATCGAAGCTGCCCTGAAGCTCGGTTTCACGAAAAGGCAAGCCATAGAACTCTACACGATGGCGGGTGCAAAGATGGCAGGGTTGAAGAACCTTGGAGAGATCAGGACGAACTTTCTGGCGGACTTCTGCCTGTACGAGAGAGATCCCCTTCTGTTCGACGAAGACCCCGTTGCGGTTTACGTGGCGGGAGAACTGGTACATCAAAAATAAAATGGAGCAGGCGGTGGGACTCGAACCCACACCCTCCGCCTTACCAAGGCGGCGCTCCACCGCTTGAAGCTACGCCTGCACCGCCTCAAGTATACCAGAAACCCCGCGCGGGTGCAAGTGTGTCCAGCCCACCCATTTCTTCTGAAACTCTTTCACAAGAACACGGCTGTGATGATCGCGCACTATGTTCAGACACCGATCGCACAGGACGTGACTCGAAGGGTCAAGGCAGGGATGGTGTTTAATATTATCAACAAAGTAAGAATATGTGTGCCAAATTCTGCACGGTGTTCACCGATACGTTAAGGATTTCTTCACCGAGACTAAAAATATGATCGGTTTAATATGAGTGAACATAAGCGTGCAGGGGTGTATCTTAGAATTATATTTTCACACCATACTATGCGGGACAAAAAGCTCGTTGTGACGGCCAAAATCGATTCGTTACTAACACAAATGTTGTTTATCTTGCTGAGAGACTCACTCGAAATCGTTCAAGACACCGACGCTGCCTTGAGATCGCTGTGGAGAAATCACGCAGACTACGATCTCGTACTGATCGATGGTAAGACATTGCCGCGTTCGGAAATAATACAGTTCGCAAGATCGGTTCGTGAAGACATCTCTTCCGTTTTACCCGGCATCGTGGTGGTTCAATGTGGTTTCGACGTGCAGTTGATCAAGGCCGGTGTCGATGCCTGTGTGGATGAAGACACGATTTTTGATCTCGCACTGTTCGACAACGATGGTTCGACGAAACAGTTTGACCTCATCATCAACTTCATGGCGGATCTTTTGAAGAACAAAGATTTGAACCTCCATCGACATTCGGCCAGAGTGAAAACCTTCACACAAATTCTCGTGGCCTTCTGCGTTGAGGAAGGAATCTTACAACCGTCCAAGGCGTATCACACCACCGTTGCCAGCTATTTCCACGACTTTGGAAAACTGTTGATCCGTGAATCGATCCTCAACAAACCATCGAAGTTGTCCGAAGAGGAATTCTCCGTCATGAAAACGCACACCAGTCTGGGAACCAAGGTTCTTGAGAATCTCAGCAAAAGTTTCACGCAGAACAACTTCCTGAGCGTTCTGTTCAACGTTATGAAGTACCACCACGAGCGTTTCGACGCGAGAGGATATCCCGAGGGTCTGAGAGCCGAGCAGATACCGCTCGAAGCGAGGATAGTTGCCATAGCAGACGTGCTCGAAGCCCTGACGGCCGACAGACCGTACAGGAACGCTTACACTTTCGAGGAAGCTCTGAACATCATAGCCGAAGAAGATGGACATTTCGATCCGAAACTGCTCCAGCTGTTCGTCGAAAATGCGGAACTGTTCAGAGATTGAGCTTCACACAAAACGAATCCGATACCAGTCCAGTAGAGGCCTCACACCTTCCAGAAGGACCTTTTTACCACACAGCACGGTTTGAACGCGTTCGGTTTCGCAAGCTTCTTCGAAATCTCTCTCGTCGAAACAGTTCTCCATTTCGTAGACGACTCCTCTCACACTGTCCAGCTTTTCGTGCTCGAGCACGTTTCCATCGGGAGTGAGGATCAAAACGTAGTGTCCGTCAGGAAGGCTGTTCTTCAACTGACATATCGTCATTCCATCGCTGGCGAACTTTCCTGAGACCTTAACGGCCACGGGAAGCGTTCGCGCCGAGGCGAACACTTCCGACAGCGGTGCAAACTTTCTGTCAAATTCAACCTTCCACGGGCTCAGCGCGAATCCAAAAGCCTTCATCTCCAGTTCGGTGATGTCCGTTTCGCTGTAGGATATCTTCTGTCTGCTCTCAACACGTTTTCCGAAGACTTTGGCTGCAACCAGGCTCAAATCCTGATCGAACCCTTTCTGGACCGCTTCGAAATCCTCCAGCGCAGCCGCTCTGCTCTCGTACATCTCGTCGAAAACCCCAGCCCACACGAGTTTCTGAACCGTCGAAAGGGAAAGTTTCGTCTTCTCAACGAAGTCCTTCAGATCGTTGAAGGGCGCCATCTGTCTGCACGTGCGCGCGATGGATTCGCTCACCCCGTTCACAGCTTCCAGCGGCAAATGGAAGGTTTTCTCGTCGGTGTGGACCTGGTTGATGGAAGGTGGTAGAACGCGATAACCCATCGAGCGGAGCTCCTGGACTGCGAGAAAGATTTTGTACTGGTCCGAGGAATGCTCACGGATGTAGATTTCAAAGAACTCCTTCGGCCAGTGTGTTTTCAAATACGCCAGCTCGTAACTGAGATGCGCGTACGCCACGCTGTGGGATTTGTTGAACGCGTAGGAAGCGAACTTGACAAGGATATCGCAGAGCCTGTCAACGAATTCAGATGTGTAACCCTTTTCTCGGAGTCTATCTCTGAATTTGTCCATCGCAGTTTGAATGATCTTTGGATCCTTTTCGGAGATCGCCTTTCTGAAAAGATCGGCTTCCACAGCATCGAAACCTGCAAAATCCATCGCGAGCTTCATCACCTGCTCCTGATAGACGATCACTCCGCGAGTCTCCGGGAAGAAATCGTGATCGAATTTCACGCACCCACGCTTTTTCATCGCGTACGTTTTTTCGAGTCCGGCACCGAGCGGACCAGGCCTGTTCATGGCGAGCAGGATCGAAAGTTCGTTCAGGTTGGTTGGCCTGACCGTTCTGCACAGACTCCTCGCGGTCCTCGATTCGAGCTGGAATATTCCACAGGTTTTTCCTCTGCTCAGCAGTTCGTACGATTCATTATCTTCAATCTTGACTGCGCTCACACCGGCACGTTTCTTGAGCCTGTCGAGCACCGTCAGAGTTCTCAGACCGAGCAGGTCTATCTTCACCACACCAACGCGCTCTAAGGAATCCATGTCGTATTCGACGATCGGCCCTTCCGCCGAGGGCACCAGGGGCAGGTTCAGCGGCTCAGCCGCGACGATGATGCCAGCCGCATGAACGCTCCTTCTGAGAGGCAGGCCAACCAGGCACTTCAGCACGTTCGGATTCAGCTTCAAATTGAGTCTTGAAGCCTCGCTGGTGAGATTCTTCTCAGTCAGTGTAACGAACGCTGAGATCTGTGCGAAGTAGGGGAAGGATCGCTTCAAGAGGTTCAGCAACTGTTCCCTCTGCTCATCGGCCACGTCGATGTCGATGTCGGGCAGCTCGGTACGCCCTTCGTGCAGGAACCGTTCGAACATCAGATCGTGTGCGATCGGATCGATGGACGTTATGCCGAGCAGATAAGCCAGAAGACTCGCCACGGCGCTGCCTCTACCCGGCCCGATCAGGATCTGATTCTCTTTTGCGATGTCGACGATGCGCTTCACGGTGTAAAAGTAAGACTCAAAACCGAGCCTCTTCACCAGTTCTATTTCTCTCGAAAGCCTCATCTTTCGATCTCCCTGGACACCGTGCAGAAGCTCGTCCAACCAACCCGATCGAGGAGACAGAAGTTTGTGAGAAACCTTCAGTTCGTACGCACTCGCGCCGAGCGCCGCAGCAGGGTCGATGAGGACATCGGGAAGATCACAAGGTTCCTGCGGTTGTGCACCAACCAGACGCGCCATGAACAGATGAGCATCGTAGCACGAGCGGTCCAGATGGTAGATGAGTTTCACATCGTCGAGCCGCAAGAAATTCAGTCCAGGTTCGCGGTTCACGTTGTACGATTTCACCAATTCTTCAAATTCTTCGCGATCACGCGCGTAATAGATCTTTCCGTTCATCCTGAGACCGTGAACGGGGATGAGCCCGTTTTGCCTGCACAAAACGTTGAAAAGAACGACGGAATGAAAATTGGTGTCCGCCAGAAGCAAAGATTTTAAGCCTTTCTCCTTCGCGAACTGAGCGAGTTGTTCGAGTCTAACTACGGAACCATCGAACGAATAAGGTGAAACGATACAGGGAATCATCTCGGCGACTCCTCGTACAAACGTCTCAACGCGGCCTTGAAATCTTCAGGGAGCGGAGCGATGAACTTCATACGCTCACCCGTTCTTGGATGTGTAAACTGCAGAATCGAAGCGTGGAGCATCTGCCTACCAACAGGAATGGGATCGGCTCTACCGTAGAGTTTATCACCCATTATCGGATGGCCTATGTATTTCATGTGAACCCTTATCTGGTGCGTTCGACCCGTTTTCGGATACGCAGCTACGAGCGATCCTAACTGGCCAAAACTCTTCAGCACTCTGTAATGAGTCAGTGCGACTCTACCTTCCTTCGCCACGGTCATCTTCACCCTCAGAGTCGGATGCCGAGCAACGTTGATCTGTATCTCGCCTTCGCTCTTCTCTGGCCTGCCCTGAACCAGGGCCAGATACATTTTGAACACGTCTCTGTTTTTGAACTGCTGTGACAACGATCTGTGAGCGAGATCGTTTTTGGCGATCACCATGACTCCCGAGGTCTCTTTGTCCAGTCTGTGGACGATGCCAGGTCTGAGCTCTCCACCTATGCCCTGAAGATCTTTGCAGTGGTACAACAGCGCATTGACGAGAGTACCGCTCGTGTGTGAAGGAATAGGATGAACGATCATTCCCGCAGGTTTGTTCACAACGATGATGTCCTGATCCTCGTAAAGAATCTCGAGCTCTATGGGTTCAGGTAGGATCTCCAGCTGTTTGGGAGCCGGACGGTCCGGCAGCGTGATCTCGTCGTTAGGTTTGACCCTGTAACTGGGTTTTTCTATCCTGCCGTTAACCTTTATCTGGCCTTCCTTTATCAGTTTTTGAAGGAAGGAACGCGAGATGATCTTTGGCAGTCGGGAAAGGAGGAAAAGATCGAGCCTCTGCCCTGCTTCATTCTTGCCCACCCTTATCGTCAAGAGGTGCCTCACCCCTCAAGAGGCTCACGAGAACCAATACTCCACCCACGCTTATGAAGAAATCTGCCACGTTGAAGACCGCAGGAAAATACCTAACGTTTATGAAATCCACGACGTACCCGAGTCTGAACCTGTCTATCACGTTACCGATCGCGCCACCGACGATCATCTGTAAACCGATCTTCGTCAAGGCCGAGCATTTGACGAAACTTGGAACCAGCGATAGAAAAAACGTCGCGAAGAACGTCACCCAGAGCACCCATGGGGATCTTGCAAACATGCCGAACGCAATTCCAGTGTTCTTGGTGTAACTCAGCCAGACGAAACCCGGAACAACGAAAGTTGGTACGATCAGGAATCGCTCAACCAGCATCTTTGTTAACTGATCCACCAAGACCACGAAAGTGATCCAGAACATCACATCACCCTTTGATAGAAGAAGGGACTGACGATTCTCAAACCCAGTTCGTTGTAGTTGAAGATGCGCTCGGTGCTTCCCACGAACAGCATGCCACCGATCCTCAAAGCTTTCGCAAAGTTTTGATAGAGCTGCGCTTTGGCGTTCTCCTCGAAGTAGATGACCACGTTCCTGCATATTATCAGATCGAGACCCTGTGGGAAGGGATCTTGAAGCATGTTGTGCTTCTGGAAAGTCACGCGTTTCTTCACCACGTCCTTGATTCTGTACAACCCATCGACGATCTCGAAGTACTTATCGATGTATGATTTTGGTGTACTGATCATGGACCGTGGCTCGTACACACCGTTTTTGGCCTCCTGAAGCGCTTTGTCATCTATGTCGGTGGCCAGTACGTACGCGCCAGCAGGTGCGTTCAATTCTTCGAGCAAAATCGCGAGCGAGTAAGGTTCTTCACCGCTGGCACATCCCGCGCTCCAAGCCTTGAAGCGTGATCTGGATAGAGAGAGCAGTTCGGGGAGGTACTTGTCCCTCAGCTCCCACCATTTCTCCGGATTTCTGAAGAATTCTGTCACGTTGATCGTCAACTTGTCGAGGAACTCCTCCTTAACGGTGCTGTTGGTCAGCAAGAGGTTCAGATACTCCTTGTAGGAGGACAATCTGTACTTTCTTATCAGTATTTCTATCCTGCGTTTCATTCGGTGTGGCTTGTAACCGCTCAGATCCAGTCCGAAATGCCTGTGAACTTCTTTAACGAACCACTGGAACTCTTCCATGGGCAGTTCACCAGGCGACTGGGAAAGAAAATCCTGCATACCACCGCTCCTTCTGCAGTTTCATAACGACAGCAATCTGACCCAATTTTATCCTCGCTTCGAGGCCGTTGGTCCCGAGGAAAAACCATTCCTCATCTTTGATCCAGCCCATGGAAATTGAAAAAGTCTGATCCAGATACTGACCGATCAGATAAACGTTCTTCCGCTCGACGGCGAATCGGAAACCATTACCAGGGATGACGAAAAACATGAACGGATCGAAGAGAACTCCCGCACCGTATCCTCGGCTCGAGACGAAACCACCCACCTGCGCCGAGCCGATTGGAAGAGTGAAACCCAAGTGGTGTTGCCCTTCTGAATCTATGCATGCGTTGAAGAAAGACGTCTTGAAGAACAGCGCGTTTTCAGAACCGAACGTGACACCCAGGCCACCGTCGAAAGCCCAGGCAACCAGCGAATGATTGTGAAAATCGATGTTCGAAAAAATGGTTTGAACCAGATACGGAGCGTTGAAACGAACTCCACCTGGTTCCAGATCGATGTTGAGGTATTTCAGATTTTCAACGGGTGAGCTGATGGGCAAAGACCAGTTCCCCTCCAGTTTTACTCCGAGGGGAACATCCAAGACGGCGCTGACACGCCAGAATTCGACACGCGGCACTATCCTTATCCCAAAGTACGCATCGCTACCCAGCGCGCAGTCTAAATTGATCGTCGCCGCGAAAACCGTTACGGTCAGGAAAAGTACGAACGCCGTGCAGAGTTTCATTGGCCAAGCTGTGACAGGATGGCCTCCATCTCAGCGTCGTCCATCTCGAAGTTCGAAAACACTTCCTGCACGTCGTCCATGTCCTCGAGGGCGTTCAAAAGCGTCAAAAGCCTTTCCGCATCCTTACCCGTGACCCGTACGGTGCTCTTCGGTACGTACCCTATGCTCGCTTCGACCTTGTAGCCGTTCGCTTCGAGCGCATCTTTTATCTTCATGACGTCTTCGGGGCTCGATAGGATCCTCACAGGATCCTCCTGGTCTTTTATGTCCTCGGCTCCCGCGTCGATCGCGAGCATCATCAATTCTTCAATGTTCGCGATCTGTTCCCTCGGCACTTCCACGATGCCCTTCCTCTCGAACACCCAGCCCACCGAGCCAGGCTCCGCCAAGCTGCCCCCATGTCTGCTCAGAACGTGCCTGAGTTCCTGCGCAGTTCTGTTCTTGTTGTCTGTCAGCGTTCTGATGTACAGCGCAACTCCACCCGGTGCATAGGCTTCGTAAATGATTTCCTGGAATTCCGCACCCTCTATTTCTCCTGTGCCCCTTTTGATAGCCCTTTCGATGTTTTCTTTCGGCATGCTCGCCGCCTTGGCCCTTTCGATGGCTGCCCTCAGGCGCGGGTTAGTATCCGGATTTCCTCCTCCCTCACGCGCGGCGACGATCAGCTCACGTATGAGTTTCGTGAACAACTGGGATCTCTTCGCATCCTGAGCCATTTTCTTGTGCTTTATGTTCGCCCATTTGTTGTGACCAGACATGTTCCAACCTCCCGTCCCTTCAGTCTCGTCTCAAGTATTTTACCACCAACATCGTGGAATCGTCATGCTGGGGTGCTTCCCCGCAGAAACGCTTCAGCTCGTTTTGAACCTTCGTTATGATTTCATCCGCAGACACTTCTCTCGAGCTTTTCACGACTGTCATCAGCCTTTCCAGACCAAACTCTTCTCCAGTTTCGTTCCTCGCCTCCGTAACACCGTCGGTATAAATCAGAAGCGTATCGTTCGGGTGCAAACCGATCTCGATTTCCCTGTAGTCCACATCTCTCATGATACCCATGGGAAGTTCATGAGCCTCTATGAGGGAAACCTCATCGCTGTGCATCAACAAGATAGGATTGTGACCCGCGTTTATCATACAGACTCTTCCGTCTCTGTGAAGGCACATGAGCACGATCGTCACGAACCTGTCTTCCGACAGATCGTCGCACAGGACGTTGTTCAGTTCGTTCGCCAGATGGGAAAGCTCGGAAGAGTTTTTCGCGAGTACCCTCAGCGTGCTCCTCAAGGATGTCATGAGCAGAGCCGCGGGAATACCTTTGCCAGAAATGTCGGCGACCGTAACGAGGATGCATCCCCTCACCGGAATCACATCGTAGTAATCTCCTCCAACCTGCACGGCAGGAGTCATGCTCGCGGCGATCTCGAAATGTTCCGAACTCGGCAATCGCTTGGGCAGAAGGTTCATCTGGATACGCCTGGCGATCTCGAGCTGTTCCCTGATCCTCTGTCTCTCGATTTCCCTCCACAGACGCGTGTACCTCTCACAGGTTGCTGCCAGCTGGAACGCCGCGGCTTCGAGCATTTTCCTGTCCGCAGCGGTGAAAATGCCGTTATCCCTCTCGATCAAGGTTATGCGTCCCCAGCTGGTTCCTCCACTCCTCACAGGAACGGAGAGCAGATTCTTGACTTTCATCCCGTGATCGGGTTCTACCAGCACAACACCCTCGAGAGTATCGAGCAAATCCTTGGCCACGGAGATCGAATCGATCTGGTCGAAACTTTTTTCGTAACCCATCTTCTTTCCCAGCACCGTCAGCTCCACAACGATCGCTTTGAACGGTATGGTCTGCCTGAGCACATCACTCAAGGTTTCGAGGACTTCGGAAGGATCCACAACGTTCGCGAAGATGCTGTTCAGTTCGAAGAGAGTGGCTACTTCCTGATAGGTTTTGGTCAGTTCCTCCAAATGCTCGTTCAAAAGATTGGTGTACTCGTGACGGAGTGTTTTCATCTGCTCCAGTACTTGTTCCAGAAGCTTCATCACTTCTTTCCTGTCCGTCGCCCCATTTTCCGAGAGCATCTTTGCAAACCTGCTCAGTCTCTCGTAGACAGCTTCGAAGCTATCCGGCACACCCCGTCACTCTCCGCACTTCCTCGATGAGTTTGACAGGACTGAACGGCTTGGTGAGAAAACCGTTCGCACCGTTCTGCAGCGCTGTCTTGGCGTCGTCTTCACCACCCTTGGCAGTGAGCACGATCACGGGTATGCTTGAAAGTTCAGGATCGGTGCGCATACGTTTCAGTACCTCGAAACCGTTCAGGCGAGGCATCATGATGTCGAGTATCACGAGGTCCGGCTTGGCAGATGCCATCCTCTCGAGGGCTTCCACCCCATCGCGCGCTTCTTCGACGATGAAACCTTCCTTGGACAAGTTGAAGCCCACGATCTTTCTCAGCACATCGGAATCATCCACAACCAGCACTCTGCAGCTCAACGTTTCGCCTCCAAGTACTCACTCAGTCCGATGTCACCACACATCGCCTCGAGCCTCTGAACGAGTACCACGGGACAGTCTTTCACGAGGAGCGATTCGTACAGATACTTCGCTTTGACAAGGTTTCCTCTGTCTTGATAATACACTATAGCAATAAATTTGCCAAGTTTTTTAAAGTGAACACCTTTGAAAAAGTTTCCCAACGTTCCGGATTTATCCTTCTCAGGAATGAAAATTCGATTCTGAGGATCGAAGCGAACGAGATCAACACAGTCTGCCGATACAAAAATTCTGAAGAGATAACCTGTCACAAGTTTGTTGATATCCAGGTCCGTCCACCACAATTGTGCTGGCCACAGACCTTCCACAGCAGTTTCCTGCAGTCGCTGGAGCAGATCTGCTTCGTACTGTTGCAAACGAACTCTGACGTACAGTGCCAGATCGAAAACCCCTGTGGGTGCGGGATCCAGAAAAGAGACCCTCGGCTTTTTATGAAAACCCTGGCTGAATTCGAGAGCCGCACCGGCCCGCCTGAGGTTCCTCTCCACAGCGTTGGAAGTGTCTATGGCGGAAAGAAAACGCAGCAAACCGATCTTCTTGTATCTGAGAACGGCGTACACCACGATCACCCGCAGAACGATTTGTCCGCTCGATTATACTATGTTTGGAGGCGAAAACTTGTACTACAAAGTTTCGAGGGACCCCATCCATTCGGAGATATTCCTTTACCCACTCGAACTGCTCGCGATCGATACGAGACCCGTGCAGAGGCTCAGGCAACTCTCCCAGCTCGTGGGAGCCGAATGGGTCTATCCCGGCGCGAGTCACACACGTTTCGCGCACTCACTCGGTGTGATGCACATCGCCGGGTTGTACGCAGAAAGACTGTTCCAGGAACACGCGAAGAGGAGAATAATAAGGCTCGCTGGCCTGCTGCACGACGTTGGTCATGGTCCCTTCAGTCACCAGTTCGACGACGTGGTTTACCGCAGGATGGGTTTGCAGGACGGTCACGATGAGCACAGAGAAAGAATTCTGCTGGAGTTGATGCCGATAGAGATGTCCAAGGCCTACGAGAAGATATCCGAACCCAGGAAGAAAGAAGCCATCAGGAGGGACCTTCAGCAGACCATAGGTATCGAGGACGTGACCGTCGAGAGTTTGAGAATGCTCATGCAACAGGTGAACGAAGTCTTCAAAGGTGAAGAAAAGGGTGCCGCAGAGTTCAACGTTGTTCAGGGGCCACTTGGTGCGGACAGACTGGACTTCCTGTTGCGGGATTCTTACTACAGCGGGACGACCCATTTCGGTGTGGGAGCGGTGGACAGGATAATCAGGAACTCTTACTTGAAAACGAAGGATTCCAAACCTATCCTCTGTTACCACGTGAAAGTGCTGGATCAGATCTACACGAGTCTTTTTGGAAGGTTCATGATGTACAAGAACGTTTATTTCCACAAAACTTCAAGAGCCGCAGACCTGATGATACAGGAGATACTGTCGCTCGTTTACAAACCCCTCAGGCTCGCCGAGAGAGTGAACGATCTTGAAAAGTTCCTCGATCTCACAGACCAGGCGCTCTTCGCGGAGATAAAACTCGAAGCCAGAAAAATATTCGAGAAATATGGAGTCAACGATGAGAGCGAGCTGGAAAGTTCCGATTTGGACGAGAACGAGTACAACATCGTCGAGGCGTACAAGATTCTGCGAAGGCTGGAGACCAGGGATTTGTGGAAACTCATTGTGGAGATCAGTTTCACCGCTGAAGGTGCGGATCCCTACGTGATGAGCGTCGGAATCGTTGCGGACACCCTGCAAAAGATAAGACTGCGGCTCGAAAAACTCGTCGATTCAAAGGAAGTGCCAGACGAAGACCGCAGGATGTTGAGAAAGTTGCTCGACGACTTCGAGGTTGTGTTCAAATCCGACACACCGTACAAGTTGTCTCTCGTACATCCGCAGGAATTCGTCAACAGCAACGTTTTCCTGTACGAACCCCAGACCGACGCCGTGATATCTCTCGAAGATTATGTGAAGAACTATCCCGCGTACAAGCTTTTGGCGAGCAATTTGGTCCAGATCGTGCGTGTCTACGTTACCGAGGACGTCAGGGACCTGCTGACCAGATACAACATCGTACCGAGTGTGAAGCTTCAGCTCACAACACGCTGGTGAGTCAACCCAGATATTCTGGTCCTTCGCTTCTATCCGAATCGGGCAGGACCCTCTTCAAAGCCGCGATCGCTACCTCAAGCTGCGAGTCATCGGGTTGAGCGGTCGTCAACTTTTGAAAGAACAAACCCGGATAGAAGAGAATTTTCAAAAACTTTGGCCTTTTTGCCAAGATCCGGAGTAGTTCATAAGCAAAACCCGCAGTCAGGGGGAGAAAAATCAGCCTGCTGAAGAGCCTCCAGACGAAGCTCTTCGAAGCGAGCGGACTGACCAGGGAAAGCATCACCACAGAGAAGATCAAAAATATCATCACGAAGCTGGTACCACAGCGGGGATGGATGGTGCTGTATTTTTTGATTTTCTCCAGCTGGAGCTGTTCACCGTTTTCGTAGGCGTTGATCGCCATGTGCTCGGCTCCGTGATACTGAAAGAGCCTCTTCACGTCTGGAAAGAAAGATATGATCCACACGTAGAGAACAAAGAGGATCAACCGTAGGATTCCTTCAACGATGGCAAAGGCGATTTCGTTATTCCTCAGGAAACCGAAAAGCCCGGTGATCCACATCGGTAAAACGACGAACAGGCCAAGTGCAAGAGCGAACGCAAACACCGTGGTCCAGAAAAGTTCGGACTTCTTGATCTTCTCACCGCTGCTCAGCTCGGCGGATCTGTTCAGCGCTTTGATACCGAAGTAAAGGGAAAAGTACAGACTCGCAAATCCTCTCAAAAAAGGTATCCTGAAGAGTTTGTTTGCGGTCACGGAACTTTCCGACAGATCTTCCACCACGATGTTTCCATCTTTATCCCTGACGGCCATGGACACTCTGCTTCCAAGCATCAGCACACCTTCGATGATCGCCTGGCCACCGATCCTCACAGCACTGCCTCCTTCAGCACGATGGAAGCTTGACGATGAACTCGCTTCCTTTGCCCACCTCGCTCACCACCTCGACACTACCACCCATCGCCTTGACCAGCTTGTCCACCAGAGCAAGGCCCAGTCCGTAACCCGGAGTGGATCGGGAGCGGTCAGATTTGTAGAACCTCTGAAAGATCTTCTTCCTCTCCGATTCGTCTATACCTATGCCAAAATCTTTCACGCTGACCCAGCCATCACCGCAGCGTAACACAACCCTCTTTTCCTGCGCTGAAAACTTCACCGCGTTTTCCACGAGAGCTTTCAGAACGATTTGGAGTACCCTCAGATCCGCACAACCGTATCCCTCGCCCTCGACTTCGAAGGCGAAATCTCTGAACTGCTTCGAAAATTCCTCGGCTTCTTCTTGAAGAAACCTTCGCAGGTCCATCTTGACGATCTCAACCTTCGTGACCGGCTTCGAAAGGGTGAGCAGATTTTCCGTGAGGCTCGTGAGTTGCTGGACCGTCTCCTTGATCGTTCGCGCCGACTCCATGACGATCTCACCGTTCGTGGGAAATTTCTCTATCAGTTCCGCATAACCCTGTATGCTCGTCAAAGGTGTCCTCAGTTCGTGTGAGACGTCGTTGACAAAATCGTTCTGCATTTCAAAACCGAGCTGGAGCCTGTTCAGCATTTCGTTGATAGTCCTGGCGAGTTCGGAAACCTCGTCCGTTCCTCCAGGATCGTAGACGCGCCTGGTCAGATCCGATGCGTTTATGTTTCTCAGTTCCTCAGTGATCCTTTTCATCGGAGCGAGGGATCTGTTCACAAAATAATGCCCCAAGAGGAATGAAAACAGAGAGAAAACCAGCCAGAGGATCAAAAACATGCGTGCCAGAAGCTTCAAAAAGTCTCCGATTCCGCCGGCCGGAGAGAGCAGATACACCTCGTTCTGTCCGACGAAGGTCTGGACCAGCAGTTTCACGACGAGGTACTCGGTGTTACCGAGTTTCAAATAAGTGGGTTTCTTGGTCGCAAGAACGTGCGACAAGAACTTTCTGTAATTTTCGTGCTCTGTGTCAATCGTACCAAGGATGACCTCACCGGAAGAGTCGATGATGACCAAACCTGTGGGAAGACCCGCCCTCAGTGCGCCCCTCACAGGATTGCGCAGATAAGCCGTAACAGTTTGCCTCAGCAGCTCTACGGAACGGGATATGTGTACCTGCTTCGTCACGTTGTAAGCGAGCAACAATCCAAGCCCGAGCACCAAGGAGAACAGAATCGTCTGAGTTATCGTCAATCTCCATTTAAGTGTCGAGAACATACCCGACGCCCCTCACCGTCTTCAAGAACCTTGCGGCATCCCCGAGCTTATCCCTGATGTATTTCACGTACACATCCACCACGTTACGGCTGATGTTCTCCGAATCTCCCCAGACCCTTTCGAGCAATTCTTCCCTGCTGACCACCGCACCCCTTTTCTCACAGAGTATTTCCAGTATTGCGGATTCTCTATCCGAAAGGTTCACCTCTTTTCCATCCACGTATCGCAGTTTTCTCACTTTTGGGAAGAACTCAACATCACCTATATGGAAACTGTCTCTCTTTCTCACCCTCCTCGCCACACTCTCGACGCGTGCAAGCAGTTCGTCCAGATGAAAAGGTTTCGGAACGTAATCGTCCGCACCTTTCTTGAGCCCCTTTATTCTGTTCTCGACCTCGCCGCGCGCGGTGAGCACCACGACCCCGACTTCATCATCGATCGATCTGATCTTTTCCAGCACCTCAAAACCGTCCATTCCAGGCAACATGAGGTCCAGAACGACCACGGTAGGATCGAAGAACTGGAACATCTGCCAGGCTTCCTCTCCATCCCTGGCGATCCTCACTTCATAGCCGTGACTCTCGAACAGTATCTGCAACAGGCGTGATATCTTCTGGTCATCCTCAACGATCAGCAAGCGAATGGTTCATCAACTCCCTGTAGCATTCCAGCACCTTGGCAGCATAGGAACTTCTCGAGTTTCCACCGTTGTAAGCCTCCAACGCTTTGAGTATGTTTCCGTTGTTTCTTTCGAGATGGTACTTGAGGTAGAGCGCCCCGAACTCTACGTTCAGCCGGTGATCCCACAGCAACCTCGCCCAACCATCTTCAGGTTCGTTGAGGTTGTAAATCTTGCAGACGAACCGTGCGGTCTCCGGTTTTATCTGGGTTAAACCGAGCTCGCCGTGCATTCCCACCACGTTTCTGAACTCGCTCTCCACGAGTATGAGTGCGATCATCAAGAGGTAATCTATCCCCAAGCGGTTGCTCACATCGACGATCGCTTCATAAAGGCTCGCCACATAGGCTTCATCGGTGGTCAATCCGTGCTGCGATCTCGTTTCCACAACCAGCTTTGTGAACCAGTCAGGCACTTGCTGTGAAAATGAGAGAGTCACCTGCATGAGGAGAAATATCACCAACAGCTTCAGGGTTTTCACGTTCTGCACAACCTCCGTTTCTGATATAATCTGGTCTGGTGAAGCGCATGGAAGCGCTCTACAGAAAATACAGGCCGAAGAGCTTCTCCGAGGTTATAGACCAGCTCCAGGCCAAATTGGTTCTCCAGAATGCTATTTTAACCGATCGCGTGTCACACGCTTACATCTTTTCTGGCCCGCGTGGAAGCGGGAAGACCACGCTTGCGAGGATACTGGCAAAGGCCTTGAACTGCCCGAACCGCAAAGATTATGAACCATGCTGTGTTTGCGATAGCTGTACTTCCATCGACAAGGGAAACCACCCGGACGTGCTCGAACTCGATGCCGCCTCGAACCGAGGTATAGACGAAATAAGGAGAATCAGAGACGCTGTGGTGTTCAAACCCATGATGGGATCGTACAAAGTTTACATAATCGATGAGTTCCACATGCTCACAAGGGAAGCCTTCAATGCCCTGTTGAAAACTCTCGAAGAACCCCCGAAAGGTGTTGTGTTCGTACTCGCAACGACCAACCTGGAAAGAGTTCCGCCAACGATCGTTTCGAGATGCCAGCTGATAGAATTTAAAAGCTTCAGAGAATCGGACATTCTGCAGCATCTCATCCGTGTCGCTGCACAGGAAAGAATCGACGCAGACCGAGAAGCCCTCGCCCTCATCGCGAAACGCGCCTCGGGTGGCATGCGCGATGCATTGACTTTACTGGAACAGGTATCCAGCTACGCCTTTGGCGAGAAGATCACGGTTGAAACGGTCGAACGAGCCCTGGGGCTTGCACCAGCCAGGACTGTGAGAGAATACCTTCAAGCACTCATGAACGGCGATGTAAAGAATGCGACCGAAATAATCGAGAAAGTGTATGAGGACGGCTTCGACCTCGACCAATTCGTCCAGCTCTGTCTGGAACAACTGGAGGAAACGATCGCAGCAGATCCCTCCGTTGAAACTATCGCTTTAGCGAGAGACCTGATGAACATGGCCAGCGAGTTGAGACTCTTCGAAAACAAGAGAATAGCGTGCAAACTGCTCTCGATGGACATCGCGATGAAGAGAAGTGCGAAAGCAAAAACAACAGAGTCCGTCGGGCAAACAGTGGTCCAGCAGCGAGTAGAACAAGTACAAAAGGTGGAAGAACAACCCCAGCAGAGTGAGACAGCAGATATCTCCAAGGTCTTGGAATATCTGAAAGAACATGGCGATATGGCCATGTACGTGGCCTTGGTCCAGGCCAAGGTTTCTAAGAAAGACAACAAAATAGAGATATCGCTTTTACCTTCGCAGAGATTTCAGTACGAGTATTTGAGAGAAAAACTGTTCGAACTGGAGTACCTCTTCAAGACCCAACTCAAATCCAGTGTGGACGTCGAACTCAAACTCGATGAAGAGCGCGAAAGGCAGTTGCTTGAAAAGTTGCAGAAGATGTTTCCAGGCAGGATCAGGATAGAGGAGTGATGAGGTTGAAAAAGATCAAGGGTTTTGGTGGTAGAAGTTACGGTCCCAGGGGAGAATCGAAGGATCTGAGTCTGGCTTCCATTCAGAAAATGCAAGAGGAGATGGCGAAGAAGGTTCAGGAACTCGAGGCGAGCTTCAGCCAGATGGAAGTGACCGGAACAGCCGGTGGAGGCGCGGTCAGGGTGACCGCCACGTGCGATTATCGAATCTTATCGATCGAGTACGACGACGAACTGCTCCAGGATAAGGACATGTTCAACGATCTGATCATCGCCGCAGTCAACGAGGCTCTTCGAGAAATTCAGAAGCGAAGGGACGAAGAGATGGCGAAGCTCGTCCAGGGCGGACCGAGTTTGTGAATTTTTACACAATCTTGTCTTTTTCTCAATTGAGGAACAGTATCATAAAGGTGAACCCAAACGAAAGGAGGTTTTCAGGGATGAGAGTTGCGATCAACGGTTTCGGTAGGATCGGCAGGTTGGTGTTGAGAGAGATTCTCAGAAGGAAATCTTCCAAGATCGAGGTTGTAGCCATCAACGATATCACGGACGCCGCCACTCTTGCCCATCTGTTCAAGTACGACTCGGTACACAAGATCTATCCAGGTGAAGTTCGCGCAGAGGGAGACACGATAGTCATCGACGGCAAGAGCTACAAGGTTCTGAGCGAGAAGGATCCCGCCAAACTTCCCTGGAAGGATCTCGGTGTGGACGTTGTCATCGAATCTTCTGGTGTTTTCACCGACCGTGAAAAGGCAGCTCTCCACCTGCAGGCAGGTGCAAAGAAAGTTGTCATAACTGCTCCCGCAAAGGGTGAAGATATCACGGTGGTCATCGGGTGCAACGAGGACAAGCTCACCCGTGAACATGTCATCATCTCCTGCGCTTCCTGCACGACCAACTCCATCGCACCTATAATAAAAGTGCTCCACGAGAAGTTCAACATCGAAACTGGGTTCCTCACGACGGTGCACGCTTACACGAACGACCAGAGGGTGCTGGATCTTCCTCACAAAGACTTGAGGAGGGCAAGGGCAGCAGCGTTGAGCATCATTCCCACAACCACGGGAGCCGCAAAGGCTGTGGCGCTCGTCGTTCCTGAACTGAAAGGTAAACTCGACGGAGTCGCTCTGAGAGTTCCAGTTCCAGATGGATCCATATCTGACTTCGTTGCCGTCGTGAGCAAAGAAACGACGATAGAAGAAGTGAACCAGGTCATGAAAGAAGCGTGCGAGACGAAACTCAAAGGCATCATTGCGTACAACACCGAACCGATCGTGAGCAGCGACATCATCGGAACGACGTACTCAGGAATCTTCGACGCAACCTTGACGAACGTGAAAGGCAAACTGATAAAGGTCTTCTCCTGGTACGACAACGAGTACGGTTATTCCTGCAGAGTCGTCGATACGGTGGAAATGCTTGCGAAACTTCTGTGAGGGAGCCTCGCTCCCTCACTTTTTGAGGGGGTGAAACGATGAAGAAGATGACCATCAGGGATGTCGATCTGAATGGGAAAACTGTCATCATGAGAGTGGACTTCAACGTTCCAGTGGAGAACAACAAGGTCACAGATGATACCCGCATCGTGGCGGCGTTGCCCACCATAAAGTACGCCGTGGAGCACAACGCCAAGGTCATACTGCTCTCACACCTCGGAAGGCCGAAGGGAGTCGATCCAAAGTACAGTTTGAAACCCGTTGCGGATCACCTGAAGCAGATCTCTGGCCTGAACGTCATCTTCGTGCCCCACGTTGTTGGAGAAGAAGTGAAGAAAGCTGTTCAAGAAGCTAAGCTCGGTGATGTCATCGTCCTGGAAAACACGAGATTCCATCCGGGAGAGGAGAAGAACGATCCGGAACTGGCGAAGGCCTGGGCCGAACTGGCCGACATCCACGTGAACGATGCCTTCGGCACGGCTCACAGGGCCCACGCATCGAACGTCGGAATTGCCTCGTTCATACCGAGCGTAGCGGGATTTTTGATGGAAAAGGAAATAGAATTCCTGAGCAAAGTGACTTACGAGCCTGATCATCCGTACGTGGTTGTCCTCGGCGGTGCGAAGGTGTCCGACAAGATAGGTGTCATCACCAACTTGATGAACAAGGCAGACAAGATCCTCATAGGCGGGGCAATGATGTTCACGTTCCTCAAAGCTCAGGGCGTGAACGTTGGTTCTTCCTTAGTCGAGAACGACAAGCTCGATCTGGCCAAACAGATACTCGAACAGGCTGAGCAGAAAAAGGTCAAAGTGGTGCTGCCTGTAGATTGTGTCATCGCGCAGAAGATAGAGGCCGGAGTCGAAAAGAAGGTCGTCGACCTGAAGGACGGTATCCCAGAGGGCTGGATGGGTCTGGACATCGGACCGAAGACGGCTGAATTGTTCGAGAAAGAGCTCGCGGGTGCCAAGACCGTTGTCTGGAACGGACCCATGGGCGTCTTTGAAATAGATGACTTCGCGGAAGGCACCAGGAAGGTCGCCCTGGCGATCAGCAAGGTCAAGGGCACCACGGTGGTCGGTGGAGGAGACACGGCGGCAGCGGTCGCCAAGTTCAATCTAGAATCGGCCTACTCGCACGTTTCGACCGGTGGAGGAGCCTCTCTTGAGTTCCTGGAGGGTCGAGAGCTACCCGGCATAAAGAGCATCGCTGACAAAAAAAAATAGATAGGGTGATCCTGGCCGGCAACTGGAAAATGCACAAGACTAACCAAGAAGCCAAGCTCTTCGTGAACCAGCTGGTCAACAAACTGGCGGGCAAACGTTTCAAAATAGTCGTTTGCCCGCCTTTCGTTTCCTTGGCCGATGTGGTTGAACTCACGCGTGGAACCGGCATCTCTGTCGGTGCCCAGAACTGCCACTTCGAACGTAGTGGAGCGTTCACCGGCGAAGTTTCACCTGCGATGTTGAAGGCGATCGGTGTTGAATTCGTGATCATCGGACATTCCGAACGTAGGAAATACTTCAACGAAACTGATGAAATGATAAACAAGAAACTGAAAGCGGCCATCAAAGAAGGTTTGAGGCCCATACTGTGTGTTGGTGAAACGAAGGAAGAACGCGAGAAAGGCCTGACCTTTTGCGTCGTTGAGATGCAGATCAGACAAGCACTTTACGGTCTTTCGAGGCAGGAAGTTCAGAACCTCGTGATAGCCTATGAACCCGTGTGGGCCATCGGTACGGGCATCGTGGCCAAACCAGAGCAAGCCCAAGAGGCACATGCATTCATCAGAAAATTGCTCCGCGAACTGTACGACGAGGAGCTCGCGGAAAGCACACCGATTCTGTACGGTGGAAGCATAAAACCGGACAACTTCTTCGCGATCATGGCCCAGCCGGACGTGGATGGTGGTCTGGTGGGCGGTGCCAGCCTGGACGAACAGTTCGTTAAGCTTGCAGGGATCGTTCAGACGTTTGTAGAATGAACGACCTTCCATCGAAAGTCGGCACGACGGAATACAGATCGATCCGCGAGCAATACTCGACGTCCCTGAGAAATCCTTTTTCGATGAGTTCTCGACCATGCTGAGATCTACTGAGGGTTTCGAAAACTGAATCACTGCACCGCCAGACGGACTCGGCTATCAACGCTGAGTCCGTCTTTTCTGTTCCACCGCCCAGCGCCACGATCGCGCCCGCACAGAGCACATCTTCCAGCGCGATCTTTCCATTCTGACCGGAGCAAACGATCGTAACAGAATCGTACCTTTTCAGTTCATGCGCGATCGAGGAAAGGTTCAGAAAGCTCGCTGCATAGAGAATTTCACACTCAATCCTTCGAATCGCACGCGTGCCGTTGGTGGTCGACAGCACGATCTTTTTTCCTTGAACCAAATCGCTCAAGTATTCGAATGGTGAATTTCCAAGATCGAAACCTCTCGGTTTCACGTTCCTCCTTTCTCCGCACACGAGCACGTCTTTGCCCTTTTTCGCAAGCGCCTGTTTCAACGTCGGGACTGGTTCTACTGAAACTGCACCGTTCGCCAACGCCGTGACGATGACGCTCGTGGCTCTGAGCACATCGATCAGGACACAAACTCTTTCCCTTATCTTTTCTTCTGGCACGAAGACCACATCGATCAAGGATTCATTTCACTCCCAGGAGTCTGTCTATCTTTTCCTTATCGAAGCCTATGACGATCTGGTTCCCTATCTCTATCACGGGCACAGCAGTTTGACCGGTCTTTTTGACGAGACGTTCCGCTGCGGCTGGATCCTTCGAAACATCCAGCTCGGTGAATTTCAGTCCCAGCTGTCTGAAATAGTTCTTCGCCCTCGCACAGTATGGACAGGTGGGGGTAGTGTAGATGGTGATCCTAACGTGCTGCATCCGCTTCACCTCCTCATGTCCTCTTTGATGGCTTGTATAGTCTGAACATCGAGATAAAGCCGCTGAAACTTCTTGCCATCGACCGTTATCGTCAAGGGTTTTTCGAAAGATCCTTTCACCGAGTAGAATCTCAGCGCGTTCCTGCTGGCCTCGTAGATCAGTTTGTAAAACGCGGCCGCTGTCAACGTTTTCTCGTTCTTGATTTCTTTCAACCACTGTCGAACCAGAACGTGATCGAAGATTTTGCCCTTCCTCACACTCAAACTCCTCAAGAAGTTCTCGAAACTTTCGACTCCGTTGCCAAGTATGTATCTGGCGAGCTTCTTGATCTGCTGTGAATCAACGATGGCGTAGTATCTGAAACTCGAGGAAAATTCGACCATCGATTCAGTGAAACTGAAAACTTCAAGTGGATTCTGAACGTCGAGCGATCTGTTGTTCAGTGGGTTGAACGCGTACTGTGGCAGCTCGATCACGTACAGCATCTTCTTGGTGGTGTCAACGCGAATGAAATACGCCTTCTGTTGATCTTTAAGAATGAAGACATAATGCACTATAGGCGATGCGAACTCGGGAGAGCGCTTCAAACTGTTCAAAGAGAGAACGAACCAGAGACCGAAACCCGCCGCGGCGAAGATCAAGGCTAAGACAACCCAGAACAGACCCGTCTTTCTCTTTTTTATCGCCACGCTCATCCACCTCCAAGCTCGTCGTGATTGCTTTCAGTGAACGATCTGGGTCTTTTCTTACGCAACAACCAGTTCCACATTTCAACTGTTTCTGAAAGGAGAAGGTATTCCTTTTCCATCGCATAGCAGACCTTGCTTCTGAGAGTCTGAATCAAGGCTTCGTCTAAATCACGTTCTGCCAGTCTTCTCAAATGTTCAACGCCTTCGTACACCCGTGTTTCCTCCAAGGCGTCGGCGAGAAAAACGATCTTTCCAACTCCGTTCATTCCAGCCTTCCCACTGGTGTGAAAGGCAACGGCATCGAGCACGTCCTGATCGTTGAACTTGAACCTTCTCTTGAGATACTCCGCCGCGATCTTTCCGTGTAAGAGAACCGGGTGCTCGAGTTCCATTTCACTCGGCTCGATGCCGTAAGATCTTGCAATCCTCAACAGTTTGGTTGCTGGAACATCCCTGAAAGCATCGTGTGCCAAACAAGCAACGATTACTTTATCTTCGTCGATTCCATGTATCTTTGCAAGCTTTCTTGCGAATTCGCAACAGGAAAGCACGTGTCGTTTTCGCTTCGGGCCCGTCAAGATGTCGAGCATGTGTGTCAGCTCTTCGATTATGTGCCGCACTTCTCACCATCCTTCTCTCTCAAACTCGACGATTTCCAACCCGTAAGTTGATTCCAGAGCGTTACTTATCTGTTCCACGGTACTGTCAACGACCTCCTTTGCGGAATTCACGACGGCAATCCCTATTTCGGCCCAGCCTTTCGAATCACACATCCCCACCTCAGAGATGGAGATGTTGTACTTGGTCCTCAATTCGTTGATCAGCTTTTTGATCAGACTACGCTTTTCTTTCAGACTGTTTATACCAAACAATCTCAGTTTGAAGCTCACGACAGCTACATGCATCGAACACTTCTCACCTCAAGCGTTCTGTTGTCCCTGTTTCCTTTCCTGAATGATCTTTTCTTGAATGTTCGGTGGGACCTCCTGATACCTCAGGAACTTCATGGTGAAATACCCTCGGCCGCTCGTGATACCAGACAACCTGCCAGAGAAGTCGAGCATCTCCGCCAGCGGTACTTCCGCCTTTATCTTGGACATACCACGACCAGCGGGTTCCATGCCCTGAGGCCTTCCCCTTCGGCTCGTCACCTCACCCATGACGTCACCCGCGACTTCGTCTGGACAGAATATCTCCACTTCCATGATGGGTTCGAGTATGACGGGTCTGGCTTCTTCCATGCCTTTCCTGAAGGCCTGAATCGCTGCGATCTGGAATGCGATATCCGAAGAGTCGACTTCGTGGTAGGACCCATCGAACAGTGTCACGCGGACATCGACCACAGGGTAACCCGCGAGAGAACCACGCTTCATGGCTTCGATGATACCTTTCTCCACCGAAGGGATGAAGTTCTTCGGGATCGCACCTCCGAAGATCTTATCGACGAATTCGAAGCCCGCTCCGCGTGGGAGTGGCTCGAGCTCTATCTTCACGTGTCCGTACTGACCGTGACCACCCGTCTGCTTCTTGTGCTTGTACTCCGCTACAGCCTTTTTTGTTATGGTTTCCCTGTAGGCGATCTTGGGCTTGCCGACTTCCACTTCCACACCGAAAATGCTTTTCAGCTTTTCTATCATCACGTCCAGATGGATCGTTCCAAGACCTGAGACAACGGTTTCACCCGTTTCGGGATCGTATTCCCATTTGAAGGTTGGATCGCTTTCGGCGAGCCTCGACAGGCCGTTGCTTATCTTGTCAATGTCGGTTTTGCTCTTCGGATTGACAGATCTTGAGAACATGGGTTCCGGGAACTGAGGTGGAACGATCTTCAATTTTCTATCTTTATGAGTAATGGTTTCCCCCACGCTGCCCTCTTTCAATTTCGGCAACACCACGATTTCCCCGCAGGACGCTTCCTCTATTTCCACCTGCTCTTTCCCGCGAGCGAAATACAGTTTGCTTATCCTATCGCTCGTTCCGCGGTTCACGTTCACGAAGTTGTCACCAGGTCTCACGGTTCCAGCTATGATCTTGATGTAGCTCACACGTCCGACGAACGGATCCGCAACGTTCTTGAATATGTAAGCGCAGAAAGGTTCGGTCTCACTGGGGGAAATTTCGATCTCTTCGCCACTTTCCAGTACAGCCCTTAATGGTTTCGTTTCTTTCGGACTCGCACCCAGTTCTACGATGGTGTCCAGCAGCAGATCGATTCCGATCCCTTTTTCTGCAGAACCGCAGAGTGCCGGTACAACGATCCCGGACTTGTAAGCTTTGACGAGGGCGTTCCTCAGTTCTTCCTCGCCGACTTCCTGACCTTCAAGGTACTTTTCCATCAACGCATCGTCGCTCTCCACGATGTCTTCCAGCAACTTGAGTCTGGCTTCCTCGACCTTCTTCTGCAATTCCGCAGGGATGCTCACAGGCTTCGCCTTACCATCCTCGTAGACGTACGCCCTCATGCCGACCAGATCCACCACGCCTTTGAAGCCGGACTCGGAACCTATCGGTAAAACTAAGGGTACAACTTTACATTCGAACGCCGATTTCACCGATTCCAGGGCGTTCTCAAAGCTTGCTCTCTCTTTGTCCATCTGGTTCACAAAGACCATGATGGGCCTGGACATCTCCTGGGCCAGCTGCCACGTTCTTTCCGTTTGAATCTCCACACCGGCAACCGCGTTGATCACACTCACAACGTTTTCACTCACAAAGACCGAGTTGATAACGTCAGCTATGAAATCGCCGAAGCCGGGTGTGTCGATCACGGTCAGAAGGTGATCCTTCCATGTGAAAGTGAACACGTGCGAGTTGATGCTCGAACCTTTCGATTCTTCTATCGGATCAGTGTCGACAAATCTGATCGAGATTCGATCGACCAGACCAGCCGTTTTCAAGATCGAACTCACCAAAAGGGACTTTCCTGATCCGTTATGACCAACCAGAACGAAGTTCCTCTTCTTCTCAGTAGCGATTGCCATTTCTATACACCTCCATCTCTTCTGTTTTCAATCAGATTTCTGAACCACCAGGAGCGAAACCGGAATGAGCCTCGTCCAACCAGTTGAGGTTCTACTCACGATCTTATCCTTGATGACCATCACGGAGGAGCTCCCTCCGTCGAAGTTCATGGCCGAGTAGAAACCCTTGCTCATGCAGAAATCAACTAATTCATCGTAGTTGACACCCCCAGTACCATTTTGATCACTTATGACCACGAGAACCGCTTTTCCGTCCTGCGTCGTAGCGATCAAGGTTCTGGTCGCACTGACCCTCGCAATGTTGCCGCCGTAACGGTTTTTCTCCTGGTTCCGATCCGGTATCGGAGCACCCTGATAGAGCAACAGAGGTCCCGCTTCGACCGCATGCTTTATTCTGTAAGGGAAGTTCGTGTTTATGACGTACTCGACAGGATCACCAGGTCTCACTTCTTGCAAGTATTTTTCGTACTTGTTCGATATGGCGAGCACAAAACCCGCGTCGGGAGCCTTGGATGTCCAGCCCCTTGAGACAATTTTTCCTCTCTCGACGACGAAGTAAAGCATATCGTCCCTCTTCGGTATTGGAAGGCCGAATTCCTTCGTGAAAATGAGTACCTCCCCGATCGCCACGGTGTTGATGCCTTTCACGATGAACAGAAGCTGTCCGATGCGCACGTTGATGTCGAAGTAAAATCTCTCTATGTGCACAGTTCCAGCGTAAGTGTAAACGAAGACGGGCCTGTCCCCGTAAGGTGCCTGCAGGATCTTGCCGTCAACGATCAAGAGGCCTATGGGCATCGCCGTGTTGGGATCGAAATAACTCGCATTGACACCGGCTATCGCGTTGTTCTTGATCACCATGGCATCCACGCTTTCCAGCGTACCGATACCGGAAGAACTGATCGCGGGCCTCAGTTCCACCACGGTTGGGTCTATCCACAGATAGTTCACCAAAACATCTTTGTTGCCGATCCGCTCGGTCGTCTGCTGCCAATAGACGCCGTTAGCGATCCATTCCTTACCGAGCATCGGCATTCTCAGTTCAAAGGTGAGTGCACCCGGTTCGAACGCCGAAACCATAACAGGTTCCACATCAACACCGAGTTCGAGCTCTACCTTCACGGATGTTGCTTCGGTCTGGATCTTCACCGGATCGACCGCGGTGGCAAAACTGATGCACGGTGATATCTCGACAACCAGCTTCCCTTTTGTCGTACGTGTGGAAACCATCTGCTCCGAGACGAAGCCGACGAAGTTCAATCTGAGCCGGTTCTTTTCAAAATTTGCCGATCGGAGGATCGGTACGCTGTCTAAGAGTACCAGCTGACCCGATGGAGTCTTCTCCGCTCTCAATTTGAGAACCTGCTGAAGAACTTCCGTTTTGATGAAGACTTTTTTGTCAACGAACTTCGCCGAATCTTTGTACACGTCGAGGAAGTCCACCGTCACGTTTCCATCCTTCGTGAGCAACACGATTTTTTTCTCAAAGATGAGATAGGCGCGCCCAGAAACTTCGGAAAGTACGAACGTCAGTCCGAGCCTTTCCAGCTCCTTCGCATCGACGAAGCCGTTTGATTCCTCAAGTAAAACGAATTTTCCCTGCAGGCCAATGAGAACCTGGCCTGCGAAACAACTCGTAAAGAGCAAAACGAGAATCAGAGGCAAATACCTCATTCGATCACCTCAAGCACGATCGGTAATGGTTCAACCGCTTGTTCCGAAAGCACATATGCCGATTCAACGATCTTCAGCGCCGATTCCAGATCGCTCTTTTTCGAATAATACACCCTCGCAAGCACATCGTTCACCGCCACCGGATCCGAAACCTTTTTCAGCAACTCTACGCCAACGGAATGATCGATGGTGTCCTCCTTTTTCGATCTACCGCCGCCGAGCAGCACGCAGGCATTGCCTATGCGTTCTGCATCGATCTTTGCAACGTAACCTTCTCTCTGAGCTCTCACTTCCACGACGTCCCCGCTGATGGGCAATCTCGTCGGTTCATCAACGATGGAAGGATCTCCTCCATGCATCTCTACGAACTTCTTGAACCGTTTTAACGGTTCTCCAGAACGGACCTTTTCCCTTATGTCATCGAAACTCACCTTTACACCGGCAAGGTCCAGCATTTCCTTCACGAGGGTGTACGAAAGTTTCATCACATCCCGTGGTCCCTGTCCTTTCAAACACTCTATGGCTTCGAGCACCTCGAGGGCGTTGCCCACCATCTTGCCGAGTGGTTGGTCCATGTTCGAGATCACTGCCTTCGCCTTTTTCCCGTTGCGCTTCACGATGTCGAGCATCAACGAAGACAGCTTTCTGGCTTGATCCAGATCCTTCATGAAAGCACCCGAACCAACCTTCACATCGAAAACTATCGCGTCTGCCCCCGCAGCCAGTTTCTTGCTGACTATACTCGAAGCGATCAGGGAAAGATTTTCGACCGTCGCCGTGGCATCCCTGAGCGCGTAGATTTTCTTGTCTGCAGGCACAAGGTTTTCTGTCTGGCTGACGATGGAGAATCCCACTTCTTCCACTACCTTGAGGAACTGCTCCTTGTCCAGAGACGTCCTCATACCCGGTATCGATTCGAGCTTGTCTATCGTACCGCCGGTGTGACCCAGACCACGACCGGACATCTTGGCGATCTTGATTCCAAAGCTCGCGGCGATCGGAAGCACAACGAAACTGATCTTGTCTCCCACACCCCCACTGGAATGCTTGTCGAGCTTTATCCCACTGAGGGAGGAAAGGTCCAGCCGATCGCCGGAATCGAGCATCGCAATGGTTAGATCGTAAGTTTCCCGTTCGTTCATGCCACGGAAATAAACCGCCATGAGGAAAGCGGCCATTTGATAATCGGGAATCTCTCCGCGGGTGTAACCTTGCACGACGAATCGGATCTCTTCTTCGGTCAGCTCGAATCCATCGCGTTTCTTCTTTATGATATCGTACATCCTCATGTTTCCACTTCCCTTTTCACCGGCAATCTGACTGTGAAGGTCGTTCCGACACCGATCTCGCTGCTCACAGTTATCTCCCCACCGTGTCTATCCACTATGGACTTGACTATCGATAGGCCGAGCCCAGAACCCCCCATCTTTCTGCTCCTGCCTTTGTCCACCCTGTAGAACCTGTCGAACAGCCTCGAGAGGGCTTCCCTCGGTATGCCGGGCCCTGTGTCCGAAACCTCTATCTTTGCACGATCGCCTTCTTTCGTGATTCTGATCCTGACTTTCTTTTCACCGATCTCCTTCAACGAAGTGTATTTGATCGCGTTGTCGACAAGATTCAGAATCATCTGCACCATCCTGTCCTGGTCGGCCCACACAGTTACATCGTCGCACTGTGCACTGACTTCAACTCCGTATTCCTTCGCAAGGGGTTCAACGATGGAAAGTACGTAGTTGAGGACCATGCACAGGTTCGTTTCTTTGAACTCAAACCTCGCTTCGCCCGATTCCATGCGCTCCAAATCCAACAGGTCGTTTATGAGCCGCGACATTCGTGCGGACTCGTTCTCGATGATCGTGAGGAATCTCTTGCGCGTTTCCACGTCCATATCCGGATCGCTCAAGAGCGTTTCTGCGTAACCGTGTATGGATGTCAGCGGTGTTCTCAGTTCGTGTGAAACGTTCGATACGAACTGTCTTCTGAGCTCGTTGAGTTCGTGCTCCTTAGTCACATCCCTCATCACGATGATGATCCTTCGTTCCCCTCCAGGTAAGATCACCGGTATCATCTTGCAGGCGTAGTATCTTTTTTCATCGTTCACGTACATGACGATCTCGGCTTCCTGCGCCTGCCACGCGCTGACGGTTTCTTCGAACATTTCGATCAGATAGTACTCTTCGACGATTTCATATATCTTCCTCGCGATGGGTTCAGATCGTGTGATCTTCTGAGCGGCCGCGTTGGCGAACGTTACAGTTCCATCCTCTTCCACGAAGAGTATGGGGTCAGAAATGTTATCGAGCAACGTCAAAATGTTCTCTCTGCTCCTCTGGGCCCTGGAGAGTTCTTCCTCCAGCATTTTCAGTTTCTTGCGGAGACGTTCTAACACGTAAGAGGGTGGAGAGTCTTCGACAACGTCCGCCAGCTCTGCCACCCTCCTGAAAAACTTCAGAAGATTTCTGTTGGATCTCCAAAGTGACAGCGAGTACAAAAAAAACGCTGTCGCTGCTACTGCGGCGACGAAGAGCAAGACTAACACGAATTATTCTTCCTTCCCTGGATCTCTGAACTTGTAGCCTTTGCCCCTCACAGTGATTATGTACTTCGGATTGGATGGATCTTCTTCGATCTTCGTTCTCAGCCTTCTGATGTGTACGTCCACCGTTCGTGTATCACCGTAGTAGTCGTAACCCCAGAGCTTGTCGAGCAAAACGTCCCTGCTGAAGACCTTACCTTCATTCTCGGCAAGGAACCTCAGAAGTTCGAACTCGAGTGGCGTCAGGGCGACCTTCTGACCGTTGACCCTGACTTCGTACCTTTCGACGTCGATCTCCAGACCCTTTGCCACGATCTTCTTCGGTCTCTCCTCGCGTTCCTGAGCGCTCAGCTGGATCCTCCTGAAGATCGCCTTCACGCGAGCGATCATTTCCCTGACGCTGAACGGTTTTGTGATGTAATCATCCGCGCCGAGCTCAAGACCGAGAACTTTGTCGAACTCTTCGCCCTTCGCGCTCAGGAATATGACGGGTGCATTCTTGTACTTCTCCATGGATCTGAGTTGCCTGACGAGTTCGAAACCGTCCATCTGCGGGAGCATGATGTCCACGATGAACATGTCCACGTTCTCGTTCGTGGCAACCTTGAGCGCTTCCTCTCCGTCGTAAGCTTTGAGCACATCGTAGCCTTCGCGCGCCAGGTTGTAACTCACGAGCTCGATGATCGAAGGATCGTCATCGACAACCAGAATCTTCTTCTTGGCCATGGTCACACCCTTTCGGGTACACCTCCTTTCACGAACGTTCACCGTGTTAACATTATAACAGACAAGTGAATGAAGTGCCAGAGTCTTTTCTCCTCGTTTCTGTCATATCTCTCCAACCTGAGCGAGAAAATCCAGAAGGAATCCTTTCAAATAGGAAGAAAATTCCCCCATGATCTGCACCGTGATGTTCTTCAAACCTTTCAATCGTTCTGCGCTGGCTTCGAAGTCGTTCCAGGACAGAACCTTATCGAGTCCAGGATAGACTGTTTCGAATATCTTGTCCACATCGTACAGTTTTCTCAGGCCGAGCAACCGAACACGTTGAACGAGTTCTCTAAGATTCTTGGTACGTTTCGGTTGCGCTTCGACGATCGATTTCACAGTTTCTCCATCCTCGAGGTACAGCAAATAGGCCAGATACTCGTCGTAAGAAAAGTGTCTGTACGCGAGTTCCATGCCTTTGCTTTTGTTCCAGAGAAGGCTTTCAAGAACGTCTCCCAATCTACCCGGTGCGTTGTGGTAGGGCATCGACAGATCTTCGAGATGGTGAACGGCCCTCGCGAGGAACCTGTAGCCCCAGTAACGATCGCCTTTTCGAAAAGCCTCTCTGGACATCTCGACGAAGTAAAGGAAAGACTCACTGCCCTCGAAGAAATCGAAGAACAACAGTTTGTATTTCATGTGCCTCACACCCTGGCTGTTACCTATGATGGACTGAAGTTTCGACAGGTTCAAACCTTCGTCCATGCCGAGGTCAGGCTCCACAGAGTAAACCGTCAACACCTGCCAGACGGGCACTCTGCCATCGATCGGTGCCGGGTCTGGAGGGTAGAACTTTGCCCATGCTGGAACAAAGTTGCTCACGAACCGACCACAGATGTCGTCCAAGATGAGCCTTTCGGTGTTGTAGATCCTCTTTTCCTCGTAACTGTAAGGTGTTATCTGTATCAGCTCGTTGGCGTTGGGAAGAGCAGATTTCACGATGAGATAAGTGAGTGCTTCGTGCGCAGACCAGGAAAAAGCCAGAACGATCAAGAGCAAAAACGATACGACCGCCAACCTTCTCATCATCGTCACCCCCAAGAAGAATTTATCACGTTCGGTGAAGGAGTGGGCATACGAAAGCAAAAGAGAGCATACGTGAGCATACGTGAGAAAGAGAAAGTAGAACCATATTTGGCCGAGATTAGTTCCTGTTGGCTAAGGATTGCCATATTTTGCCAGACTTTGAATTTTTTAGCAGAAGTGTTATCATGTTGTTGCACAGAAAGGAGGAACCCCGCATGAGGAGTCAGGACTACATCGATCTGGAATACACGTACGGTGCGCACAACTACAAACCAATTCCTGTTGTCATCGATAGAGCCGAACGGGTCTGGGTTTGGGACGTGGAGGGAAAAAGGTACCTGGACATGCTGTCGTCTTACTCGGCTCTGAACCATGGGCACAGGCATCCAAAAATAATCAAGGCACTGGAACAGCAGCTTCAGAAGGTCACGCTCACGTCGCGCGCCTTTCACAACAGCGTTCTCGGCCTCTTTGAAGAGAAGCTTGCAAAATTTGCAGATTACGATAAGGTCCTTCCCATGAACACGGGAGCAGAGGCCGTGGAAAGCGCCCTCAAGGTTGCAAGAAAATGGGCTTACTACAAACGCGGAATTCCAATGAACGAGGGCAACATCATCGTCGCGGAAGGTAACTTCCACGGTCGAACGATCACCATAGTCTCGTTCTCGACGGAACATCAGTACAGAGATGGGTTCGGACCGTACACACCAGGTTTTAAAATCGCTCCGTTCGGAGATGCGAAAGCCGTCGAAGCGCTCATCGACGAACGCACACTTGGCATACTCGTCGAACCAATTCAAGGTGAAGGTGGTGTACGCGTGCCACCTCATGGGTATCTTGCAGAACTCAGAAGGATCGCAACAAAGCATGGAATCCTGCTCATGTTCGATGAAATCCAGACAGGACTCGGTAGGACTGGAAAGATGTTCGCGTGGCAGTGGGAAGACGCCAAACCAGACGTGCTCATACTCGGAAAGGCCCTCGGAGGAGGGGTTTACCCGGTCTCTGCGGTGCTGACGAGCAACGACGTGATGGACGTGCTGAAACCCGGAGATCACGGTTCAACCTTCGGAGGTAACCCGCTGGCGGCCGCGGTGGGTATCGCGGCGATAGACGTTCTGGTCGAAGAGAAACTCGACGAGCGGGCGAGAGTTTTGGGTGAGTACTTCATGGATCAGCTCAGGAAGATCAGGAGCGATTACGTCAAGGAAATCAGAGGAAAAGGGCTCTTGATAGGTGTCGAGATAAAGAAGGAGTTCGGTACGGCGCGACCTTTCTGCGAAAGACTCGCACAGCTGGGAATACTGTGCAAGGAGACTCACGAACAGGTCATAAGGTTCGCACCACCACTGGTCATAGAAAAGGACGAAATCGACTGGGCACTCGAGAGGATCGAAAGAGTGCTGACAGAACCCATCCAGGTGCATGCGAAGGCTGCGAAGTTGGTCTGAGGAAAACCGTGGGGGCCGGCTCGGCCCCCTTTTAGACTTCCTTCAGATCCGTTGAGGGAAATGCGCCTCCCGGTGCCCTCCTGTAAAGTTTCCTTCAACTCGCCTGCGCACTCGTCACGATAAGATTATTTTGAGAGAAGCTCGAGGGGGAGTTTGGCATGAAACCCTTCATCGTGCTCCTGGGTGCTTCCGAAAGGAAGTACGGTTGTTCGTCCCAGCTGCTTCACATCGCTGCGGAGGGCGTTCGAGATGCCCATGGTGATTTTGAGATCCTTTACCTTCCAGACTACAGCATAAAACCTTGCACAGGTTGCGTCTCAGACGAGGAAAAGCTCTGCAGATATCCGTGTTTGATCCAGGATGACGACTTCAACGAGATCGCTTCTAAACTCGTTGAAGCCAACGGCTTCGTGATAGCCACACCAGTCTACTGGTACGCCCCAAACGGAATTTTGAAAAATTTCATCGACAGGCTCACGAGCCTGGAGGCCATGATCGACCACGTGGGTAAAAGCCTGCTCGAAGGAAAGGTGGCCGGATTCATCGCAACCGGGTCCGACAGCGGTGTCATGATGACCATATCTTATCTCGCCATCACGTTCAACAGTATGGGTGTTCACGTTGTACCATGGTCTATGGCTTACTCACACGTTCAAGATCCAACAACGGACGTTCAGGCGATGATGGACGCGTACAACGTTGGTCTGTTGGTGACGAAGACGGCGCGAGTGCTCATGCAACACGAACCGATAGGATACGAACCCAATGTGGACCTGGAGAGGTTGAAACGAAAGGCCTGGGAAGCGAAACAGCGTTTCGCTGAACAGAGGAATCTCAGGCTCGAGAAGTTCGGGCTCTCGAAAGGAGAGTGAAAAAGCATGTGGTCTGTGACGAGCTTCGCCAAGTTCGTCGTCCCAACCGAAGTCAAGATCAGCCCCGATGGAAAATGGATCGCTTACACCACCAAGAGGATAGTTCCCGAGAAGAACAAGACCGTCAGGCAGATTGTTCTGTACAGGCTCGACACTGGAGAGCGTTTCTTTTTACCTGAGGACACCTCGAAACCCAAATTCTCACCGAGCTCAAGAAAACTGGCCTATCTGAAAAAGGACGAAGAAAAAAGTAGTCTCTGCGTGATGGAACTGGCCAACTTCTCGACCTACACGTTGACAGTAACGGAGTCCATAAGCTCTTTCGACTGGTCCCCGGACGAACGCAGACTGTTCGTGATAACTTTGAAGAAGAGACGTGACCCTGATCTGTACTTCGAAACGCGCATCCCGGTCTGGTTCGATGCGAAAGGCTTCTTAGACGACCAGACGAACGTGTTTCGCATCTTCGACGCCGAATCGTGCCAGGAACTCGACCAATTCGAGGAGAGGAACTTAACTCACGCGTTCTGGGGGAACGCCGGCATCGTGTACACGATCCATCACGAAAGAGAACCGTTCACCCGTTTCGACGTGGTCCTGTACGATGGGAGAAGCAAAAGGTCCATACTCGAAGACGTCGGTCTCATCGCGACGGGAGAGTCACAGTGGGGGTTGATACTGCTCGGAAGAAGGAAAAAGAACGCCTTCGAGCACGACTACGTTTATCTTCTCAAGGATCGAGAACTCGTTCCGCTCACCGAGGAGTATGGCTTGGATAACTCCGGTCACATAAGCTTGGAAGTCTGGGCGGCAGACGGTGAAACTTATCCCATCGCGTCTGGAAGATGGGTTTACTTCAAGAGTGGGGAAAGAGGAAACGTTAAACTGGAGAGGATCGATTTGTCGTCGGGGAAGAAAGAGACCATCCTCTCTGAAGGAGCGGTGAGCTGTTTCGATGCGAACCATGATGGAAAGGTCGTTTATGTGGCAGTGAGCGATGGAGAAGGAGCCGAGGTGTACGTGCACCGTGAAGGCCGCAACGAGAGGATCACAGCCCTCAACGAGCAGTTCCTTTCGACCCTGAAGGTGAGAAAACTGAACCATTTCGAATACTTAAGCTTCGACGGTACGAAGATCGATGGATGGTACCTCAAGCCCGACAATTCTCCGGCTCCGCTGATAGTTTTCGTCCACGGCGGGCCGAAAGGTGCGTACGGAAAATGTCTCTATTTCATGGGCCAGCTCCTCGCACAGGAAGGATTCTTCGTGCTGTACACAAACCCGCGTGGCAGTGACAACTACGATGAAAAGTTTGCCCTGGCAGTCAAAGAGAGAACCGGCATGGAAGACTTCAAAGACATCCTCAGCGGTGTGGAGGAACTGAAGAAGAGAGAAGCGATCACGGACATCGGCATCACGGGCATCAGTTACGGTGGATTCATGACGAACTGGGCGATAACGCAGACGGACATGTTCAGAGCGGCGGTGAGTGAGAACGGTATAAGTTACTGGTTCACGAGTTACGCCTTCTCAGACATAGGTTTCTGGTTCGACAAGAGCTTGATCGGTGAGGATCCCCTCGTGAACGAAAACTACAGAAAACTCAGTCCCATCTTCTACGCGAAGAACGTGAAAACACCTCTGCTACTCATACACAGCCTCGAAGATTACCGCTGTCCCCTCGATCAGTCGCTCATGTTCTACCACGTGCTCAAAGATCTTGGGAAAGAAGTGTACATAGCGATCTTCAAGAAAGGCGCTCACAGTCACAGCGTTCAGGCGAGTTATTCACACAGGCTGAAACGGTACAAATTGATCCTCGAGTTCTTCAAACAGAAACTTTTGCTGAAGCGCGACACGTTCGATCCGACAGAATGTTTCAAGATCGATTGAGTTGCCCGCCACCGGCGGGCTTAAACTTTGCCCCCTGGAAGGTGTTTCTGCGTTCCAGTTCGGTTTCTACCGCGTTGATGATCTGCCACTTCGAAAGTCCCCACCTGGCAAACAGCGTTCCCGTCTTCGGTGGATCTGAAGTCAACCTGTGTATCACGATGTTCGGTGAAAGATGTTCCAAGAAGGCTATGGTTCTTTCCAGAAATTCTTCAAAGCTCACCGGTTGAAAAGCACCTTCTTTGAACATCTCACCGAGCGGGCTATCCTCCACCACGTAGAGCGAATGCATCTTGACACCGTCCACTCCCAGATAGGAAAGAGTTTTTGCGGTGTCGATGACGTCCTCCAGTTCGTCCCAAGGCAGATCAACGATCACGTGGGCGACGACCTCAAGGCCGTGTTTCTTGGCTCTGAGCACCGCATCGATGAACTCCGCGACACCGTGACCCCTGCGCAGTATCCTCAACGTTTTCGGATTTATGGTTTGAAGTCCAAGCTCCAGCGAAACATCCACCTTAGTTTTGAACTCGTCGAGCAGTTCCAGAACTTCTTCGGGAACGCAGTCCGGTCTGGTGGAGATCGCGAGCTGAACGATCGAATCGTCCACGAGGGCTTCGGAGTACCTCTCTCTCAAGACATCCACCGGCGCGTAGGTGTTGCTGAACGATTGAAAGTACGCGATGAACTTGGTCGCATTGTATTTTTTCATCGCCCACTCTCTCTGTTTGAGCACCTGCTCGCGGATCGACAGATCGTGCAGCGCGTTGAATCCACTACCGGTGGGATCGCAAAAAATGCAGGGACCAGATTTTTCCCTGTTTGGACACGTGAAGCTGGCGTCTATGACCAGTCGATGCACGCGCGCATTGTAGCGACGTTTCAGATATTCGCTCAACTTGTTGTACCTGTCAATCTTCGAATCGCCTCCTCACATTTTTTGTAGACGTGTTCGGCATCAACCGTGGGATACTCTCCATCGTAATAGACCCAGCGACCCCTGATCATCGTTGCGAAAACGTCCGAGGAGCTTCCCGCGTGCACGATGTGGTTCTTGATCTGACTCCGCGGCACGTACCAGGGTTTATCGATGTCGACAACGATCAAATCTGCATCGGCTCCAACCTGGATCTTTCCCTCTGTCAGTCCCACCGCCTTGGCACCTTGTTCGATCGCCATGTACAGAGCCTGCTCTGCAGAGACGTTCCTCGGATCAGAAAGTTTTTGGAGCAGGCTTGCCAGCCTCATCTCGTGCCACACGTCGAGGCTGTTGTTGCTCGCAGCCCCATCGGTACCTATGCAGACCTGAACCTTGGTCGCGAGGAATTTCTGAACTGGAGCTATACCACTGCCCAGCTTCAGATTGCTCGTGGGGTTGTGAACCACAAAGAAGTTCTCCTGGGCAAGCAGGCGAATGTCTTCGTCCTTCACGTGAACGCAGTGCGCGAACAGAACCTTGCAGTATCTCAACGAAGTCTTGAGCAGTTCTCTCAGCTCGTACTTCTCCTCCGTGGTCTCGTAGAGGTGTATCATCACGGGTGCTTCGAGGTCCAGAGCGACCCTGGCTATTTCGTCTATGTAGGTGATCGAACAGCTGTACGGTGCGTGTGGACCGAATCCTACTTTTATCAATCCATCCCTGTCGTTCCATCTTTCGTAGTACTCGATGTTCTGTCTGAGCCTTCCCCTGTCCGAATCCACGTCCACCAGACCTCGCGTGATCAAAACTTTCATACCAAAATCGAGGGCCGCTTTCGCCACCGCATCGCAGTGAAAGTACATGTCCGCGTACGCGACGACGCCCCGTCTCGCCATCTCCAGCTGTGCCAGCATCGTGCCGTAGTAGACGTCCTCCTCGGTCAGTTTCTCCTCTATGGGAAATATCTTCTCCGTGAGCCATTCTCTGAGCCTCACATCTTCCGCCAGGCCACGCATCAACGTCATCGCGGCATGCGTGTGTACGTTGACGAAACCAGGCATGACGAGTTTTCCAGACATATCGTACTCTTCATCCACGATCGATCCCTTCAAATCTCCCATCGCAGCGATCTTGCCATCCTCCACGAGCACGTCGGAAATCTCCAATCCTGAACGAACATCCTTCAGAACCAGGGCGTTCTTGAGCAAAATCTTCATAGGTTCATCACAGCCCTTCTCACGGATTCCAGAATCGAACTCGCTTCTTTTTCTGTTGAACCCACGACCTTCACGTAGATCTTCAGCTTCGGCTCGGTGCCGGAAGGTCTGATGTAGATCCTCGCCGATTCCAGTTCGAGCAAGAGTGTCTCGTTGGGTATCTCCGGGTCGTTCTCGTAATCGTACACGCGCTCCACCGGATGATCGCCAACCTTGCCAGGCGGAGAAGTCCTGAACGCTTCGTACCTCCGCCTCGCCGCTTGGGCACTTTCAAAGGGTATCGAGATCAACTCTTCGAAGTGATAGCCGTAAGCTTCGTACAGATCCCTCAAAAGTTCGATCGGATCGTACTCAGAACAGAGGGCAGCGACCAACGCAGAACCGAGAACACCGTCCTTGTCTCTCACGAGGTTTCCCATCAGATAACCGCAGCTCTCCTCGAAAGCCAGAAAGTAACTGAAATTCTCTTGCTTTGAACAAGTTTCTATGAGGTGCCCTATGTACTTGAATCCGGTCGGTGTTTCCATCACCTTAAGGTTCAGTTCCTCGCACATCGGTTTGACCATGTCGGTGGTGACGATGGTTTTGATCAGACAGCTCCCAGGTTTCACTCTGCGTCTCAACATCTCCGTCAACAGGACTCCCACTTGGTTGCCCGTCAACCTTTTTCCATCCACGATCAAGCCAACCCTATCGCAGTCAGGATCGGTCGCGATGCCGAACCTCACGTTGCGTTCGTTGCACACTGCCTTTACCCTGTCGAACGCCTTCTCGTCTTCCGGATTCAACGAACTGACTTTGGAGAAATCCGGATCGAATTCCATCTGTTCCCCAACCACGATCACGTCGAATCCAAGTTCACGCAGGACCATGGGAACAAAGCGAGCACCCGTGCCTTGAAGCGGTGAATAAACGATCTTGCCACCGCTTTTCACATAGTCTTTCACCAATCCGACGATCCCCTCAACGTAGCGTTCCTCTATTTCTTTCGGAACATTATTCATTGGTGCCTTCCTTTTCACCCCGAACGGTTTTCCCAGTAGGGAAGAGATCTTCTCTGTGTGTTTTGGTACGGCCTGGACACCATCGTTCGTGTACACCTTGTATCCGTTGTACTCAGCAGGATTGTGACTCGCGGTGATCACGACACCAGCACCAACGCCGAGTTCCCGGACAGCGAAAGAGAGAAGGGGAGTCGGAACCGGTGCATCAAAAATGTACGTTTCGATACCGCAGTCTGAGAAGGTTTGGGCCGCTATTTTCGCAAAATAGTTTGAATTCCTCCTCGTATCGTAGGCGATGACTACCCCGTTCAAACCTTCTTCGTGCATCCACAGAGACACGGCACGTGAAACGTTGATCACGAGTTCTTCGTCGAATTCTCCTTTCCTCATGATCCCCCTCACACCACCCGTGCCGAACACTATCATGAGAGCTCACCCCACACTTTCTCTCCACCGATCATGCGCAACAGTTCGTTCTTTCTTTCTTCTACTCCAAGGATCTTCACTTGCATCGTGTTTCCATCTTTTACCACCGCAAAATGGGTGTCGGCGAGCCTCGCTATCTGCGGTAGATGCGTGACCACTATGACCTGAGAATTCTTCGACAGGGCCTTCAACTTTTCTCCGAGCACGTTCCCGACAGTTCCCCCGATACCACTATCGATCTCATCGAAGACGAAGACGTGTCCCATTTCGTTTGCGACTGAAAGGTGCACGGCCAGAACCACACGGGAAAGTTCTCCACCGGACAGAACGTCTTTCAATGGCTTGGTCTCACCGCCGGTTCCAACCACGAAATCGACATCGCTGAAACCGCTCGCAGTCAAACGATCCAACCTTTCGACCTTCACAGAAAAATCAAGATTCATGGCGAGCTGGCTGAGATGGAACCTGACCTGACTTTCGAGTTCGGTCGCGGCTTTCAACCTGTTTTCATGAAGCTCCTGCGCCAGTTTCAAACAGAGTTCCTCCAGTCGACGACTCTCACTCTCCGCGAGTTCCAGTTCTTGTTTTTTCCCGAGCAAATCTTTCCTTTCTTTTTCCAGCCTTTCCCAGTTTCTTCTTATGTCTTCCCAGTCGGGACCGAAACGTCTCCTGAGCTCGTTGTACACGTTCAATCTGGCTTCCAGCTCGTGGGAATCTTCAAGTTGCAGTTGATCGACGAACTTTCGAATCGACCGCTGCAACTCGTTCGATTTTTCAGCGATGTCTCTGAGCATGTCCGGTAAATCTTTCGGCACCAGAGGCACCATCTTCTCCGCAGAAACGGCCAATTTCCAGAGCCTGGTCGTCGAATCCTCACTCAGCACGTGCGATATTTCGTCCATGAGGGAAAGGATCTGCCTGGCTCTGTTGATCCTTTCGAATCTTTCTCTGAGGGATCTTTCTTCTTCTTCGCTGGGTTTGTGCCTTTCGAAAAAGCTGAGCTCCCTGTCGAGCTGTTCGATCCTTTCTTCTAATGCTTCTATTTTAGTTTCGTTCAGAAGTTTTTCGAGCTCAACCATCCGTCTGTACGTCCTCGTGTACTCGGAGAGTATCTGCCCGTTGCCAGCGAATTTATCTAAGAGCGACAGCTGATAACGCTTCTTCAACAAGTTCACGTGCGTGTTCTGCTGGTGGAAGTGGACGAGATCTTCGAACAATCTCTCAACGATCGACTGTGGATACATCCTTCCATCTATCCTGTAGATCCACCTTTTGCCCGCGTTCAGGCTCACGATGTGCTCGCCTTCCTGAATGCCAAGTTCTCTCAATTCTTCGTCGACTCGATCGACGCTCACGAGCGCTTCCAGCCATGTGTTCTCGTTCTCGAACAGTTCCACCCTTTTTCCAAAGAGCGCCTGTAACCCTTTGAGAACCACGGACTTGCCGGCACCCGTCTCACCCGTTATGACGTTGAGACCGTCACTGAACTCGAGGTCGAAGGATTCGAAATACAGCAGATTTTTCCCGCTGTACCTCAGGATCATGAATCATCACTCTCTCATTCGGTCAGGTCTATCCATTCCACCAACTCTGTCGGGATCTTCTCGACGAAATCCGGTAATCTCATCCAGGAAAAGTAGTTCCTCTTCACCGATTCTTGTCTTAGGATGTAGAGCAATTCTTTCGCGCGCGTTATGGCAACGTAGAAGATCCTCTCTTCCTCATCCAGCTTACCATCCATTACGGCGTAATAGCTGGGGAAATCTCCAGGATTCACACTCAGAACGAACACCACGTCCCACTCCAGACCCTTCGCCTGATGCACCGTCGTCAAGGTGACTTTTCCCTTGCCCGGCTCCCGGGTCACATCTTCGCTGATCATCAGATCTGACAGAAACCTCTCCAGGGATTTGTAGCGTTCGGCCATTTCGATCAACCTTTGTATGTCGAGCTGTCTTTCGACATAGTCTGGATAGTTTTCTTCCAGATACTGCTTGTAAAAGCTTTCGTACACACTCTCTATCTTTTTCGAAACACCCTCTTCCTGGAGCAGGCGCGAGAAGATCTCACGGAGCTTCAGCAGGGACGGCTTTTTGGCTGGGAAACTTTCAAATACAACGTCCAGTTCCATCGATTCCACCGAGGCCGCATGATCTGCGAAGGCGGAAGCCGTCTTCGTACCGATGCCAGGGAACAGTCTCGCCACTCTGATCCACGAGACCTTCTCTTTGGGATTTTGAACCAACCTGAGGAAGGCCAGAACATCTTTGACGTGTGCCGTTTCTGTGAACCGCATCCCAGAAAGAATTCGAAAATCGATTTGGTTCCTGGTCAGTTCCATCTGTACATCGAACGAATGTGAATGACTCCTGTAGAGGATGCCTATCTGGTTGGGCTCGTAACCGAACTCGATCAGTCGCAGAACCTCCTTGGCCACGAAACTCGCCTCACTCGGTTTGTCCCATGTGCTGACCACCTTCGGTTTGACACCGTTGGGTTTGATCGATCTGAGCACCTTGGGCACACTGCTTCTTGGGATCATGGCGTTGACGAGTTCGACGATCCTCTCGGTGCTCCTGTAGTTCGTCTGTATCTTGAATATCTTTGCACCCGATCGAGCGAAATCTTTCACGTTTTCGAACCTCGCACCTCTGAACGAATAGATACTCTGGGCATCGTCGGCCACGACGAACGCGTTTCCGTGCACGCTGGAAAGATGATCCACCAGTTTCAACTGCAGAACGTTCGTATCCTGGAACTCGTCCACGAGGAGCCATCTGTACTTCGAAGCTTCCCTCTGCCTGACGTGAGGATCGTTTTCGAGAAGGAATACCGTCAGGGTTAAGAGATCGTCGTAGTCGACACAGTTCTCTGTTCTCTTCTCGAGCGTGTATTCTCTGTAAATTTCCTCCACGATGTTTTCGAATTCCAGATGTTTCGGAAAGAGCGTCGACAGAGCCTCCCTGAGAGAGCTCAACGTGTTCGCGCTGTAGGAGAAAACTTTCTGAAGTATCGATGGCGATGGGAAGTGTTTTTCCTTCTCTTCGGTGAACATCCTGCCTAAGACCCTGGTCCTGACATGTTTGATTAGGCTCAAAGAGTCTTCCTCATCGAGTATCGTGAAATTGGGCGTCAATCCGACCCTGGGGGCGTACTTTCGGAGGATGAGGTTGCACACGTGGTGGAACGTGCCCGCTGTGAGTTCCTCCAGGTCCATCCCCGTGACCTGCTTTGCACGTTCGATCATCTCGTTCGCCGCAGCGCGCGTGAACGTAACGAGCAGGATCTGCGAAGGCTTCACCCCGCTCATGAGCAAATGCAACAGCTTGTACGTGATGACGCGCGTTTTTCCAGAACCAGGTCCGGCGATCACCAGAGATCTTCCCGTCGATTCGAGAACAGCCTTTCTCTGCTCTTCATCGAGTTCTTGAAGATAATCGACCTTCACGCTTTCACCACCGTTAGAAAACGTCGAGACCGACAGAACCTGTCACAGGATCGAAAGAAAAGCTCTTCTTCGGGAATTCCTTTATGAAGAATTTGAACGATAGCTTCTCCAGGCTGAATCCTCCGACCGTCGAGAAACTCGTCTCGAAGACCAATCCCCAGCAGTGCAGATCCTTCGTCACGGCCAGGTCCAGAGAACTGATCTGGAAAGGCTGGATGCGGCCAGAGAACGAAACCTTCACCGATGGATCGAACCCCGACAGTTCGTAGGAAGCTCTCAACCTGTAAGAATTCCTGGTGTAAGTGAGAGATATGGCATGCTTGGCAGGTCCCGTATAAAAAGATCCTCCCGCCTGCAGCGTGAGAAGATCGAAGGGCTGAACGTTCAGAGTGTAACGAACCGACAGATCTGGTCTCTCCATGAACAAGAAGCTTTTACCCTTGATGGTCAACTTGTTTTCCAACACATCGACGGGAACTTCTCTGTCGTAACGGTAAGTGAACTTCGTCTCGTGACTGAACGATCCAGCTCCGACATTTATATCCCAGCTTGTTCTGTCCAACTTCTCACTCTCGATCAGGTACACCGTCTCTGTGTACAAAGAAAAGCGCAGTGAAAAGAGGTCGAACGTGGTCGTAGTTTTGAACAGAAGATCGTCCCATTTGAAACCGATCAGGTCGTATCCCGTCGAAAGCTCGAAGCTGCTGGTTGGAACCCTAAGAATCGCTGAAAACGTGGCTTTTGAAAGATCGGAAAAATCTGAAAAACCGGAATAGGTGACGTTGTTCAACGAGGCTCTGTTCTGATAGCCGACCGAGATGGAGAAGAAATCCACCGGCTTCAACGTGAAGTTCGCCTTGCTCGTCTGTGTAAAGAGATACTCCGGCCCTTTCCCATGAGCGAGCCAGAGACCAGTGCGGAGAGAAGAATCGAACGAGACGTCGAACCAGCCTCCCCGCAACAGTACAGTTCTCATGGGCAAGTTCGAATCCAGCTGGAAGTAATTCTTCGAGTAATTGTCTGTTATGCTGGTTCCGTTCAGCTCGTAAGCACCGCTCAGCGACAGATCGAGTTGCTTGAAAACGTATGGAAATTTCCACTGTGCAGAAACGCTGTAGCGACCGAAGGTGTAAAATTCATCGATGTGATCAAAAAGGTCACCTTCACCGTACTGGAGCGATGAGATGTGCGAGAGATTGTTGATGGTCAACGAGAAGGGTTCTTTCAAAACGGTGAATTTCTTCACCGAAACGCTCGGCAGAACCCAGCGGGTATAATCTTGAGACTTGCTGACGGAATTCTCGATCACGAAATCCTTGGCCGGATTCAAGGTGTGCTGGAATGAAAATCTCTCGTTACTGAAGTACGAGCTCAGTCTGGAATACAGCGGTGGCACAGTCAGCGTCGTGTTCATTTCATAGCTTCTTCCAGCTGGCCCTTCGAGATTGTACACGCTTGTTGTGAGTTTCCACTTTTCTTGCTCGTAATTGAGCGTCAGTTTAGAGTAATTCCCGGCCTGATCGCCTCTCTCTCTGAAACCTATCTGTGTGGTGACGTAACCCTGCGGGAAGGTCACACTGTAAACGCTCTCCACACTCAGTCCCTCGTCTTTCGAATAACCCATTTTCACAGCGAACGGTTCCGGCCCTTCGCGCAGCGAAACAAAATAGACCGGTAGATAAACGGTTGGTACGCTGTAGATGTACAACACCACGTTGTAGGCGGCCAGATACTCGTTCTCCTTTATCTCAACGTTCCTCGCCTGAAGCCTGTAATGTGGCTTTTCAAGTTCGCACGTGGTCAGATAGGAGGTGCTGAGTTCGGCAGATCCGTCTTTCATTCGCGAAGATTCTGCTGCAAAATATATCGTGTGTTTCGCCTTCTCTTCGTCTGTGAAGATCGTTTTGCCCTTAACTTGGAGAACGAACGCAAGCTTTTCGGAAAACACGTACAGCAACTGTTGAGCCCTTATTTGTGTATCTTTTTTGGTGTAGAGCACGCTTCCTTCTGCGAGGATCTTTTCCACCTCGCTGGAATCGTTCAGAAACACGGTCAGCGTCTCTGACTGAATCGTCACGTCTTCGTACCGAACCTCGACTCCGTTTGAGAGGATCAGTCTTCCCTTCTCGACCAACACGTTACCGCCTTTCAGCTCCATCGTTCCAGCTCGAACCTGCGAAGCAAGGAACATTACAAAAACGATGACCAAGAATCTCGTCAGAAACTCCCTCAATCTGTAACTGATCTTAGTGTCGAGCAGCACGAACAGCACAGCTCCCACGATTCCAAAGCTCAGGTCTGGTAACCATGCCGCGAGGACAGGATCTATCAGACGTTCTTTCCCCATGGCACTGACCCAGGCCCCTGAGCCCTGGTACAGCACAATCAAAGTGAACGTCAGTATGACGCCCCAGGATTTGCTCTTCAAATTGAACATGAGTGAGAGGGGAACGCCCACGAGGGCTATTATGATCGGACCCAGTGCGATGGAGTAGCGCGAATGGAGTTCCACGATCCACGGTGCAGGATCTATTCCCAGCTTTTTGAGTGTAACTATCCTTTCTCTCAACTCCTCGCTCTTCATGTCCCTGGGAGTTTTCCCACTTCTCAAAATGGATTCGATGTCCTGCTTCAAATCGAGTTCCACCTTTGAAAAACTCACATCGAACCTCAAAAAGCCGTCCTTATCGACCCTGTACATCCGTCCATCGTACATGAACCACCTGTCGTTCTCCTTGACCACACGGCGTGCAGTGATGATTTCTTCCTCAGAGGGCTCGTTCCTGAACAGCACGACGTTCTCAAGTATTCCATTTTGCCTGTCGTATTTCTTCACGTAAAAATATTGGTTCTCGTCGACTTTGGTGAGCACGTTCTCGCTGATGAAGACTTCAGGTTTTCTGTAGACGTATTTGGAGAGCACCTGGTCAGCCTTCTGATTGAAAACGGGAACGATCCTGTCGTTGAGCAGATACGCGACGAGGCTGAGAACAACACCGAGCAACAGGAATGGAACGATCAGCACCTTCAAAGAGATCCCGTGCACCTGCATGGCCATGAGTTCGCGATCGTTCGACAATTTTGACAGTACCCAGAACACAGCAAGAAGGATTCCCACCGGTACACCGAGCGCCGTGAAATAGGGAAGATAGTAGTACAGGATTCTCAGCAGAACGAAGAAACTCACTCTGTGCCTGACGATCAGATCGGAAAGCTGGTAGAGGATTTCTACGCTGACGAAGATTATGAACCCACCGAGTCCAATCAACACGGGGCCTAAGGAGAGCCTGAACAGATATTTAATCAGAATCGTCAAACAGAACACCTTCCCTGCCTTTTAGCGGCCTCATCCGATCTTTGAAGCACTTGTAGTTTTCTCCCGAGGCAGCGTACAGCACAGCTTCAACGACGTTCGTACAGAGACCTGCTATCTCTTCGAGCTCGTGCGCAATCTCCAGAAGCCACAGGATACGTTCCAGCTGTTCGGGTTTTTCATTCAACAGGTTGATGAACTCCGACCTCACGTCCTGAAAGAACTCGTCTATTTCATCATCTTTCGTGCATATCTCGAAAGCGGCTTCCGATCGCATATCGGCCATAACGCCGAGTGTTTCCCTGAGGAGTCCTGCCACATTCTTGGCCATTCTGATGATCTTAGGATCAACGTTCGCAGACTGCTCCCTGTAGAAAGAGAGCAGGATCTGGGCAATTCTGCGCGTTCTGTCCCCTATCTTCTCTATGATGTTCGCCACCTCAACCGAACTGATGAGGAATCTGAGGTTGAAACCCGTGGGAGCATGTGTACCGAGTATGACCGCGGCCTCCTGCCTGAGCTCGACTTCCATCTCGTCGAGCACATCGTCATCCTCAACAACCTGCTTTGCGGTAGCAACCTGCCTGTTTTCCATCGATTCTATGACTCTGATCATCATTTTCTCTGCGAACCAGCCCATCTTCATGAGAGCATTTTTGAACCTCTCTATCTTCTGATCCAGCAGCCACTTCAAGATTCGTTCACACTCCTTCCATAACCCACTTTGCTCTTGAGGACGGAGAAGAAATCGTAACCGGCGGGTCTCAAAAGAGAGAAAGTCTTGTCGGACTTGTTCACGAGTATTTCTCTCGTTGTTCCAACACAGACACCATCGATCACCAGCTCGGATTCGAGCTGGCTCGAAATGCGAATAATTTTTGTGGCCGGCAGTACTATGCTGCGGTTCTGAAGATAGTAGGGCGCCACGGGCATGACCTGTACCACATCACAGCTGGGTATAACTATGGCACCTCCGAGCGAAAGGTTGTAAGCCGTGGAACCTGTGGGTGTTGAAACGAGGATTCCATCTGCGAAGAAATCCAGGTCACTGCAGCCATCAATGAACACTCTGAACTCGCTCATGGGTTTTGCCTTCGCACGGAGAATCACATCGTTGACGGCTTCGTATTCTTTCTGATCCACCGTAACCTTCAGCATCCATCTATCTTCCCGTACGAGATTTCCATTTCTGAGGTCTTCAAGGAATCTCTCCGCTTCTTCCACCCTGTAGGCAGTCAGAAAACCGATCCTGCCCGCCTTGAATCCCACGATCGGTACGGACACACACTTCACCGCTCTCAGGACGGTTCCATCACCACCGACTACGAGTGCAAAGTCGCACGCTTTCTCCACACGTTGACAGGACAGTTCCTGAACATCGATAACCTTCAGATGTTTCCTCACGCTTTCGAACAGTTCCCTCGCTTCTTTGTCCCTTCCGGACTTGTACAGGATAACGCAACTGTGGCTCAACGCAACCTCACCGCCAGATCCACCAGCGTTCTAACGAGGAAATTGTCCAAAAACACGAGCAGAAGGATCGCTATCATCGGCGTGATGTCCACAGGACCTATGGGTGGAATGAACTTTCTCAAAGGCTTCAGAAGAATGTTCGCGATCGCATCGACGGACTGTCTGAACATAGAGTATCTGAAGGGCGTTATCCAGCTCAAGAGTGCTGAGAGTATCACGGCGAAAAGCTCTATGTAGATGAACAGCTGAAGAACCCTTGCCAGTGCGTAGAGAAGATTCGAGATCACGAACATACTCACTCTCCTTTCAGAATCGCCCTACCGATCCTGACCATCGTCGCACCTTCCTCTATGGCCACCTCAAAATCATTCGTCATACCCATCGACAGATGAACGACATTAGGCCAGCGATCGACGAGTTCATCGCGAAGTTCTCTCAACTTTCTGAACACCCACCGAACCTGTTCAGCGTCCTCGACCAGCGGAGCCATCGTCATCAGACCGATCACCTCAACGTGTGGAAAATTGCTCGAAAACGTTAAAAGCTCCGAAAGCGATCCTGGTTCGACACCCGCCTTGGTTTCCTCCCCCGAGACGTTCACTTCGATCAAAATCTTTTGTCTCTTTTTCAATTTCGATGCGACCCTGTTTATCTCAACGATCTCTTCTTGCCTACAAACTGAGTGTATGTATTCACACCTCGGAACGATGTACTTGATCTTGTTCGTCTGGATCCTGCCTATGAAATGCCACGTTGCGTCGGTAACTGAATCGTACTTCTTCACGAGTTGCTGAGCATAGTTTTCGCCGAAATCTTTAACACCAAGTTCCATCAGCTTGATTATCTGCTCCAGACTCGCTTCTTTCACGACCACAACCAACTTGACAGAACCCGGATCACGATGTGCCCTCAAGGCTGCCTGAGCAATTCTTTCCTTTATCTTCTGAAGGTTCTGCTGGATATCCATCGAAGAGACCACCCCTCACTCTGCTCCCGTATCCGAGATGCTGGTACGCGAGATCCGTAGCAGCTCTGCCGCGCGACGTTCTGACCAGAAGACCCGCTCGAAGCAAGTAGGGTTCGTACACCTCCTTGAGCGTGTCGATCTCCACGTTCAGAGTGGCTGCGAGCGCTTCTAAACCCACCGGCCCTCCTTCGTAGATTTCTATGATCGTCCGCAGTATCTTTCGATCCATCACGTCGAGTCCGAGGGAATCTATCTCGAGAATGTCCATGGTCTTGAGAACCGTGCTCGGTGTTATGTTCTCTTCCCCCCGCACGGTTGCAACATCCCTCACGCGCTTCAACAGTCTCAACGCTGTGCGGGGTGTTCCTCTCGAACGCTGGGCGATCAACTGCGCGGCCTCTCGTTCTATGTGCATGTTCATCAGCTGGCACGCCCTTTCGACTATCTTCGTCAGTTCGTCCACGCTGTAGAAATCAAGCTCGAAAATCATACCAAACCTGTTCCGAAGGGGCGGACTGAGCAGACCACTCCTGGTGGTCGCACCGATCAGCGTGAAAGGTTTCAACCTGATCCTGACAGACCTGGCCGTTGGTCCCTTACCGATCATCACATCCACCTGGAAGTCCTCCAACGCCGAATACAACACCTCTTCTGCGGGTTTGCTCATTCTGTGGATCTCGTCGATGAAGAGCACATCACCTTCCTCAAGGCTCGACAGTATGGCCGCGATGTCTCCTCCACGTTCGATGACGGGTCCACTGGTGATGTATATGTTCTTCCTCAGCTCTCTTGCGATCACGTAGGCAAGCGTTGTTTTCCCAAGACCTGGGGGTCCTGCGAGCAACACATGGTCGAGCGGTTCTGAACGCAGTTTAGCCGCTTGCAGGGCTATTCTGAGCTTTCTTTTTATCTCCTCCTGTCCAACGTACTCATCCAAGCTGTGTGGTCTGAAGCTCGGTAGCGACTCGACTTCTTTCATCACGGATACACCCTGTAGAGGGTCCTCGCGAATGGTATAGCTTCTCTGATGTGTTCAAGTCCACAGATCCATGCAACTGTGCGCTCGACACCCAACCCGAAACCGCTGTGTGGGACGCTTCCCCACTTCCTCAGATCCAGATACCACTGGTACTTCTCGACGGGCAGGTTGAACTCCCTGAGCCTCTCGACCAGAAGATCGTAATCGTGTATCCTCTGAGAACCACCTATGATCTCGCCATAGCCTTCAGGAGCGAGCAGGTCCGCACACAAGACGACTTCGGGTCTGTTCGGGTCTGGCTGCATGTAGAAAGCCTTCGCTTTTCTGGGATAGTGCGTAACGAACACGGGTTTTTCGAACTGCGAGGCGATCATCGTTTCCTCATCACCACCGAAATCGTCGCCCCACTGAATATCGACACCTTTCGACTGCAGGAACTTGATAGCTTCATCGTAAGTTATGCGTTCGAACGGAGGAGTCACTTTTTCCAGCTTCGAGATGTCCCTACCGAGGGCTATCAAATGATCGGAGGCGTTCTCGAGCACGTATTTGACTATGTAGGAAACCAGTTCCTCCTGAAGCCTCAGATTGTCTTCGTGTTCGTAATACGCGACTTCTGCCTCATGCATCCAGAACTCTATCAAGTGCCTCCTCGTCTTTGACTTCTCCGCCCTGAAGGTCGGACCGAGGTTGTACACCTTGCCGAAAGCCAGGCAGGCTGCTTCCAGGTAGAGCTGACCGGTTTGCGTCAGGTAGACCTTACCGTAATCGAAATAGTCGAGCTCGAACAGGTTTCCCGCGGTTTCACCGATGGATCCGGTGAAGATTGGCGTGTCGATCAGAACGAAGTTCCGCTCCTTATAAAATTGCCTTATGGCCCATACGATCGCATCTCTGACCCGGAGTATGTGAAACTGTCTCCTCGAGCGTAACCAGAGATGCCTGTAACTCATGAGAAAGTCTATCCCGTGATCTTTCTTGGAGATAGGATAGGGCTCTTCTGGAATCTGAACGGGTATCACGTCGCTGGCGAGTACTTCTACACCGTAAGGAGATCGGCTGTCTTCCTTCACCTGACCTCTGACAATGACACTGGATTCGATTCGAAGCTTTCCAGCCCTTTCGAACACGTCCTCCGGAACCGTTGAACGTTCCACGATTATTTGGACGAAGCCTGTTCCGTCTCTGAACTGCAGAAAGTGTATTTTACCGCTCGAACGCAGGTTCCACACCCAGCCGCGAAGTTCTACCTGCTGACCGACGTAATTTTTCAACTCCTCCACATAAACCCACTTCATCGATAGACCTCCCCTGAACGTCGAAAAGTTTCGAACCAGAAGGTGGTCACAATTAAAATGATACCATCTATCTGTGATCCGAATCTGTCGGACAAAGGCACAGTACATTGAAGCAGGTGTGCTTGAACATGCAAGAACGATGTGCTATAATGCGAACGGAGGGCGACGTAGCCAAGCGGTTAAGGCGGGGGTCTGCAAAATCCCTATGCGTGGGTTCGAATCCCACCGTCGCCTCCAGGGGAGGGGTTTCCCTCCCTTTTTGCTCAGCCTTCCTCGGGGTGATCCTTATGGATATCAAGCGCATCGACAAATACATCTTCAGCATCAAGGGCAAGAACGTTGACGCCATCGTGTTCACAGATCAAGAAACCGTCAACGATCCGGAGTTCAGGGAAGCTCTGCAACAGATCGTGAACGTCACACACATGCCAGGGATCGTGGCCGCACTCGCAATGCCGGACATACACTGGGGTTATGGTTTCCCCATCGGCGGGGTTGGAGTTTTTGATGCAAAAAACGGAGTCATTTCGCCAGGCGGCATAGGCTTTGACATAAACTGTGGGGTCAGATTGATGCTGACCTCCCTCAGCTTCGAAGAGGTTAAACCGCACCTGCGCAAGCTCGTGGAGGCTATCTATGAAAGTGTACCCGTGGGCGTTGGTGCGAGCGGGGCACTCAAAGTGAGCGAAAAGACGTTGCGGAAGGTGTGCATCGAAGGTGCACACTGGGCCGTTGACAACGGTTACGGTTTGAAAGAAGACCTCGAACGGATAGAAGACACGGGTAGACTTTCTCCAGCGAATCCAGACCACGTTTCCTCGAAAGCGTTCGAACGTGGTCTCGACGAATTGAACACACTTGGGGCAGGCAATCACTTCATAGAGATACAGAAAGTCGAAAGGATCTACGATCCGACCGTTGCGGAGGCCTTCGGCTTGTTTGAGGGACAGGTGGCGATCTCCGTACACTGTGGAAGCAGGGGATTCGGCCACCAGATAGCGACCGACTACATACAGATCATGCGAGACAAACTTGCGCAGCACAACAAAGATCTTCCGGACAAGCAACTCATAAACGCTCCGTTCGATCATCCGATAGGCCAGCAGTACTTCAGTGCGATGAACTGCGCCGCGAACTACGCTTTTGCCAACAGGCAGATGATCGGCCATGCGGTTAGAACGATCTTTTTGAAGATTTTCCCAGCCGCGCGGGTGTGGCTTCTCTACGATGTCGCACACAACATCGCGAAGGTGGAAACGTACAACGGTAGAAGATTGATAATACACAGGAAGGGTGCCACGAGGTCTCTGGGCCCGAACAATCCGTTGCTCCAGGATATTTATAGATCCGTTGGACAACCCGTGCTCATTCCCGGCAGTATGGGAAGCGCCTCTTACGTGCTGGTCGGCACGAAGAAGGCCGAAGAACTATCCTACGGAAGCACTGCACACGGTGCGGGCAGAACCGTGGGGAGAAGGGCCGCGCTGAGGAGTTTGAGCTATGAGGAAGTGCTGAGAGAACTGAAAGAAAAAGGCATAGAAGTGATGAGCAAGGGTAAGAAAACGCTTGTGGAAGAGGCGCCGGAAACTTACAAAGATGTGGATCGAGTTGTGGAAATCGTCGATCAGGTTGGACTGAGTAAAAAAGTTGCAAGACTCATACCACTGGGTGTGGTCAAAGGATGAAGTTCTATCTGAACCTTGAAGGTGTCGCTTCGACTCTCTACATCCTGCTCACACAGGGTGCGATATTCACAGGCCTCGCTCTCGCCTTTGGTTTGGACGAGTTCCTGATAGGGGTCACCGCATCTTTTCCGATGATCGCCCAGGTCTTTCAGATTTTCTCGCCCGTGGTCGTGGAGAAAATCCCAAAGCGCAGAACCTTGGTCAATCTTTTCAACTTGCTCGCACGTCTGCCATGGGCCTTGCTGATCGTCCTGCTCGCGTTCAAGGAGAGAAATCCACTCGTCTTCGTTTTTGTCTTCGCTGTTTCGCAAATTTTCGGAACACTGGCGGGAAACGCCTGGACCTCACTGGTTAGAGACCTGATACCGGAATCGGAAAGAGGAAGGTTTTTTGGCAGAAGGAATGTCTACATTTCTTTCACATCGCTCGTGTTCTTCTACGTCTATTCCCTTCTGATAGACAGGTTGAAAGATCCTCTGGGATATCAGCTTTCCATAGCGATCGGTATGTTCGGAACGTTGGTTTCCCTCTGGTCGATGCTCAAAGTGCCGGAAGTCCCGCTGAAAAGTTCGGGAGCGCGAGCGGAGGTCAGCCTCGTTTTCCAGGACAAGAATTTCATGAAACTGTGTGTCTTCTATTTCTTTTGGAACGTGGTCATCGCTTTCACCTCTCCTTTCTTCACCTACCACCTTTTGAAGAACCTCCAAGTGCCGTTCTCGTACATAGGTTTGACCGGCGTGCTCAACAGTATCGTCGCGATGATCTTTTATTTCTTCTGGGGGAGACTCTCCGACAAGGTGGGACACAAATCCATCGCCGTTGCCGGAGTGTTCATCGTGAGCTTTCTTCCACCCATGTGGTTCTTCATGAACACGTTCACTTATCGCTACCTCATGCTTGCGGATGCGGTGGTGTCAGCCATAGGCTGGTCGGCGATCAACCTTTCGTTCCTCACGTTGCCCATGGAAGTTGCACAGAGTTCTTCGAGTGCTTACTTCGCAACCTATGCAGCCCTTGGTGGTGTTGGTGGCTTGATAGGGGCCGTCGCAGGTGGTGCAACCGCCAAGCTTCTGGCAGGGATTCAAGTTGGTTCAAGCACCTTTCCCATATATGGAGTCCAGTTGATGTTCTTAGCCTCGGGAATCTTGAGAATCTTCACGTTGAAACTGCTCACTAAGGTACGGGCGAGGAGGTACGTTCCACTCAGAACCTTGATCGCGAGCACGCTCTTCCTTTCCAGAGATAACGCACTGACGAGATCGAACGGATCGAGCGTCTACGATGTTCTAAAGGTGATCAGGAAAAAGCTCGAGGAACGCGAGGAGGATGAAAAACCTTGGCGCGTGAAACGATGGTGGTGAAGGAAATCCTGCCAGACAGGATCGTGTTGGAGAGAGACAGGACCTCCATGTGTGGGAAATGCCCGGCGAACATGATGTGCACGGGCGAAGCACAGAAGGTGCAACTCGTGGTTGAGAAAAACTATCCCGATCTCGAACCGGGCGACGTCGTTCTCGTCGAGACTCCAGCGGTCAGTGCCACCAGAGTTGCGTTCGTCGTTTACACGATCCCGACTCTCCTGTTCATCGCCATGGTCATAGCGACCGTCAAACTTGCTGGAGAACTCCTTGCGTTCTTTCTCGGCCTGATATCGGTAGCGGTTTATTTTTTGGCACTCAACGTCTACGATAGACGGTTCAGAAAAAAGTTCAAGCCGAGAATCCTCAGTGTCATTGAGAGAGCAAAGCCAGCAGGTCCATCAAATGACGCTTCTCTTCGGAGATGACTTTTTTTATCGTTTCCCTCTCCTCACCCGCGTAAGGTAGAAGTTCAGAGTAGAATATGATGCTATCCTTCTCGACCTCCACGGCAAGATGCAGACCTTCTTTAAGATCCACTCGTTTCATCTTCGCCATGGTTGGAAATATGGACATGTTCGCATAACTTTTCAAATAGCCTGCCACTTCCTCCGAAACCCAGCTGTCGATAGAAGAACTTCGCTGAGAAACCTCGCCTATCAGCTTTTTGAATATCTCCTGATGCTCCCTTTCCTGCTGTGCCAGGTTCTGAAACAACTTCTTCGAAGACTCTTCCGTCTGCACCGTGGCGAGATTCGTGTAGAAGGCATAGCCTTCCGCTTCGATGTTCAAAGCGATGGAAAGGATTTCCGCAAGGCTCACCATGGGATCGACCCTCCTCAAAGTTCCTTCAGTGCCAGATGGAGTTCGTTGATACCGTCCAGAATTTCCTCAGGCGTTATCAGTACACCTCCGACCTTGGTTACGAGCTTGACCTTCAGGTTCTTCTTCGTCAGGCTGAGCACTTCCTTGGCGTACTGACCGAGGTTCATCTCGGCGAACAACACCGCCTCGACACGACCGAGCAATTCCTTGAGCCTCGTGGCAGGCACGGGCCATATGCTTATGGGTCTGAACAGGCCAACTTTCACCTTGCTGTTTCTCGCGATCTTCACCGCCCTGATCGCACTCCTTGCCACGGACCCGTACGCAACCACCAGAATTTCTGCGTCGTCCGTCATGTACTCGTCGTACATGGCGATCTCGTCGGCGTGCAACCTGATCTTGTTCGATAGCCTCCTCACAAGCTTGTCGCTCACTTCGAAGCTGGACTGCGGAAAACCGGATTCATCGTGAACCAACCCCGAAACGTGGAACCGGGCCTTTCCCATTTCAACCAGCGGTACTGGGGTTGGCTCGCCAAAGTCTTTTTCGACGAATGGAGTGTATATTTCCTCTTCTTCGAGCTGTTCCTCCTGGAGTCTCGGCACAATGGTGATTTCTTTCTCGTCTGGTAGCTCAAAAGTTTCGCGCATGTGTCCCAGCACCTCGTCCATCAGAAAGATCACCGGTGTTCTGTACTTTTCGGCGTAGTTGAAAGCCGTTATGATCAAGCGGTACGTTTCTCCGACGCTCCACGGATAAAGAGCTATGATTTCATGATCACCGTGTGTACCCCAGCGCGCCTGCATGATGTCTCCCTGCGCCGGTTGAGTGGGAAGACCTGTGGATGGACCTCCACGCATCACGTTCACGAAGACGCACGGTGTCTCGGTCATCACGGCATAGCCTATAGCTTCCTGCATCAGGCTGAAGCCAGGCCCACTCGTGGCCGTCATGGATTTAACACCTGCAAGAGAAGCACCGATGATCGCCGCCGCGCTGGCTATTTCATCTTCCATCTGTATGAAAACACCTCCAACCTTTGGAAGCTCCCGCGCCATGACCTCGGCGATCTCGGAAGAAGGAGTGATTGGATAGCCAGCGTAGAAACGACAACCTGCCCTTATGGCACCCAAAGCACACGCTTCGTTTCCCTGCATCAACACTCGTTCAGCCATTTTCAACACTCCCCTGGACTGCCTCAAGTTGTTTGACTGCTATTGCGAAATCAGGACAGAGGTTTTCACACATCAGACAGCCTATACACTTACTACGGTCCGCGACAACTGGCTTGAGCAGTTCGTCCTTGGAAAGGGCACCAGTTGGACAGAACGCGTAACAGATCCCACACCTCTTGCACCATTCGTAGTTTATGTATATATCGTACTGCTTTTTCACAGCACACGCCTCCTCACTTGAGCAACGTCAAAAAGACACCTGCGGCAACCGCCGAGCTGATCACTCCCGCCACGTTCGGACTCATCGCGTGCATGAGTATGAAGTTCGTCGGATCAACTTCGCTCGCGAGCTTCTGCGCCACCCTCGCGGAGTTTGGGACCGCAGACACGCCTGCCGCACCGATCAGCGGATTGATCTTCTCCTTCAAGAAGAGATTCATGAACTTGGCGAACAGGATGCCGCCCGCGAGTGAGCAGACAAAAGCGAAGGCTCCGAGACCGAATATTTTCAGACTCTCCGGTTTGAGGAACACGTCCGCACGTGCGGAAGCTCCAACGCACACCATGAGTATGATCGTCACGGTGTCGAGTATGAACCTGCTCGCGGCCTCCACGAGCCTTTTGACGTTCCCAACTTCTCTCAGAAGGTTACCGAGCATCAACATGCCCACAAGCGGTAACGACTGAGGCACCAAGGCGGCCGAAACGATCGTGACCAGAATGGGGAACATGATCCTTTCGAGCTTTGAAACTTTTCTCGGTGGTCCCATCCTGATCATCCGTTCCTTCTTCGTGGTCAACAATTTGGAGACCGGAGGTTGCAAAATGGGGATCAACGCTATGTAAGAATACGCGGCTATGGCCACTGCTGAGAGTATTTCCGGAGAAAAACGGCTCGCGACATAGATCGTGGTGGGACCGTCCGCACCTCCGATCACACCTATGGTCGCAGCCTGTTTCAACGTGAAACCCATCGCCCGTGCGAGCATGAAGGTGGTGAATATTCCTATCTGTGCCGCCCCTCCGAGGAAGATCGTTATAGGGTAAGAGAGCATGAAAGAGAAATCGGTGAGGGCACCTATCCCTAAGAATATTAACGGAGGATAGATACCCTTGATCACACCGTAACTCAGATACCACAGAAGGCCACCCTCATCCAGAATCTGGGTGAGCTGGGGTGGAATGTTTCCGAGTACTATGCCGAAAGCTATCGGTACCAGTAGCAAAGGCTCGGCATCCTTTTTCACAGCAACGTAGAGCAGAGCGGCAGCCACGCCGAACATTATGAGGTTTCCAACCGTGAAATGTGAAAAAGCCGTTTGTTGCAACATCTGCAGAATACCTTGTATCATCACACAGACCTCCTAAGCTCGACCGTTTCATTCCATCATTGGATACCTTAAGCCTTTCTTCTTTGCCGTTTCCAAGGCGATATCGTAACCCGCGTCGAGATGCCTTATGACCCCAATGCCCGAATCGTTAGTGAGCACTCTCTCGAGCTTCTGGCGCGCCAGATCAGTGCCATCGGCAACGATGACCATACCCGCATGGATAGAATAACCTATCCCAACTCCACCACCGTGGTGAACACTCACCCAAGTTGCGCCGCTGGCGGTGTTGAGCAAGGCGTTCAGGATGGGCCAATCGGCGATCGCATCGCTGCCATCTTTCATCGCTTCCGTCTCCCTGTAAGGCGACGCCACAGAACCTGTATCGTGGTGGTCTCTACCTATCACGATGGGGGCCTTGAGTTCTCCCTTCCTCACCATCTCGTTCATGGCGAGTCCCATGAGCGTCCTCTGACCCTGACCGAGCCAGCATATCCTTGCCGGAAGTCCCTGCCACTTGACTTTCTTCTCGGCCATCTCTATCCACTTACGCAGGTGTTCGTCTTCCGGGAACAGCTCAAGAACCTTTCTGTCGGTCGCATAGATATCCTGAGGATCGCCGGAAAGGGCAACCCACCTGAAAGGACCGCTACCCTGCGCAAAGAGATCTCTTATGTACTCGGGAACATAGCCCGGTATTTCGAAGGCATCTTTGACGCCGTGTTCGTAAGCGAGTCTTCTGATGTTGTTCCCATATTCGAAAACCTTTGCACCCTGCCTCTTCATCTCCAAGATTGCGTTCACGTGTTCGACCACAGATTCATAGACTCTCTTCAGGTACTCCTGCGGATCCTTCCTTCTCAACTCCGCGGCCTCTTCGACACTCAAACCCTTGGGGATGTAACCGTTCAGCGGATCGTGTGCCGCCGTCTGGTCTGTCACGACGTCTGGGATGATCCCCATCTTCACGAGTTTTGGATGAACCTCGGCCGCGTTCGCGAGCAACGCGACGGAGAGCGGTTTACCAGCCCTGATCGCCTCTTTAACGAGTCTCAAAGCTTCGTCGAGATCGTCCGTCCAGGTATCGAGGTATCCGGTGTTCAATCTTCTATCTATCATTCTCTTGTCAACCTCAACTGCGAGCACAACACCATCGTTCATGGTAACGGCCAATGGCTGCGCGCCACCCATCTCGCCGAGTCCTGCCGTCAAAACGAACCTTCCTCTCAGCGTTCCGTTAAAGTATTTTTTGGCCACCGCATAAAAAGTTTCGTAGGTGCCCTGCAGTATTCCCTGCGTTCCGATGTAGATCCAACTGCCGGCCGTCATCTGCCCGTACATTATCAGACCGCGCTCTTCGAGTTCTCTGAAATATTCCCACGTGGCCCATTTCGGCACCAGGAGTGAGTTGGCTATCAGAACCCTGGGTGCCCACTCGTGCGTTTTGAAAACCGCCACCGGTTTTCCACTCTGAACCAGCAACGTTTCATCGTTCTCGAGCTTCTTCAAAGTTTCCACTATTTTGTAGAAACATTCCCAGTTGCGCGCGGCCTTTCCCGTTCCGCCGTAAACGATCAGATTCGCTGGATCCTTCGCCACTTCCGGGTCTAAGTTGTTCATCAGCATACGCATGGCTGCCTCTGTTTGCCAGCTCTTACACGTCAAGGTTGTGCCCCTCGGTGCTCTGATGACGATCCCTTTTGAAATGGTCTCCATCTTTGTCAACCTCCTTCACTTTGGTATTGTATCATTTAGGTTGATGCAGTCCAAAACAGAGGTGAGCGTGGATGAAACCATCGCTGGTGAGCCACGAGGAAGTGGTGGAAAGGATTTCCCGTAAGTTAATCGAGGCGAACAACACCTTACGGCAAGAGATCTTGCAACAACTTCTGTCCTACGATGGCCCTTTCTCCGACGTGCTGCGTCGAAACGCTGAAGTGGCAAAGAGCAAAGATCTTCCACTCTGCCAGGACACTGGCTTCGTCGAATTCTTCATCTTCACACCTCCGAACGTGGTTTTTGAAAAACCGATTCAAGAGATCTGTGACGAGGCTGTTTTCAAGGCTTACTCTTCTAAGCCCTATCGCTTTTCCATCGTGAGCGATCCACTTTACCAGCGCAAAAACACCCAAACCAATACTCCCTCGATCTGTCACATATTTCACTGGAACCAAGAAAAAGTACAGATAAGATTCCTGATCAAAGGCGGAGGCAGTGAGAATTTGACAACGCTCTTCATGCTTTCTCCCACCAGTACTGAGGAAGAATTCATCGACAAGTTGATCGCCCACGTGTGCTTGCACGGTTCGAAGAGTTGCCCTCCTTTGAGGATAGGTGTCGGCATCGGCGGTAGTGCGGATAAGGCTCTGTTACTTTCAAAACTTGCACTCACATACGCTTTTGATGAAGAGATCCCCTATCCGCGCTACGTTGAACTCGAGGAAAAGGCCTTGAAAAAACTCAACGAGTTGAAAATAGGATTTCAAGGTCTCGGAATTGGATCAACCGCTTTCTCAGTACGGATTTTGCACTTTCCGGTTCACATAGCGAATCTTCCTGTTGCTGTCTCGTTCGATTGCTATCTTTCAAGAATGGGAGTGGTGGAATTTGAACCTGTTAGAATTGAAAGTTGGTGAACGTATCGAATACACGGGTGCCATGATCGTGATGAGGGACGCCGCTCAAAGGAGGATCCAAAAGTTACTCAAAGAAGGTTCAAGTTTACCTGTGGATTTACAGGGAACGATCGTTTTCTACGCAGGGCCGACGAGAGTCGTCGATGGGAGGTTCGCCATAGGCCCCACCACGAGTGAGCGAATGGACAAGTATTTGAAAATGCTCTTTGAACTCGGGGTGATGGCCACGGTGGGAAAAGGAAAAAGGAGTGACATGGCAAAGGAGCTTTGCAGAGAATACCGAAGAATTTACTTCGTCGCACCGAGTGGTGCGGCGGCTGCACTCGCAGAACACGTTGAAAGTATAAAATTGCTGGCTTTCGAAGACCTTGGCACCGAGGCGATGTACGAGATCTGGGTGAAGAACTTTCCACTGATAGTCGCCATCGACAGCGCTGGAAACGATATCTTTATCTTTTCACAAACTCTTCCGAATGGAGGTAGGAACGCATGAAACTCGTGTGGGCAACAGTTGCTGCAGTCGGTGCGGTTTCGACGGTGCTGGCCTTTCCATTTTCAAAACTCGTCACAGTTTGCTGCATTGTACTTCTGGCGCTGGGCTTACTCTCACCACGCGGAAAGAAACAGGGAATCGTTGAACATGGAGAAAAAGGTGAAAAACTCTTCGAAGAGATATTCTTGTCGGCGAACATGCTGAAAGAAGACGCGCAGGAACTGAGCGAAGTTTCCAACCAGGCTCAAACCATGTCGGTGGATCTGTCTGAACAATCGAAAAAGATATCCCAGCTGATCCAATCCCTTACGGCAGCACTGGAGGAGACTTCTTCAAGCACGAGCGAGATCGCCAGGACCGCAAGGGTCGTTGGAGACGATGCGAGGAAAATGCGCAGCGATTTCGTTCAACTCGAGCTCGCAGTGAACGAGATACACGATGCGTTGATGAGGCTTTCACGAGATAACGTTCAGGCATCTCGTAGAGTCGATCAACTCCTCTCGTCGATGAAGAATCTCAGAGAAAGGACCGAAGCCATAGTACAGGCTGTTCAGCTCATCAGGAACATTGCAGACCAGACGAACCTCCTCGCCCTCAATGCTGCCATAGAGGCGGCACGCGCAGGCGAACATGGTCGTGGTTTTGCAGTGGTGGCAGAAGAGGTTAGAAAGCTCGCGGAACAGTCCAAGAGTTTTGCCGATTCAATTGTCGAAAACGTTCACGACGTCGAACAGGCAGTTGTGCAGTCCCTGAAAGAAAACGAGGATGTCGCTAAGATCATCAAAGAAACGGCCCAGTCCAGCCAAATCTTTGCCGAAAGGTTGGGAAGTTTCAAAAACCAGGCGAGCAGTTTCGCAAAAATACTCGAAGAAATGGTCCAGTCCATAGAGAGTCAGGTGAATTCCACCAGGGAGATCGAGCTCGCGGTGAACAGCAACACGAACACCGCATCACAGTTGATGGAATTTGGTGCGGAAATGGAGAAGAATGCCGTCTCTCTTGAGAAAGTTGCCTCACAGCTCGCAGAGAAATCTCAAATCTTAAGGTTGAGATCTCTCAAGCTCAGAGGTCTGGCCGGTGCGAGGGTATGGATCATGGACAGGATAAAAGAACTTTCGGAACTGTTTGCGAGACCAGAGTGTCAGAATCTCGACTGGCGTTCTTTCGAACCTGTGGCGAAACGCTTCCTCGAGGAGAAAGGCGGTATATACGAAGCTGCGTTCATAGCAGATAGCGATGGCAACTTCATCACAACCACAGGTGCAACAGGTACGATAAAAGACAGGAATTACTTTCGCCGTTTGAAAAGCAGCAACTTGGACTGGACGATCTCCGATCCAATTCGATCTCGCGCTACCGGGAACATGGTACTCACAATCGCGTTCGCGATCCGTGAAAACGGAAAGTTCAAGGGTGTCGCCGGGGTCAACCTGAACGTCTCCAAGCTGGAAGAACAGATAAAACTCTCGTGATTTAACCGCAGAAGTGGCACCTGCAAAAGTGACCTGGTGAAACCTCGACGAGATCCGGCTCCACACTTTTACAGATTTCAACTGCCCGAATGCAGCGTGTGTGGTAGACACAACCGGATGGAGGGTTCGCCGGGTTCGGTATTTCACCCTTCGGGATCGATCTGATGCGTCTACCGGTACCGAAAGAGGGAATCGAATCGAGTAAGGCCCTGGTGTAGGGGTGCGAAGCTCTTTCGAAGATATCCTCTTTCGAGCCCATTTCCATGATCTTTCCGAGATACATCACCGCAACGTGTGTCGCCATGTGGTCGACGACAGCCAGATTGTGCGTGATGAACATGTAGGTCAGATTGAACTTCTCCCTGAGCTCTTTCAGAAGCGTGAGTACCCTCGCCTGAACAGAAACGTCCAAAGCGGACGTGGGCTCATCCAGAACCAGGAACTCCGGCCTCAGAACCAAAGCCCTCGCGATGGCGATCCTCTGCCTCTGTCCGCCCGAAAACTCGTGAGGGTATCTGAACATATGCTCTTCTCTCATACCGACTAACTCCAACATCTCCTTTATGCGAATATAGATCTCATCAGCCCGCATCCTGAAATGGATCTTCAAACCCTCGCCGATGATGTCCTTGACAAGCTTGCGCGGGTGCAGGGAGTTGTAAGGATCCTGCTGAACGATCTGCATACGACGTCTGTAGTCGAGAAAATCCTTCTTATCGAGGTGTGTTATGTCACGACCGTCGTAAATGATCCTTCCTGAGGTTGGCTCGATAAGTTTTATGACGGTCCTTCCAAGGGTACTCTTACCGGAACCGGACTCACCGACCACTGCAAATATCGAACCTCTCTCGATTTCAAAAGAAACATCGTTCACAGCCTTCACGTAGATCGGTTTTGAAAAGATGGATTTTCGAATCTCAAAATACTTTTTCAGTCCCTCAACTTTGAGCAGCACTGCCATCTCGATCCCCCGCAGCGTAAAGGTGGCACGCAACAAAGTGGTCCTTGCTCACCTCGATCAAATCGGGGAGCTCGACCTTACACTTATCGAACGCCTTCTGACATCTCGGATGAAAACGACATCCACTCGGTGGATCGACCAGATCCGGAACCACACCTGGAATTCCTTTAAGCTCTTTCCTCTGACCTACCAGAGGTATGGAATCGATCAAACCCATCGTGTACGGATGAAGCGGCTGAGCAAACACCTCTTCACTGCTCGCCACCTCGACAACGTTTCCCGCGTACATCACGGCCACCCTGTCGCAGAATTCGGAAGCCACAGCCAGATCGTGGGTGATGAAAATGACGGCGTTCCTGCCCGCCCGAACAAGGTTGTCGAGCAACTCGAGTATCTGAGCCTGGATCGTCACGTCCAGTGCCGAGGTTGGTTCATCCGCTATGAGCAGTTTCGGTTTCACAGCCAACGCCATGGCTATCATGACTCTCTGCGCCATCCCACCGCTCAACTCGTGAGCGTAAAGGTTCATCGTTCTTTTCCAGTCCAGTCCCACCATGGTGAGCGCTTCTGGGACAAATTGATAAGCATCCTTGATCGGTATGTTCTGACTGTGAGCGATCGCCTCAGCGATCTGAAACCCCACCTTGAACACTGGGTTCAGTGCCGAAATGGGCTCTTGGAAGATCATCGATACCGACTTTCCTCTGATCCTTTCCATCTCTTCTTCCGGCAATTTCAACAGGTCCTGGCCGAGGAACTCAACCTTCCCTTCGACAATTTCCCCTGGTGGTTCTATCAACCTCATGATCGCCAAGGCTGTCACAGACTTTCCACAGCCAGTTTCACCAACCACCGCGAGCCTTTCTTCCTCGTTGAGCCACAGTTTGACACCGTTGAGCGCCTTTATCACACCGCGATAGGTGTAGAAGACCACGCGCAATTTCTCAACGTTCAGCAAGGATCCTCGCACCTTCGATCACCTTCGCAGTCTCGGATCGAGAATGTCCCTGATACCATCACCCAGCAGGTTGAATCCGAGAACCACCACTGCTATGAAGAGACCTGGAAAGGTGGAGATCCACCAGTGGTTTATCAGATAACTTCGTCCATCGCTCACTATGGCACCCCACTCGGGTGTTGGAGGTTGCGCACCGAGTCCGAGGAAACCTAAGCCAGCCGCAGTCAGAATGATCGTTCCCATCCTCATGGTCAGTTGCACCAGAACTGGTGAGACACACATGGGGAGCACGTGAAGCACCAAAATTCTCAGATCACTTGCCCCCACAGCCTTGGCCGCCTCTATGAACGGCTGGGACTTCACTCGCATGGCCTCAGCCCTCGCCAGCCTCGCTATGACGGTCCATTCGACGAGAGAGATGGCGATGATGGCGTTTGTCAAACCTCTTCCCAGCACCGCAGAGAGTGCCATGGCGAGTATCAACCTTGGAAAAGCAAGGAAGATGTCCGTTATTCGCATGAGGATCTCATCGATCCAGCCACCGAAGTATCCCGCAACGATACCTATTGCCGTGCCGATCGTTCCACTGATCACCGTCACGAGGAATATGATCCACACCTCAACCCTCGCTCCGTAGAGTACCCTGCTCAGTATGTCCCTGCCGAACTGGTCCGTACCGAAAAGGAATTGCTTGCTCGGAGGTTTCAACCTGTTGACAAGATCGACCTTTATCGGATCGTAAGGCGCAAGAAGCGGTGCCAGGAGGGCCATCAGGAGAAAACCAGCGACGATGAACGTACCAACCATGGCGAGTTTTGTCCTTCGCCAGAGATAGAACGTATGCTTCCAGTCTTCAATCACTGGTTTCCAGCGGGATATCGTGCTTTTTTCAACCTGGGTGCTGTCCAACTTGACCACCTCTCAGATCCTCATCCTCGGATCGAGCACGGCGTAGATGATGTCCACCACGAGGTTCACGAGCGAGTAAATAACCGCGACGAAGAGTGTTCCTCCCATGATGGCAGGATAATCGAGCACCAGAAGTGCGTTGACAATGTATCTACCCAAGCCAGGCCAGCTGAAAATCGTCTCCGTCAAAACCGCTCCCTCGAGCAAGCCACCAAAAGTGAGTCCGATGATCGTCACGATCGGTATCAATGCGTTCCTCAAAGCGTGCCTGTATATAACCAAACGCCTGCCTATGCCTTTCGCTTTTGCCGTTCTTATGAAGTCCTGTCGCAGAACATCGAGCATACTCGCCCTCGTGATCCTTGCGATGGAAGCGGTCGACGAATATCCCAGAACGATCGTCGGCAAAACGAGGTGTGCCAGTGCATCCTTCAGAGCCTCCATATTCCAGGAAAGGAGAGAATCCAGCACCAACAAACCTGTGTATTTCGTGGGAGGTGTGGTGAAGAGGCTGAGTCTTCCCCCACCGGGCAACCAGCCGAGGCGGAAATAGAAGAGTAGCAACAACAAAAGGCCTGTCCAAAAGACAGGCATCGAAACACCGAGGATTGAAAACACGCGTGAGAAATGATCTATGAACCTGTTCCTGTAGACGGCCGAGAATATTCCCAGCAGGATACCCAAAACGATCGAAAATAACGTTGCGGATATCGCCAGTTCGAGTGTCGCTGGAAAAAACTCTGCGATGTCCTTAACCACGGGTCTGTTGGTTTTCAAAGATTTACCGAGGTCACCTTTCACCAGACCAGACATGTAGTCGAAAAATTGATTGATCAAAGGTTTGTCCAGACCGAGCCGCCTTCTCAGATCTTCCACCAACTCAACCGGTGCGTTCCCACCCAGAATGGCTCCAACAGGGTCCGCGGGAATGACTTTGGAGATCACGAACACTAAGACCGAAACCCCAAAAAGTACAAGCAACATCAAAAACAATCTCTTAGCTATGAAAGTTGCGAGCTTCATGCAGTTGAAGGAGCCTCCTCAGAAACAAGGATTGAGAGCAAAGCGGCCAGCAAAAGCTGGCCGCCTGTTTCACTTCTTGCTTATCTTGGTGAAATCGAAGACCAACGTGTAACCCTCGCAGGCTTTTTCGAACCCAACCACGTCGTTGCTGACAGCCCAGAAACCTACCGGTTGGTAGAGCATCACGAACGGACTCTTGTAGATCCAGTATTCCTGCAATTCTTTGTAGAGCTGGGCACGCTTTTCAGGATCCTGCTCAATTCCTGCCTTCTCCGCGAGGTCTGCCGCGTAATCATCGTACCACATGTTTCTCCAAGCAAGTTGCTTGACCCTGTAATTCGCAAACGGTTTCGCCAGCGCGTCGGGATCCGGATAGTCTATACCCCAACCTGCTATGATCATCTGATGACCCTGCTGACGGTATTTTTGATACATCTCACCCGAAGGCATCAACACTATGTTCGCTTTGATACCTATGTCTGCCAGATTGGCCTGAACAACCACAGCTTCGTTCCTTCTTATTTCCGTGGTACTCGTTATGAGTTCAACCTCGAACCCATTTGGATAGCCCGCTTCCGCCAATAACCGTTTTGCTTTCTCGATATCGCGCTTGAACGGGTTGAGTTCGATGTAGCCAAAATAACCTATGGGCATGAAATTCTGGTTCAGCACCGCAAAGCCCCTCATGACGGAGTTAATGATCGCGTCATAATCGATCGCGTACTTGATCGCCAAGCGCACCCGCTCATCTTTGAATGGCCCCCAGCCAACGTTCATAGCGATGTACTCGTTGCTCTGTTCTGGTGTCGTGACCAGTCTGATGTTCGATGGTTTTGCTTCTCTGAGCTGCGCGGCCTGCTCTGTTGTGATGTTCCAGGCCACATCGACGTCACCTTTTTGAACCAGCAAGAACTGCGTGGTTTCTTCAGGCACATCGCGTATGATGATCTTCTTCAAAGGTGGTTGGCCACGCCAGTAGTACGGATTGGCCTCCATGGTGATGACCTCTCGACGCTTCCATTCAGTTACCACGTAAGGACCTGCTCCTGCTCCGATCGATTTGTTCGTCAAGTAGGCTTCACCAAGGTCTCCGTTCACTTCGTTGGCGAGCACGAGTTTCTTGTTCACGATACCTCCCCAAGGTGGAGCGATGATGGACAGAACTATGTTCGGCGCGAGAGGCTTCGTTTTCAGAACAACCGTGTGATCGTTTTCGGCGTATATCGTCTCCTCCATGTTCTGGGCATTCAGTCCGAGTTCTTCGAAGAGCCACGCGGGTGATTTCCTGATCTTCAACACCCTTCTGAACGAGAACACAACGTCTTCTGCAGTGAGGGGATCACCGTTCGAGAACTTCAAACCTTTCCTCAAATAGAACTTCCACACCGTACCGTCCGGAGAAACCTCCCAGCGTTCGGCGAGCTCAGGAACGGGTGTTAAAACGCCGTTGACAGGTTCGATCTTGGTCAGCCCAGAATAAGCGGCGGTGACCACGGCGGCGGCGAAGGTTTCGTAACATACAGCAGGATCGAGCGTGATGAATATCTCAGTGTTGGCGGCGATGACGAGCGTGTCTTTCGGGGTCTTCGCAAACGCGACTAATAGCAGAAGCGTTGCCAGCAAAAGCACCGCTGCTTTTCTCACAATCAATCCCCCCTCATGTTGGTTTGGTTAAACTATACCACATTCATCCGTTCTGTTCAAGACAGTTCTCAGAGAGCGGGAGCGAAAGAATCAGTTCAGGTTATAATGGTTCTGGGAGGTTGGATCTTGCAAAGGATCAGGATCACGCATGTAATACTGCTCATCAATGTGGGGATCACAATTTTAATGATGATCGCGAGGCTTGGTTACTTTCGAAACGAGGCCTACCTTTTGTTGAAATTCGGGGCACAGTACGGTCCACTGGTGGCGAGCGGTGAGTGGTACAGAACGGTCACAGCCATCTTCGTACATGGAGGGATACTGCACCTTCTTTTCAACTCTTACGCGCTGTTCTACTTCGGTAGCGTGGTGGAAGCCATTTACGGACCGGAAAAATTCATCGTTTCATACCTTTTAACAGGGCTTGTTGGCAACATCGCGACACACCTGCTTTATTACAGATCCGTTTCGGTGGGTGCCAGTGGAGCGATATTCGGTCTGGTCGGCATGCTCTTCATCCTCGGTTTCAAACGGGAAGCCCGCTTCTATGCAGGTGCTGTGACTGGCTATGCCCTGCTACCCATGATAATCTTCAACATCGTGTACGGTTTCCTGCCGGGCAGTAACATCAACAACGCGGCGCACCTCGGGGGATTCTTCAGCGGTGTTCTGCTCGGTTATCTGATCAAACCTATACCGTCGATTTACAGCCGCACAAGATCCGCTTTCCTCGCTTGGAGAGCTGCCTCGATCGCTTTGGGGATCCTCGTTTTGTACAGTTTCATGATGCTCGTTTTCCGATCATCCGTATGAACTCAAAGTTCTTCGATCAACTTCAGCAACGCCCTTGCTGCGAGCATCGTTCCTTCCTTTTCATAACCTTCGACGCCAAGCATGGTCCTGATTTCACCGACTTTGACACCCGTTTCGAACATCTTTCTCAGATAATACTCGGCGAGTTTATGGTGCTCTTTCTGCCTCTGCACGGCGCCAAAAGGATTTGCAAAGTACGAAGTCACCAAGCCGCTCTCAGAGGTGGTTCCCTTGCTCATGCGTTTACCTTCTGAGAAGACCCTCAAGGCTTCGTCGACACTGTTAAAGAAAACGATCCTGTCCTCGTCTCTGTTGACTTCGGTGTAGTTGTTCGCGTAGAAGAAGAAGTCGATGTGCGTGGGTGTTATCACTTCACTGTAATTGTTGAAAGGTACTATGACGCGGGCGTTGATCTGATCGGGGTTCATGAAGATACTCCTGTCCATCGTCGAATAAGCGTATCCAGGTGGCAGGTCATCGAGCCTGACGAAGGCGCCCGTTTCTGTACCGTACGCAACCACATGGCCGTCCATGATGGCGAGGCTACCCATGTCGTCGATGATCGTATCCACCTGAGCCACTTCTTCGAGCCTGCTCAGGGCATCGAGCGTCTCACTCTTCCCTGCACCGCTGTCACCTACGAACATCGCAACAGCCATCTTACCGTTCTTCAGAATGATGCGAGCCATCGAACCATGAATGGGCAGTCTTCCCTGATCGATCCTGATCAGATTGTGTATCGTGAGCGTGGTCTTCTTCATGTAACCGAAATAGTCGTTTTCATCGATCGCCGGAATGATTCCCACGTACAGCTTCCCATCTTTGAAGATCACGCCGTTTTTCCAGCGTTCGTTGAAGTTCGGGATCATCTTTGGATCCAGCCCGAAGATCAGCATTCCATCGGGTTCCCGTTTCTTCAAATCCTTGGGAGTGGCGAGTTCAAACAGGTTCGCCAGGCCGGCACCGTGCGCGAGGTAATCAACGTGAACTATGTTGTAAAAGAGCAGATCACCCACGAAGATGGGAAACCTGAACCACTCCTTGGGGTTCAGCTCCACCTTGTCGAGAATCGGTTCTTCTACGACCGGCAACACACCTTTCCTCTTGTTCGATTTCGTGTAGAAAATCACAGGAGGATCAAACACAGCACCCCAGACCGTTGGAATTTTCTTGATCCAGGGTAATCTGTCGAACTTTTCTTCTTCGAGTTCTTCCACGAGAAAGGCTACCTGTGCCCCACTGGGGAGCTGCCTCATCACCGTGGGGAACGAGTTGGAGATGTTCATCATCAACTCTCGATACAGATTCTTGATCACAGCTTTGAACTGATCGCTTATCTGTGTAACTGTGTATTCTATACTCGCCCTTCTGATGTGATCGTCGGAGTATTTCTCGTAGCGCACGATGAACCTGTGCTTGGATCGCCAGAACGAATAGAACGCTTCGACGAACCGCTCGAGGTCCCTGGGGTTGACGTAATAGATGATGTTCGTGAGTTCCTTCACATTCCTCATCGTCAACAAATGCAGATATTCAATGAACCTTCGAAGATCGTAATCTCCGTCGAGCTTGAATGCATTCAGCGCGTTCAAGAGGGGACTACGTTTCTCTCTGAGGATGTCTATGAACTCCTTCAACAGGAGTTCGAACTTTTGTTGCCCCATTATCTGACTGTAATTCGTGTAGATGACAGAACCGTCTATGATGACGCTGCGACTCAACGCGAACACCTCTCTGGAGCATTTTATACCGCCCATTCCTTTCAGTGAAAAAAAGGCTTCCTAACGAAGCAGTTACGTGGCGTTTCTGAGGAGAAAACGAAGAGGCCGGGTTTCAAACCAGACGACCGGAGGGGAGCAATAGCCCCAGAACTTTCGTGAAAAGGAACCAAATGATCGTTACCACGAGGAGCGAATAAGCACTACCGGTTAAGAAATCCACGGGTTTGACTTTTTCCCTCAAAAGTAAGTACGTGAGCAGCGATACACCAACGCTGGGGACGAAGAAACCGAACAGATCGAGCATGACTATGTAAACGATGAAACCGACCAAATAGATCATGATCCTTCTCAGACCACCCGGTGCGAATTCCAAGCGCGTCGCTTGCTTTTTCTTCCACACTTTGACCAAACTTGATACCACCCACATACTCGAGATCGCGATGACCATGGCGGAGAAAAACTTTGGAAAGAAATCCCCACCGAGCGAACCACCAAATCTCAGAACTCTGATCTTGTAAGATTCGAAAAGGAAAACCAGACCGGTCACGAAAAAGCAGATCGAACTCACGAGCTCAGCCATCGTAACTCACCCTCCGTGAAAACGGGGGGGACAGTGCCCCCCATTCCGATCTCACTTGAGAACTTCAGCAGCCTTCTTGTAAACTTCTTCCTGACTCTTCCAGAAATCTTCCAGATCTTTACCAGTCTTGAAGAACACGGTTGCATACGCCATTTCCGCGAGTTTTGCCTTGAACTCTGCATCGTTCACGATCTTTTCCATGATCTTGTTGAATTCCTCAACGATCCATTTGGGCGTGTTCGGTGGGAAGAAGAACGTGTTCGTCATCGGGAAGACCAGGTCTGGATAACCCAGTTCTGCGGCCGAAGGAACATCCGGTATGAATGGATCTCTCTCAACGTCGTGAACGACGAGCGGTTTGATCTGCCCGGACTTTATGTACGAAACGGCAGAAACGAGTGCCAGTGGCACGATGTCCACGTGGTTACCAAGCAAGGCAACGATCCTCTGTGAGTCACCACCTTCGTTGGGGACAACACGCCAACAACCTCTTGCTGCAACCTCGACCGGTGCGTACTCAAGGTACGCTATACCACCCGCACCGGTACCATAGACGTACTTTCGTGGGTTCGCCTTGGCGTCTTCGATCGCGTCCTTCAAATTCTTCCAGGGCATGTCCGCTCTCGTTGCCGTTATCCTCGAGGTCTTGGTAACAACACATGCGGGTGTGAAATCGTACCAGTTGATGTCTGCAACGCCAAGGTAGTAGTTACCTAGCATCGCCTGGTGGTACCACAGCACCGTGTAACCATCTGGCTTGGTTCCCTTGACTTGTCTCGCTGCTACAGCACCTTCGGCACCAACGACGTTGGTTACAACCATTTCCTGGCCCGTGTACTTCTTCCAGAACTCGGCTACCAACCTCGCCATGATGTCGCTCGCTCCACCTGGAGAGTAGGGAACCACAACTGTGACGGGCCTTGCTGGGTAACGCTCGGTTTCGGCGAACAAAACCACACAGAGTGTCACGAACACTAAAGTGAGAAACAGCTTTCTCATGAACACACCTCCTTTACGCTCTTTCTCTTCTGGCACCCTTCCTGTTGATGTAGATTCCAACCAGGAACAGAACTACGGCTCCGATGAAAAGCGTCAGGGATATGGGTCTCGTGAACAAAGGCATCATGCTTCCATCTGAAAACGCCAGACCCTGTCTCAGATTCTTTTCCACGATCGGTCCGAGAACGAACGCTGTGATGAGCGGTACAAGCGGGAAATCGATCTTTCTCAAAAGATAACCGATGAATCCGAAGAACAAACTTATCCATATGTCAAACACCCTGTTGTAGAGTCCGAACGCCCCTATGACCATCGACAGAGCGACGATGGGTAGCAGGTAGTACGATCTGATACTGAGCGTGTAGATGAAAAACCTCATCAGCAGAATTCCAAGCAGAACCATCATCAGATTGCCGATGATCTGGGCGGCGAAAATTGTGTAAGCGTATTCGGGCTTGTCTCTGAACAGCAGAGGGCCAGGAAACAAACCGTGTATCATGAAGCCACCTATCATCATCGCTGTGACGGAATCACCTGGTATACCGAGTGCGAGCAGGGGAACCAGTGCGCCGGCTATCGTCGCATTGTTCGCAACCTCGGAGGCAATCACACCTTCAGGATTTCCTTTACCGAACTCTTCGGGATGCTTCGAGCCACTCCTTGCCAAACCGTAAGCAACAACGCTCGATGTGGCTCCACCCACACCGGGAAAAACCCCTATCACAAAACCTATAATGAGGGATCTAACGTAGTTCACAGGTTGTGAGAATATCAACCGAACGGCTTCGGCAACAGCCTTGAATCCCATCTTCGCCTTCCTTGCCTCTGGGGGTACGACGTTTTGATACCTTTTTTCTATCGCGACGAATATCTCAGAGATTCCGAACAGACCAACCAGCAGCGGTAGAATGTCTATGCCCGCAACCAGATCCGGAACGTTGAACGTGAGCCTCTTGACTCCCGTCAGCATGTCTGAACCCATCGTCGCCAGTAGCAAGCCGAGAACAACACTGAGACCGCTCTTTATGATGCTGCCTCCCATCATTCCTATGCAACCTGCGAACGCGAGCAGACCGAGCGCGAAGTATTCGAACGGTCCAAACTTCAACGCCAGCTGTGCCAGGCCATAGGTCGCAACTATCATGAGAAAGACTGCCACAAGACCACCGAAGAAAGAACTCATCAAACCCAGCGCGAGTGCCAAAGAAGCTTTTCCTTTTTGAGCCATGGGATAGGCATCAAAGGTCGTGGCTATGGAGGAGGGGGTACCTGGCATGTTCAGAAGCGCCGCGGATATGAATCCACCCGATATGGCACCAATGTAAATGCTGGAAAGGAGTATCAACCCCGAAAAGGGACTCATTCCGTACGTGAGTGGTATCGCGAGTGCAACACCCATGGTGGCTGTCAAACCCGGGATACAACCAAAGATCAAGCCCCAGATGGTACCAACAAATATGAGAAAGAGGTTGAACGGCAGAAGACTGATCCTCATGCCCACGGTGAAAGTTTGTACCAGTGCTTCCACGAATTCTTCCCTCCGATTCAGCGAGTGTTGAGAAGTCCAGCAACTGAATACTGTGATTATTTTACACTTTCACACTCCCGCAGTCAAAGGCCTGCTTTCGCTACTTTTAACCGAAAACGGAATCTTTTCATAACTGTGAGTCCGAAATGGCGAATAACTCTCCTGTACACCTTTTCTCTTCTTGTTTTTCAGATTTTCTTGCAGATTTCCTTTCTGGTAAAATGTCTCTTGGTAGCGTTACAGTGTACCCTGGAGGTGATCCGATTGCTCACTTACATCATCAGAAGGTTGCTCCTGTTGCCGCTGATACTCTTTGGGTTGTCGCTGATCATTTTTGGAATGATCCAGAGCCTTGGTCCAGACAGACTGCTGGCAGCCTATGTTAATCCTGGCGTGCTGGACAAGCTGACACCTGTACAACTTGAAAAGATAAAACAGAAATACGGGCTGAACGATCCGATGATGATTCGCTACATCAAATGGCTCAAGAACACCCTCCAAGGGGATCTCGGCTGGTCCTTGGTTGGCAAACAGCCTGTGAAGGACGCGATACTGAGCAGACTTCCGTGGACAGTGGAACTGGCCCTTTATTCGATCGTTCCGGTCGTCTTCGTTGGAGTATGGCTCGGCGTGATAGCGGCTGTCAACCGAGACAAGTTTCTGGATCATTTTGTGAGGATTTTCGCCGTCGTTGGATGGAGCTTTCCGGATTTTGTTTTTGGACTCATCGTACTCATGATCTTTTACAGCGTGCTTGGCTGGTTTCCACCAGGTAATCTCAGCTTCTGGGCAGACCAAGTTGTGAAATCTCCCGAATTCAGGCGGTTCACCTCGCTCGTCACTATAGATGCGCTCCTCAACGGTAGGTTCGATGTCTTCGTCGATGCGCTTCGTCATCTTGTGGCTCCCATCTTGACGCTGTCTTGGCTGTGGTGGGCATACCTGTTGAGGATCACACGTTCGAGCATGCTCGAAGTCCTGACGAAGGAGTACATAAGAACAGCGCGAGCCAAGGGATTGGCAGAACGTGTGGTGATAAACAAACACGCACGAAGAAATGCGATGATACCTGTGATCACAGTGGGTGGAGGTATGGTCATACAACTGTTCGCGGGTACGGTCATAGTTGAAATGGTCTTCAACAGGACCGGTATGGGTAGTTTCACGGCGACGGCTGCGACGCAGCTCGATTACGCTTCGATCATGGCCTCAGCGCTCTTCTACTCCCTGATACTGGTCATAGGGAACCTCGTTATAGACATACTGTACGCCACTGTGGACCCACGCGTCAGGCTTGGTTGAGGGGGAAAGAATATGAGAGTCGAGACCAAAAGGATGCTGAGGAGGATTTTGAGAAATCCATCAGCCGTGCTCGGATTTGCACTGCTGATTTTCTTCACGTTGGTCGCCGTATTTGCACCACTCATATGTCCTCCACAGTCTTACGATCCGTACATGATACCGATCGTGACGTGGGACAAAACACCGCAACCCCCAACGAAAGGTCACCCGTTCGGAATCATAGATGGTCGTGACATCTTCTATGGTGTTGTGTGGGGAACAAGAACCGCGTTCAAAGTTGGTCTGGTGGTGACGCTCACATCGACTCTGGTGGGACTGGTCATAGGATCGATCGCCGGTTATTTCGGAGGTTGGATCGATGAAGTTCTGATGAGAATCACGGATGTCTTCTTGTCCATCCCTTACATACTGGCTGCGATCGTCCTGACGGCGTTCCTGGGTATGGGACTCGATAAAGTCATGATCTCGCTCATAATTTTCGGCTGGATGGGTACGGCGAGGCTCATCAGAGCGAACATACTTCAGGCAAGAGAAGAACAGTACGTGCTCACCGCCAGGGCCCTCGGAGTGAGCGACTTCTTTGTTATAACGAAACACATACTTCCCAACACTATATTCCCTGTGCTCATACAGGCCACTATGAGAATAGGCTCTCTGGTAATAACCGCTGCAGCACTCAGCTTCCTTGGCCTTGGGGCACCGGTCGGTTACGCAGATTGGGGAGCGCTGTTGAACTTTGCGCGAAACTGGATGCTTGGAGCTTCGGGTGAGGCTTTGAAGTACTGGTACGCCATCGTGTATCCAGGCACAGCGATGGTCCTGTTCGTGCTCGCGTGGAACCTCGTTGGTGATGCTCTCAGAGACGCGTTCGACCCACGCTTGAGAGGGTGAGCGAGATGGAGAGAAAACCGATTCTGAGTGTCAAAGGATTGAAGACTTACTTCTACACGGAAGATGGCATAGTGAAAGCGGTGGACGGGGTCGATTTCGACGTGTATCAGGGAGAAACGCTCGGGATAGTCGGGGAATCTGGATGTGGAAAGAGCGTAACGGCACTGTCCATTCTGAGAATACTCGACGAGAAAGGAAAAATCGTCGATGGGCAAGTCCTGCTCGACGGAGTCGATTTGACCAAGATAGACGAACAGGAAATGAGAAGAATCAGAGGAAAAGACATAGCCATCATCTTTCAAGAACCCATGGTGGCTCTGAACCCTGTGTTCACCATCGGTGAACAGATCATGGAAGCGATCATGCTCCATCAGAGACTCGATGAGAAAAATGCAAGAGCCATGGCCATAGATCTGCTGAGAAAGGTGGGTATACCAGAACCGGAAAAGAGGGTGGATCAGTACCCGCACGAACTCTCTGGAGGCATGAGGCAGCGTGCGATGATAGCGATGGCGCTGTCCTGCAAACCAAAAGTTCTGATTGCGGATGAACCAACTACGGCACTCGACGTCACGATCCAAGCTCAGATCATGGAGCTCATGAAACAACTTCAAAAAGAATACGGAATGGCGATCATGTTGATCACGCACGATCTGGGACTCATTGCGGAAAACGCTGACAGAGTTGTGGTCATGTACGCTGGGAAGGTGGTCGAATACGCCGATGTCAGAACACTATTCAACGACCCGAAACATCCGTACACGTGGGGATTGTTGCACGCTATCCCGAGACTGGACATAGAACAGACGCGTCTGTACAACATTCCAGGTGTGGTTCCAGATCCCTTGCACTTTCCGCCCGGGTGTAAATTTCATCCACGATGTGAATTCAGAGAAGAAAGATGCACAAGGGAAGAACCAGAACTCGTGGAAGTCGGAGAGAACCACACGGTGAGGTGCTTCTTCTGGCAAAAGGTGGTCGAAGCAAAAATGAAGAAGGTTGGTGAGTTCGTATGAGCACGATCCTCAAGGTGGAAAACCTGGTGAAGTACTTCCCCATAAGGGCTGGCGTTTTCAAACGCATCGTGGGTTGGGTCAAGGCCGTGGATGGGGTATCCTTCGAGATCAACGAAGGTGAAACCGTTGGGCTGGTCGGAGAATCCGGCTGTGGAAAAACAACGATCGGCATGGTTCTGCTGAGACTGTACGAGCCGACCTCGGGTAGGATCATCATCGGCGATGAGGATACGACATATTTCTTCATGCCATTGCTGCGTGCCCGATCCTACATAAAAAAGACCTATGTGGATAGGTTCAAAGCGCTGTTGAAGGAATTCGGTTCGAAAGATGCTGTAATAAAGTCACTCGATGGTGTGGACAGAACCTACGCCCAGCTTTTTTTCGACGAAGCGAAATCTTCGACCGCCAAATTCTATTCTCTGTTGCTCAGCGATATCGACGAAAAACGCAAGCAGTTCAGAAAGAACGTTCAGATAGTCTTCCAGGATCCCTACAGCTCGCTCAATCCAAGGCTTCGGATAAAGTCGATCGTTGGGGAGGGCCCAGCAGTTCACAAGCTTGTCAGAAACGAGAAAGAACTCGTGAACAAAGTGCGTTCTGTTCTCGAGGACGTTGGCATAAGTGGCGATTACATGTACCGATTTCCACACGAATTCTCCGGTGGCCAAAGACAGAGGATCGGTATCGCCAGAGCTCTCGCACTTTCTCCGAAACTCGTAATCGCCGATGAAGCAGTTTCGGCTCTGGACGTTTCGATAAGATCGCAGATCATCAACTTGATGAAAGACCTTCAGCATGAGCACAAGCTGACGTACCTGTTCATCTCGCACGATCTTGCCGTGATAAAGTACGTGAGCGACAGGATCATCGTCATGTACCTCGGAAAGATCGTTGAAATGGCTTCGAAGAAGGATTTGTTCGACAATCCACTGCATCCGTACACGAAAGCACTCATGAGCGCCATTCCGATACCCAATCCCAACATCAAGAAAGAGAGAATCATCCTGAAAGGCGACGTGCCAAGTCCCGTCAATCCCCCGTCCGGTTGCAGGTTCCACACGCGCTGTTACATAGCCCAGCAGATCTGCTCGGAACAGGAACCCGAGCTGAGAGAGATCACCCCGGGCCACTGGGTCGCCTGTCACTTTGCAAAATAAAAAACCCGGGCGCAGTGCCCGGGTTTTCAATTCCTCCTCTCACTCTTCCTTCCAGAGCGAGTAGTAATCTGCGGCGCCTGGCATCATCGGGTTGTAGTACCAACCTTTGACCCAGCTTCTTCTCACGTTCAAGCTCTGAGGTTCGTAGAGAGCCACACCGAGCACATGGTTGATTGCAAACTGCTGCACCTTCCTGTAGATTTCAGTTCTGACCTTTGGATCCGTTTCGATTGCAGCCTGCTCGATCAGTTCGTTACAGCTCTTTCCGCCGAGTTCTGGCGTGGGTGTTGATACGAACTTCTTGAAGTTTTCGCCCTGGGCAAAACCGTAGGTTCCAGCCGAGTGATAGTAGGTCTGTATGAAGTTGTGGGGATCTGGATAATCCGCAAGCCAGCCTATGATGAACGCTGGCAGATAGCCTTGCTTGTAAGACGTCAGGTAAGTCGGCCACTGCTCACCGCGCACCTCGATCTTGAACTTCGGGTTGATCATTTCAACGTAAGTCTTGATCATCTCGGCAACCGTTCTTCTCGCCTCGTTACCCGTGTTGTACAGCAGGGTGAGCTTGAATCCTTTCTTCCACACCTCACCGTTCCACGCCTTCTTGAACTCCTCAGTCGCTTTAGCGATGCTGAACTCAAACTTCGGCAGGTTTGGATCGTAACCCAGCAAACTGCTCGGCAGGTCGGCGGGCACCCTGCTACCAAGACCACGGAGAACGTCCTTGATCACGGCGTCGTAGTTTATAACGTAGGCGAACGCCCTTCTGACGTGTTCGTCGCTGAAGAAGTCTGGTGGTATTCCGTTGCCATCCAGTTTTCCAGAGCCGATGTACTTGCTATCAGGTTTCACGTTCCAGTTGAAGTGCAAGGATGTGATGCTTATGACTGGGAGTCCTTTCGTTATGACAACACCAGGCATGTTTTCAACCTGAGGCAGATACTGTGCGGGCACAGCGACGAAGTCAGCGTCACCTTTCTCAAGCATCGCCCTTCTTGTGGACCATTCTTCGATCGTTTGAATGACAACCCTCTTGATCTTGGCGGGACCTCTCCAGTAACCATCGAACTTTTCCAGAACGACCCTCATCTGTGCTCTATCCCACTCTACGAGCTTGAATGGACCTGTTCCCATAGCTTTTGCGTAGAGCGGTGACTCTTCTTTTGGAAGGTCCCAGTATTTCCACCAGGTGTCCGGTTTACCGTCCCAGCAGCCCTGCTCGATCGCCCACTGTTTGTTCAAGATCATGCTCCACGTTGAATAACCGCAGAGGATGGACAAAAATGGTCCAAATGGTCTTGAGAGCTTGAACACCACACTGTCACCATCGACTTCGATCGCTGGATCGATGTAATCGGTGTAAACCTTGATCAACGCTTCGCGATATTCCGGAAGGGGCTCCTTCGTTGCAGGATCGAGTATTTCGCTGAGTGGTTTACCCACGATTTTCTCGACAAACTCATCCAGCGAGTAAACCTCAAACAATGCCTCCCAGAGCATCCACATCGGTCCACCGGCTGGATCGAAGAGTAGGCCACGCTCGAAGCTGTATTCTACGTCCTCAGGGGTCAAGATTGCACCGTTGTGGAACTTGACACCCTTCCTGATCGGAAACACGTACGTTTTTCCACCGTCTTTGATGAGCCCGTTCTCAAGACTTGGAACAGCTGTGGCAAGCCTTGGCTCCATTTCTATGACGCTGGAACCGACGTACGCGATCAGACACTCATAGATCTGCGTCAGTACTTCTCCACTCGCGGTGTCGTACGCATAGTGTGGATCGAGTGTGTCAGGTTCACCGATCGTGAGCGTAATGATGGTGTCCGGGTTCTTGACTTCTGCGAAGATCAGTGCCGCGACGGCCAGGAACAGTACCAGCAAGAACTTTCTCATTCCTTCACACCCCCCAAGAGTGCTTTTACATTTATAAAGTATACTCCAAAATTGACCACGATCAAAGTCTCAATACTACGTCGGCCAGTTCGAAAAGACTACCAAAGCGATGACTCGTCACGACCAGGATTTTTCCTCTTCCCTTTTGATCCTTCAAAATCTGGCGTACAATTTCTTTCCCAGCTCTGTCCAGACCTATCAACGGTTCATCGAACAGTATAAGCAACGGTTCGTGTACTAAAGCACACGCTATCGCAACGCGTCTCGCTTCTCCGTCTGAAAGTTGAAACGGGCTTTTGCTGAGGACATCTTCCGTTAAACCCACCGAGTAGACTGCTTCCTTCACTCGCTCGGCGATCCTATCCAGACCGAAATTCCTGGCGGAGAAAGCGATTTCATCGAAAACTGTTTCGCAAAAGAATTGATCCTCAGCCCTCTGCATGACATAACCGATTCTGCTGAAGCCAACATCGCTCACGGGAATCTCATCCAACAGTATCGAGCCGGATTGAGGTTTGAGAAGTCCAGCGATGAGCTTCAGTAAGGTGGACTTGCCGCTTCCGTTCGGACCCTGAACGAGCAGAAGCTGACCGCTTCTGACTCGAACGTTCAACCGGTCGAAAAGCTTTTTACCATCTTCGTATCCGAACGTTACATCGATCAATCTCAGCTCAGCATTCAACATCTTCGAATCTTCTCTCGAGAAATTCATGGATTCCACCGTGAAAGTCAATGGTTCCATCGCTCATGTGTATCACCGATGTGGCAAGATCAAAAAAGATCCTCGGTTCGTGCGTCGAAACGAAGATCGTTTTACCGAGTTGCTTCAGTTCACGAAGGGCTTCCAGCAGCTCTTCCACACCGAGATCATCCAGCATCGATGTGGGTTCGTCCAGAAGAAAGATTTCCGGTTTTAACAAATAAAGAGAAGCTATGACGAGCTTTTGAGCGAGTCCACCTGAAAGTACGAACGGATTTGCGTGTCTCACTTCAGAAAGCTGAAACATCTTCAACGCCGCTTCTATGTTCTCTCGAATTTCTTCGCTTCTCAATCCCAAATTTTCGAGGCCGAACGCGAGGTCTTCTTCAACGGTCGAACCTACGATCTGTTCGAAGGGATTGTGGAGAACGTAACAGCAAAGTTCTCTCAAATCCGCATCCGTTACGATCCTTCCATCTATAATTATGGTACCCGACCTGACGGGAAGCAACCCAGCAATTATTTTCAGCAACGTCGTTTTCCCAGATCCGTTGGCCCCCACCAAGAGATTGAAAGAACCTTCTTCCACTGCCAGGGTGATGCCTTTCAAAGCAAATCCTTCACCGTAACTGAAGTGAATATCTCTGAGCTCGATCACTGCTGCGTCACCTTCACAGATTTGTATATCCTTATGCCACCTTCTTTATAAATGTCTTCGACATTCCCGAAGATTTCCTGCATGGCCCTCTTGACGTAAGAACCACCTTTGTTGTGGTACGCAACTACCTGGAGGGAACCACCGTAGTTCAAATGTTCGAAAGATTCTCTGATCAATCGAAGCACAACTTCTTTTCCCGCAGCGAGTGGGGGGTTCATCAAAACCACATCGAATTTTTCGTCTTTCCAGGGATCAAAGAATGCTCCCTGTCTTATCACAACATCGACGTTGTTCTTCCTCGCATTTATCTTCGCAAATTCCACGGCCCTTTCATTGATATCGCTCATGTATACCTCCAGGTCTGGATGTTCCGCCTTCAGAACGATTCCGATCACTCCATAACCACACCCAAGGTCCAGCAACTTCCTGCCATCAAGGTGACAGTGCTCGATGAGAATGCGCGTAGCCTTATCGATCTCTCCAAAGCTGAAAACTCCAGATGGAGTCTGGAATTGATACACCGCTCCATTCTTCAATTTCAATACGGCTGTTTTAACTCTCAACTCGCTCCTGGGCTTTTCGGAGTAATAGTGCTCCATACGAACAGAATGGGGGCCGTGTGGCCCCCTTAGAAGATCACTCCGCCTTCTTTGCGAGTTTCTTATCGTAGATGAGGACAGCCTGAGCCGCTGCCAGCCTCGCTACAGGAACCCTGTAAGGTGAACAGCTCACATAGTCGAGACCGGCCCTGTGGAAGAAGTGAATCGATCTTGGATCTCCTCCGTGTTCTCCACAGACACCCACTTTGAGATTGGGCCTTGCCTGCTTTCCTTTCTTTGTGCCCATCTCGACGAGTGCTCCGACACCTTCATAATCGAGTGTCTTGAACGGATCGTGTTCCAGAATGCCCTTTTCCAGATACTCTGGCAAGAATTTACCAACGTCATCGCGGCTGAAGGCAAAGGTCATCTGTGTCAGATCGTTCGTTCCGAAGCTGAAGAACTCCGCTTCCTTTGCTATCTCGTCGGCCGTAACGCATGCGCGTGGAACTTCGATCATTGTACCTATTTTGTATTCGATCTTGACACCGGATTCTTGTATCATTTTGTCGGCGACTTCCTTGATGATCTTCTTCAAGAACGCGATCTCGTTCACGTGTCCAACGAGAGGGATCATGATTTCTGGCACGACTTCCATGCCCGTCTCCTTCTTCAACTCTATCGCGGCGCCGATGATGGCTTTGGTTTGCATGATCGCAATTTCTGGATAAGTGATGGTGAGCCTACAGCCACGGTGACCAAGCATCGGGTTCAGTTCGCTGAGAGATCTCACGATATCTTTCAACTCACTCGGCGAGATACCAAGTTCCTTCGCCGTTTCTTCGATCTGCTCATCGTCGTGTGGTAAGAACTCGTGGAGTGGCGGGTCTATGAGCCTTATGGTGACCGGATAGCCAGCCATGGCTTTGAACAAACCTTTGAAATCTTCCTTCTGCAGTGGCAACAGCTCGTTCAAAGCTTTTTCTCTTTCTTCCTTCGTCTTCGCTACGATCATCCTGCGCATCTTCGGTATCCTGTCCGCTTCGAAGAACATGTGCTCAGTTCTGCACAGACCGATGCCTTCTGCCCCGAACTTTCTCGCAACTTCTGCATCCCTCGGGATGTCTGCGTTCGCACGCACGCCGAGTCGTCTGATCTCGTCGGCCCACTTGAGCAGTTCAGCCACTTCACCTTCGAGACCCACGGGTTTGATCGTTTCGATCTTACCCAGCAGCACTTCTCCTGTGGCACCATCTATGGAGATCCATTCGCCTTCTTTCACTACCACGTCGTTCACCCTGAAGAACCCTTCTTCGTCTTTCACCTCAATCATTTCCGCTCCGACGACCGCAGGTTTACCCATTCCCCTTGCCACAACGGCCGCGTGTGACGTCATTCCACCCCTCGAAGTGAGGATACCCTGAGCGAAAGCCATGCCACCGACGTCCTCTGGGCTCGTCTCCGGCCTCACGAGTATGACCTTTTCACCGTTTCTTCCCATTTCTTCGGCTTTCTTTGCGTCGAAGACCACGACACCTGTGGCTGCACCAGGTGAAGCGGGCAAACCTTTGGCTATCACTTTCGCTTTTGCTCGCGCCTTCTCATCGAAACGAGGATGCAGGACCCGCTCTATATCCTCAGGTTTAACGCGTAGTACGGCTTCTTCTTTGGTGATTATACCTTCCTTCGCCATGTCCACGGCGATCTTGATGGCAGCCCTGGAGGTTCTCTTACCGCTTCTGGTTTGCAACATGTAGAGTTTGCCTTCCTCCACGGTGAACTCGATGTCCTGCATGTCCTTGTAGTGTCTCTCGAGTCTATCCATGATGGCGATGAGCTCTCTGTACACCTCTGGCATCAAGCGCTTCAATTCTTCAAGAGGAACCGGTGTTCTGATACCTGCAACGACATCCTCACCCTGTGCGTTCTGCAGGAATTCTCCGTAGACTTCTTTCTCTCCCGTGTTCGGGTTGCGTGTGAAAGCAACACCCGTTCCAGAACGTTCACCCATGTTTCCAAAAACCATCGCGACCACGTTGACCGCCGTTCCGAGCAACTCGTCTTCCCTTATGTTGTTGATCTCTCTGTACTTCACAGCCCTCTCGCTCATCCAGCTCCTGAACACCGCATCGATGGCGAGCCACAGCTGTTCGTGAACATCCTGTGGGAATTTCTTCCCCTCTTCTTCGTACACCTTCTTGTAAATCTCGACCAGTTGCTTCAAATCTTCCGCATCGAGTTCGATATCGAGCTTTACACCTTTCCTTCTCTTCATCTCCTCGAGCGCGTTGTCGAATTTGCTCCTCGGTATACCGAGTGCGGTATCGCCGAACATCTGCAGAAACCTTCTGTAAGCATCGTAAGCAAATCTGGGGTTGTTTGTCATTTTGATCAGCCCGTTCACAGTTTCATCGTTCAAGCCAAGGTTGAGTATCGTGTCCATCATGCCCGGCATGGATATAGCCGCACCGGACCTGACGGAGACAAGCAACGGTCGATCGGGATCACCGAAGCCTTTGCCCGTAACTTGCTCGAGCCTCTTCATGGCCCGTTCTACTTCTTCCTTCAAACCTTCAGGATAGGTTCGACCATGCTGATAGTAATACCTGCACACCTCGGCAGAAATCGTGAACCCGGGTGGTACTGGTATACCGAGGTTGGTCATCTCGGCGAGGTTTGCACCTTTTCCGCCGAGGATGTCCTTCATCTCGGCGTTCCCTTCTGCCACGCCGTTGGCGAAGAAGTACACAAACTTTTTGCTCATCAGCGCACCTCCCTCACTTGATGTACCAATCTGTAGTATAACTGCTGTCAGCGATCGTACCAACAGCCACAAACACCGATTGTGAACTGACTCCAAGAAGACTCTCAACGATGGGAGCAAAATCGATGAAGGCAAACAGCGAATGCTTGACAGGATCGAAGAGTTTCAGCGCTTTCTCAAGAGATCTTCCCTTTTCACCTTTAGCCTGGCTAAAAATCTTGAGGTAGTTTCCTTCGCATCTGATGATGAGATTGTCGATCTTCAGTTCTTCACCGGAAACTTCACCGCGCCCGAGAATCTTCGCTATCTCCGAAGGCGTCGTTCGAGCCTCCGCCACAACGTAGAAAGATGGCTCCACGGTTGCGGTTGCAGACTGCGTTTCAAATAAGCTCTGCAGGAATTTTCCAACACCAATCGACGCAGCCATCTTACCTGAAACCTTTTCAGAAAGGGCCAGAATTTCCCGTACCACATTTTTTGGCTCAGCCGATATTCCGAAAATCTGTCCGACGGAACTCAATGCCGATTCGGTCAAACCAGTGGACATCTGCTCGAGAACTGCTTTCACAGTTCTGGCGCTCTGGACGTTAGAAAATACGAAGATCTCACCCGAAAGGTTTGGATCTTCGTGCAGACGGTACGATCTGTCTGGTGTCGCCTCTGCAACGATCTTTTTCGCAGCCTCATTTTTCGCCTTCCACTTGATAAAACCACTCATCTTGTCTGGTTCGACTCTGACGACGAGGACCGATTCAAACTCTGCCTCGCCCTGCACGAACCTGGGCGAGTAACCAACCGCCCACACAGTGGCATCATCGAAGTATTTCATTATATCCGCCGCAACGTTCCCTCCACCCTTCAGACATTCACCAGCAAAATCCTTGTTGTTGGAAACAAACAAGTACGACTTTTGAGCGCCCACCCAGACATCTTTTCCAAGGAGGTCACTTATTGCTTTGACCAGCTTTTCTGCTTCTTTCGCTGGACCCAAGGCGACGAAAAAGTTCTCGCCTCTCTGGACTACTAAAACTTGGTTCGAGAGCAGTTCGTTGAATTGATCCATCTTCACCCCGTATTTGACCAGTTGACTCGCCACCATACCCTGGACCATGGGTTCGATGCCAAGACCATTGATGAAAGTATCGAACAGGGGAATCTTCTTAAGTTGGTCGTAGTGTTTCGCATTGTCTGTTGCGAGTAGCACAAAATCGTACGTTGCCGGAATGAACTGTGTGACCCCGAGGAGTAACGTGCCAACCAGGACTGACAGGATTACCAGGTACTTCATCGCGATACCTCCTCACAAATTTTTTCACTTAATGATACCATAAAATTGCCGAATATCGGTTCAGAATCGCTGATAAGTCAGAAAAATGGCCAGGAACTTTCAATATCTTTCTCTGATCCTCGTTCACATCGGCTTTCTCTTCGTCTCACCCCTCCCTTTCTCCCTGTAATTCTGAACCCACTTGAAATGATCCATCCAAAAGTGTTATTATACAAGCAAGAGGGAGATCTCATCTCCCGAAATTGCTGTAAGGAGGGGGGTTGAAGGATGAACAAGAAAGAACTTGTCGACAAGGTCGCGAAAAAAGCGGGACTGAAGAAGAAGGATGTCAAGAAAGTAGTTGACACAATGCTCGATGCTATCACCGAAGCTCTTGCAAAAGGAGAAAAGGTCCAGCTCGTCGGCTTTGGAAGCTTCGAAGTCCGCAAGGCGGCTCAGAGGAAAGGCGTCAACCCACAGACGAAGAAGCCGATCACGATTCCCGCAAGAAAAGTCCCGAAGTTCAGACCTGGCAAGGTTCTGAAGGAAAAAGTCAAGTGAGTCCAGAGGGGGCGCAAGCCCCCTTTTCATTTGCCAACGCAGAAATCGCTAAACATTCGTTCGATGAGATCGATTCTGTACTCTCTTCCGAGCAGTGAATCCAGTGCTTCGAGGCACTTTCTCAATCTCTCTGCAGCTGCATCGAGTCTTCCTTTCTCCAGTTCTTCTATCGCTCCATTCAGGTTCGATTTACAGGACAGAAGAAGTTCGTACTGTCTGGTTGTTGACACGTAACCGTCGACGTTTTCAAGTAGATCTTGGACCTGCCTTATGATTTCTTCTTCCAACTTTTCGATGCCCTCTCTTTTCAGCGCCGAAATCACCAACACACGTGCGTTTGTCCCCAAAGTATTCTTCAGCTGATCCAAATCTATTCTGTCGATGACATCGATCTTGTTGACAACAACGAGATACCGTTTGTTCTTTATGAGTTGCAGTATCTTCAAATCGTCCTCATCGAGTGGGGCACTGGCATCCAGAACGAAGAGGATCAGATCCGCCGTACTGGCAGCACTTATTGCCCTCTCTACACCGATTTTTTCCACTCTGTCCTGGGTTTCTCTGATGCCGGCAGTGTCTATCAAAGTGAAAGTGATCCCTCTGATCGTTGTGAAAGCTTCGATGACGTCCCTCGTGGTTCCTGGAACTTCCGTCACGATGGCCCTTTCTTCGTTCAAAAGTGTGTTCAACAGGGTCGATTTACCAACGTTGGGCTTACCCACAATGACGATCCTTAGCCCTCTGGAAACGGCGAGCCGGCTGTCTGCATTCTTCAAAGAATCGTCAACGCGTTCCAGTAAATTCTTCAATTCCTGTCTCAAGAATTCGGGTTCTGTGAAGACCTCGTCTGGATAGTCGAACTCGACTTCGATGTGTGCCAGAACGCGCAACACATCCTGGCGAAGATCCTCAACGAAACCTGCCAACCTTCCCGAAAGGTTCGCCGCCGCGATCTTGACAGCCGTCTTCGACGTGGCTTCCACGATCTGTTTAACCGATTCAGCCTTCGTCAAATCCATCTTCCCGTTGAGGAAGGCCCTCTTGGTGAATTCTCCAGGTTCTGCGAGCCTTGCACCGAGTTTGACGAACCTCTCTAAAACCAGTTGTGTCACTATGGGACCACCGTGGCACATCACTTCGACCATGTCTTCGCCAGTGTAGGAGTGCGGGGCTTTGTAGAAGAGGACGAGCACTTCGTCCAGCACTTCGTTGTCGTCATCCAGGATGAAATTGTGATAAACTTTGCGCGGTTCAACACGGTCTGGAACAGTTTTCAGCGCTCGGAGGCAAATCCGCCAGGATTCAGGACCACTCAAGCGAACGATGGAAATGGCCCCAATGCCCCGCGGACTCGCTATGGCAACGATCGTGTCCACCGATTTCTCAGCTCCCACCGAGAAGTTCCGAAACTATTCTGTTCACGAGTTTTCCATCCGCCCTACCCTTTACGTGTGGCATGATGGCTTTCATGGCTGTACCCACGTCTTTCGGACTGGATAAACCGAGCTCAGCTATGATCCTTTTCGCAAGTTCTCTTATCTCTTCCTCACTCAGCTGTTGAGGCATGTAAGACTGTATGATCTGAACTTCGAGTCTCTCCGCCTGCGCCAGGTCCTGTCTGTTCCCCTTTTCGTACATCTCAATTGCTTCTTGTCTTTTCTTTATCTCTTTTGACATGATCTGAAGGATCTCTTCGTCCGTGGCTGGACGCATTTTCTCGACTTCAAAATTCTTGATCGCGGCCAGAAGCATCCTGACCGTTCTGAGTTTCACCTCATCCTTTGCTTTCATGGCTTCTTTCAGATCCTGATTCAACTTGCTCTTCAGATCCACAGAATCACCCCCTGAGTTTTCATTCAAGGACCGAAACTACTCTCAAATTTTTCTCTTCCGTCAGATCTATCGTTTCACCGTTCTCAATCTGAACAATGGGCCTTAAAGGATTCCTTCTGTTCACACCAACAACGATCGCCTTTGTACCTTCGTTCAACACAACAGTTGTGCCTATCGGGTAGAGTCCCAACAATGAGACCATGCTCTTCACCACTTTTGCGTCGAGTTTGTTCAGTGAAGCGAGTCTAATGATCTCTGTCATAGCCTTGTAGGGCGTCCACGAAGGCTTGTAAGACCTGTTCGAAACGAGAGCGTCATAAATGTCGACAACACTCACGATGCGAGCGAACAGGCTTATCTGCCGGTCCGATAAGCCTGAGAGGTAACCTGAGCCGTCGAGCTTTTCGTGATGATCCCTCACACTGCTGATGACACGTTCGTCGTTCAGACCAGATTGTCGGCATATTCTCTCACCGAACGCAACGTGCTTTTTCATGATTTCGAATTCTTCCGGTGTCAATTTCCTCGATGCGAGCAAGATCTCTTTTGGAACCAACGCTTTGCCTACATCGTGTATCATCGCGGAAAAAGCGAGATGGGAAAGTTCTTCCAGCTTCAAACCCATTTCCAAACCAACGAGAGAGCTGATCATACTGACGTGAACCTCGTGGGTATAGGTGTAGTCCTCGTCCGTCTGCTGAACGAGGAAAACCAACGATATTTTATCACCGTAGTTTCTCACTATGTCGTTCAAAACAGTCTGCGAAACTCTCCAGACCTGTTCAGTCTCTATCCTGAGCTTTGTGGCAACGGTGTCGAAGACCTGTTGTATTTGTTCTTTGGCTTCATCTATTTTTCTGACATCAACCAGTGGTGGTAACACCTCTTCCACTTTGACCCATATTCTGTTCACACCGTTGCTCTTCAAAAGCTCGATCTTCTCTGGCGTGATCCTCTCTCCCGCTCTTACAACGATCGAGCCGTTCCGATCTGTGATCGTTTCAAGCGATGTTTCTAAACCTGTGAGCGAACCAACGTTCTTCAAAACATACTGACCTACTTCAGCCTCCAAGTACATTCACCACGCTTTTCTTGTTTTCGAGAGGCACCACACACGCCCAATGCCAGGGCTTCTCGCAGATCTGTTTCCACAGGTCTCTCACACGTCTCAGTGTTACTGCATCTATCTTTTTCAACATATCGTCCAGGACCACCGGCTTACTCCTCGTGATGAGGAACTCGACAAGGTAACCGAAAACGCCCGAAACGCTTTCAGTTATCATCTGAAGCTTACCCAGCAACCGTTGTTTTCCGTATTCGAATTGATCCTTCGTGATGTCTCCTTGCATTATTTTTCTCAGTTCCCAAACGTACCTCTCGAGCTTATCCAAACTGGTACACGCATAGATCGCGAAGATACCCACATCGCTCCAAAGGTTGTTGAGCAACTCCACGTCGTACACGAGCCCCTGCTCTTCTCTGATTTTTGTGAACAGAACAGAACTCATTCCGCTTCCAAGCAACGTGCTCAGAACCATGAAAGCAGGATAGTCTTCACTCAGTATTCCGAAGTCAAGGCGCGTCCCACCGATCAAATGAATCTGTGTTAGATCATTCCTCTCCTCACAGCTGATACTTTCCGACTTGAAACGAACCTTTGGATCCGGCGAATCGACCGTTTTGTTGTACGATTCAATCACTTTTTTTAATTTTTCCAGAACGCTTTTGGTAACCTTGCCCACCACAACAACGTCGACATTTCCATAGTGATCGTTGTGGAACTCAAGAACTTTCTCTCTGGTCAGTTTTTCCACAGTTTCTATATAGCCACTGACTGGCCTTGAGTACGGATCTTCGAGATAACTCTCAGCGAATAAATCCTGGACTCTGCTTTCATGATCTTCGTGGTAAGTTTTTATTTCTTCAATTATAACCGATTTCTCAAGCGCGATAGCCTTTTCCTCAAAAAGGGGCTGGAAAACGATGTCTGCTAGAACCTCTATTGCCTTCTCGTGATGACTGTAAGGCACCTTCGCCAGGTAGACCGTAAAGTCTTTCGTGGTGAACGCGTTCAGGCTTCCCCCTACAACTTCCAGGTTGAATTTCAGACTGAATTCATCGAAGTGCTTTGTCCCTTTGAACGAAGCATGTTCGATGAGGTGAGCCACTCCTGCTTCTTCAGGTTTTTCGTTCGCGGATCCAACAGGCACAATGAACGCCAACGAAAGGGTCTTGACAGAAGAAATGGGCACAAAGTAGATGTGCCCATTGAGAGTTTGCAACGTTTCTATTTTCATTGTGCTTACCTCCGTTTCATTTCACATCCGATTTTGGATTTCTCCCGCCTCGCATGGGATTCTTTTCATCCTTGTGGAAGCTCCTGGGTTTTTGTTCCTCAGTCTTGGTCTCTTCATCCCGCTCTGGGGGTAATTCTTCGAATTGGAGTCTTCCGAGATTATCGATATTCGACACTTTGACTTTCAACGTATCACCGATCTTCAATTTCTTCATGTTGCTCAGGATCTTGCTTTGGTGCAGCAATCCGATCTTACCAGCTCCAACCTCCAGGAACACACCGAACGGTTCTATGCGGGTTATCTTGCCTTCGAAGACATCACCAACTGCCACTTCCTTAACTATCTCGTTTATCCTGTTGATCGCCGCGTCAACCTTGTCCACGCTGTGACCGATAACGCTCACACGCCCCGTGTCATCGTCCACGGATATCTGAACGTCGTATTCCTTTATGATACCTTTTATAACTCGTCCACCGGGACCTATGATTTCGCCAACTTTTGTCGGATCGACCACGGTTGTTTTGATGATAGGTGCATAGGTTGAAAGGCTCGGTCTGGGTTTATCGATGGCACTGTACATTTTGTCGAGTACGAACATCCTCGCTTCCTTCGCTTGCATCAAAGCTCTGTACAGAAGTTCCTTCGAGACTCCGGACACCTTGCAATCCATCTGGAAGGCCGTGATCCCGTCACGAGTTCCCGCGACTTTGAAATCCATGTCTCCCCAATGATCCTCGGCACCCATTATGTCCGTCAGTATCACCGATGCGTCAGGTTCCAAGATCAGCCCCATGGCCACTCCTGCGACGTGCTTTTTCACAGGAACTCCCGCGTCCATCAGTGCCAGAGACCCAGAACAGACCGTTGCCATAGACGACGAACCGTTCGATTCGAGAATTTCAGAAACGACTCTTATCGTGTATGGAAATTCTTCTTCATCGGGCAGAATGAATTTGAGAGCGCGCTCTGCGAGATGACCGTGCCCGATTTCCCTCCTGCTGGGACCTCTCAACGGTTTTACCTCACCTGTACAGAACGGTGGAAAGTTGTAATGGAGCATGAAGCGTTTTGTACCTTCCTCGAGGATCGTGTCGACGATTTGCTCGTCCATCGGAGCACCGAGCGTCACAATACCGAGGCTCTGCGTTTCACCCCTGGTGAACAAGGCTGAACCGTGTACTTTTGGTAGCAAACCAACTTCACACGTTATCGGTCTTATGTCCTTGGGTCCTCGCAAATCCAGCCTTATACCTTCTTCCACTACGATCCTCCTCATTTTGTGCTTCATCAGCTCTTCGTACAGGTCTTTCAACTGGGTCGCATACTGGTTCAAAAGCTCCTCGGTGTATTTCTGCTTCAATTGCTCGAGGACGGATTCATAATACTCCGATATGGCCTGCGCTCTCGCTTTCTTACCCTGCGTGAGTAATCTTCTTCGCAGCTCTTCTCCATCGATGAGCGCACGGAAACCGTTTTCGATATCCTCAGGCAGTTTGACTTCCTCGATCTGGGCTTTACTCACGTTGAATTCACTGAGGATATCCTGCTCGAATTCAACGATTTGTTTGATCGCTTCGTGCGCTTTGAACAAAACTTCAACCATTTGCTCTTCGCTGACTTCTTTCGCCTCGCCCTCTACCATCGTTATCGCATCCGCAGTACCAGCCACGACGATGTCGAGCATACTCCTTTCAAGTTCTTCCTCGCTCGGGAAGAAAACAACCTGGCCATCTACGAGTCCCACTCTGACCGCCGCAACCACACCGTTGAAAGGTATGTCAGACACGTTCAACGCGAGAGACGCCGCCATAACACCCACAACGTCAGGGGGATTTGCAGCGTCCACGGATAGAACAGTTACAACGACCTGGACTTCGTTGCGCAGATGCTTCGGAAACAGTGGCCTTATGGGTCTGTCGATCGTTCGTGCAGAAAGAATCGCGGCTTCACTGGGTTTACCTTCGCGTTTGATGAATCCTCCAGGTATCTTACCCGCCGCATAGAAGCGTTCCTGAAACTCCACCGTGAGTGGAACGAAATCGACCCCTTCCACCGCTTGATCGGACATGACGGCGGTGGCCAGCACCGTGGTGTCACCGATCCGTGCCAAAACGGCTCCGTTGGCCTGCTTGGCTACTCTGCCGTGCTCGACGTAGAATTCCTTACCCAGAATGACACGTCGCCAGTATTTCAAGGTCCATCACCTCCAAGCATGAAACTAAAAGCGGGCCAGCGCCCGCCCCGATTTCGATTGACTTTCTCATTTTCTCAGACTCAGTTTCTCGATCAAATTCCTGTAAGACTCAGGGTTCACTCGTTTCAAGTACCTCAACATCTTTCTCCTTCTTCCGACCATCTTCATCAAGCCTCGACGCGAGTGGAAATCCTTCGGATGCATTTTCAAATGCTCTGTCAGGTGATTGATGCGTGCCGTGAGCAGTGCGATCTGAACTTCCACCGAGCCTGTGTCTTTCTCGTTAATTCTGAACTGCTCAATGATCTGTTGCTTCTGCTCTTTGTCCACCAAACACACCTCCGTTGGTCAGCCTTCAACCCAGAAGGGGGTCACACCCACATCCGAGTTGAGGTCTGGAGCGGGCGACGGGGGTCGAACCCGCGGCCCTCAGCTTGGGAAGCTGATGCTCTACCACTGAGCTACGCCCGCTCACCATAAGAAAGTATACCACAAAGCGTGTGGTTCATCAACTTATTGGACATACTACCTCGAGGAAGACTCAACTCACACGATGCACTTCTTCGATCAGCTTCAAAACCTGTGCCGCGTTGTCGGACTCCAGAATCAACCTGAAGAATTCGTACGCCTGCAGATCAACCTCGTCAGTTTTGTTCAAAAAGTACACCTTCACCTTGACTCTGAACGACTCTTTTTCTTCTTGATTCATCGAAGCTACGTGTTTGACGACAGCAAGCAACGATTCGTCTTGGGCACAAGCCTTGGCGATCTGCAGGAGCACATCCGTCATCCATCAGTCTTGCTTCTGGGTCACAAACACCTTGAAGGATATACCCGTGCGCGTTTCGTTCTCGATCTTGGCTTCCATGAACCCAGGTACCATGTAAATGTCTTTGCCGTTCTCGTTGAGGAATCTCCGTGCCACGGCGATCGCCTTGACGGCCTGGTTCACGGCCCCCGCACCTATTGCTTGAATCTCAACCCTGTCAGCTTTGGACAGAGCACCCGCTATGGCTCCTGCGACCTTGTTGGGGTTCGAACTCGAACTGACTTTCAGAATCTCCATTCGACCAATCCTCCTTGATCTATAAAGACTCTCGCGCACAGCCTTTAAACAGCACTGTGCTACGAGTGATTTTACCACATATTTATTTTATTTCAACCGCCCGTAAGTACTTCGCCGCTTCCTCGGGAGGCATCGGGTTTATGTAAAAACCTGAACCCCACTCAAAACCGGCAACGTTGGTCAAACGCGGGACTATCTCGAGATGCCAGTGATAATATTCTTTCCCTTCCCCATCCGTGGGAGCGGTGTGCAACATGAAATTGTACGGTGGATTGTCCAGAGCAACATAAATGCGATACAGAGTATTTTTCAGGATCCTCGCGAAGTTTCTTACTTCCCTTTCGGTTATGCTTCCGAAGTTGTGCGAATGATGCTTGGGCATTATCCACGTTTCACAGGGGAACCTCGCCGCAAAAGGCTCTATCGAAACGAAATCTTCGTTTTCTTCAACCACTCGCTCTTTTCTTTCGAGTTCCTGATTCACTATATCGCAGAACACGCATCTCTCTTTGTATGAGTAGTATTCCTTTGATCCGGCCAGTTCCTCCTGAACTCTCTTGGGTACTATCGGTAGAGCGATGAGCTGACTGTGTGGATGCTGCAGGGAAGCACCCGCATCGCGACCGTGATTCTTGAATATCAAAATGTATTCGATCCTACCATCCTGCGCAATGCTTTCATAACGTTGTTTATATGCCCAAACGACCTCTTCCACCTGTTTGTAATCCATCAGAGCGAGGTGTGTGTCGTGATCAGGAGTTTCAACGATCACCTCGTGATATCCAAAACCGTCCATCGCATCGAACATACCTACACCGTAGCGCTTCGGAGAAAGGTTCGGATTAACTGCCCCGAACTTGTTCGGTACGACCCTAACCCACCAGCCAGGAGTGTTGGGAGCCGTGTCTGGTGGTCTGAATGCCAGCACCTCTGGAGGTGTCGTGTGCTCGTTACCGTAATCGAACGGGCAGAACGCGGGTTTTTCCTCAACCTTTGGACGGGCAAAATCGTGCGGCCGTTTGGCCCTCTCGGTGGCAATGATGACCCAGCGTTTCAGCACGGGATCTTTCCTGAACTCAGGCATCACTGATCCTCCTCATACCCTACGCTTTTTCAAAGCTTCCTGGTAAACCCTGAGATAATGCTTCGCGGAACGCTCCCAAGACACGTCGGTTTGCATCGCATTCTGGACTATCCTTTTCCAATGTTGTTTCTCGTTCCTGTAAAAGTACGATGCCTTTGCGATTGCCATCAACAGATGAGCGGGGTCATACTCTCTGAACCCGAATCCGTTCCCAGTTCCGGTTTCCGGATCGAATTCTTTCACCGTGTCGGCCAGACCACCCGTATACCGCACGATGGGTATGGTCCCATACCTGAGACTGTACATCTGTCCCAAACCGCAAGGTTCGTAGCGGGAGGGCATCAGGAACATGTCGCAACCCGCGTAGATTTTCTGTGCGAGGTCTATATCGAACTTTATGTTGGCCGACACCTTGTCCGGATACTTCTGCTGGAGACGCTGGAACATTTCTTCGTACTTTTTCTCACCCGTGCCCAACACAACGAACTGCAGATCGAAGAGGAACAGATAATCCGCTATTTTCTCAATGAGATCCAATCCCTTCTGATCCACGAGCCTGTTGATCATGCCGATCAACGGTACGTTTTCTTTAACTGGAAGATTGAGGTCTCTCTGCAGCATCTTCTTGTTTTCGTACTTTTTTTCCAAACTGTTGAGATCGTAATTCACGTATATTCTCCTGTCTGTCGCAGGGTCGAATTCTTCGTAATCTATCCCGTTAAGTATGCCGTACAGATCGTCGGACCTGAGCCTCAAGACACCATCGAGCTTTTCACCGTACTCTTCGGTTTGGATCTCCTGGGCGTAGGTGGGGCTCACAGTCGTGACGATGTCGCTGAAGAGTATTCCACCCTTCAAGAAATTGATCTTTCCGTAGAATTCGAGCCCATCTATGTTGAACAGGTATCCCGGAAGGCCTGCGAATTTCATGTAGTTTGGGCTGAAGATACCCTGATAACCCAGATTGTGGATCGTGAAGACGATCGCAGTGCGGGTAAAGAACGGATCCATCCTGTAGAGTGTTTTCAGATAAACGGGTACCAACCCCGTCTGCCAATCGTGCGCATGAACGATGTCGAACTGCTGCGAAAGGTGCTTCATAGCCTGAATGAAAGCTGCACAGAAGAATATGGATTGCTCAGCCAGATCTGGTCCCTCGTAAACATTCTCGGCAGAAAAATAGTACTCGTTCGCGATGAGGTACACTGGTACATTGGAACCTGGCAACTGTGACTCGTACAGATCGAACGTCTCTTTTGTCTGCACGTTCTCCACGGGGATAGACTTGGCCACCTCAGTCAACTGATAACCGAACTTTTGGCTGTTCTTCACCACGACCTTGTGGAACGGCATGAATATGGCAACTTTTGCCCCACTTTTTTCTATGGCCTTTGGCAGTGCCCCGAGCACATCCGCAAGTCCCCCAACTTTGGCAAAGGGATAGACCTCGTAAGCGACCATCGCGATTTTCACAGCCCTCACCTCGCTGTCGAAATTATAGCATGGCCCTTCGGAGCTCCAAGAATACCGCTCAAAATGTCGTCAAGACCAAACTGCAGGAACACTCTTCCGTCCCTCAAGCCAATTTTTATAAAAGGTTTCAGGGGGATCTGGTATGAAACGTGCGCGTTCATGTCTATCCTCATCCAGTATTCTTCGTATTGACCGCGCGTCATGCCAAAACTCAAAGCGAAGCTTTCAAATCCGACAAATCCATCGAAACTTCCAATGTTCGTTCTGATCACCGGCAGAACAGTCTGGGCCAAGAAATTCAGTCCGGAGAGGCCGAACCTGCCTCGCACTTCGAACAGGATCTGTCTGAAATTGAATGCCCTGGAAAGTTCGAAGAACATTTCTGGTGAAACACCCACGGTGAAGGAGACTTCGGGAAATCTTCTCAGGTGAACCAGACCACCAACGCTCCCATACGCGTAACCGATCGATAGCTTTGGCAGAACCTTTTCAGGTTCGATCGCCACTCCCATCGCCGAGAAAATAGTCCCGGTTTTCAAGGAACGATCGCTGGCATCGGAAACGAGCATATCCAACGCAAAGCGTTCGTTAGTCGCCACGACTGAGGCCGCAAATCCTTTTGAGGAACTGAATGAAAGCTGCAGCCAGCCAGCTTCGAGCGTTTTTGCAAAGCCGATAACCATCGTGTTGTCCATCAGATCGTCCCAGAAGCCGAGAAAAGCCCCAGCACCGAAGTCTTTCTGAGCTAACTTTACGTAAGGAAATGGTAGAAAGAATCTGAATCTCATGGCATCGCTGTATTTCGTGGAATTGATGAACGATTTTTCAGGCTCAGAAACGATCACAAAGACAGGTTCAGACCTGACAGAACCTCTCGAAGCAACGTTCGCAGGTTCAGAAAACAGTGCATAACCTCCCGGCAACGGTTTTATCGAAAAAATCTTTCCATTCCATCCAACGGCGGCGACGCAGTCCTTCACGTCGAACGCGTGAATCTGGTTCGTACGCAGATCTATCGTGCACGCACGGAGTTCGCCTTCCAGCTCAGCCACAAAGTAAATTTGATCGTTCAGCAAGGTTGGAGACAGCTTTGCCCCACCATCGACTGTCAATTTCACCAACCGACTATCTTGCAACATGTAAAGGTCTACGTTCCGAAACTTCCTGGCGGTGAAAACGATGCGATTCTCATCGGCAGCGATCTGTAATGGTACCAGATCGTTGGGGATAGGAATTTCGTTCAGTGAATTCGTTTTCACATCGAAAATTGCGATCTTTCTAACGTCGTTCCTCTGAACTATGAGTGCGAGTCTGTCATCGCCAAACCAAGCCACATCGATGACGTGTTCGATCCCGGTGTCCATCGTGGAACTTTTCCACAGATACAATCTGTTGACGTACCTGCCATTCTTCAAAACTGTCCTGACGATGGCCAGTTCTCGCCTGGAATTCACTGAAAAGCTCACGAGGTTCGAAACCTCGACGAGTTCATGGCCTTTTCCCTCGAAGATGTCGTAAAAGTAGATCGCTCCAGGCGCATCGTACCCCCTGAAAGCGTAGTAAATCCTCCACAGTTCCAAATTCAGCTTACTGGGTATCAAAGAAAGCTCTGTGAGTCTTTCCCCTTCAACGAACACCTGGGCGTTCAACCAGTTCTTGATCTCTTCCAGCGGTACGAACTTCTTGACGTGTCTGGAAAAACCGAGCAAGGGATCGTTCGAAAAACTGTCGAGTAATTCCTTGACCGTTCCTTTTTCTCGTTTCTCCAACGACTCGAGTAAAGTGTATCCCAGCGTGTAACTTGCTCCACCAGGCGTGAAACGTGTTGTGTTGATGGAAGAAGCGAACTTCAAGCCTATACCGCTGGCCAACGCGTTTCTCCTATAAAGATCGAACAACACGTCGTTCGCCCTTCCTTCGCTTTCAACGGATTCCTCCATGATCGCCACACCTTCGTGTAAATAAAGCGGAGTCAGGACGCTCTGAACGGCTGCTGCAACGGCGTGGCCGAAGAAGGACAGGCGCTCCACCATCGGTGAAAAACGGTTCGCCAGAAAGATGTGAGCCAGCTCGTGACGGAAACAAAATACGACCCAGTCGTCGTATCTGGGTGTGAACTGGTACGGATTCATGTCGCTGACGTAAATGACTATCACGTTGTTCAAAGGATTCGCATAACCGTTGGAGATGTCCGATTTGAGCAGATAAACCTTTGGCTTAGTCTTTGGGGAACTTTCGAAACGCTTTTCCAGACTCTCAAAGATTTCATCGGCTTTTTGATAGAGTCTGTACGCTGCCATCTCGAGACCGTCTTCGTAGAGCACATCTACATGCTGAGTGATCAACATGTTGAAATGGCCGCTAGCCCAGACCAGTTGAACCGACAGAAGAAAGAGAATGGTGAACGTGAACTTCTTCATGCTTCCCTCTCCAACTTCTTGGTTATGTAGTTCACGACCACCTCGATCGCCCGATCGTTGTAACCACCCTTCGGCACGATGATATCGGCATACCGCTTCGTTGGTTCTACGTAAGCATCGTGCATGGGCTTGACTGTTCCCAAATACTGGTTCACAACACTCTCCACACTTCTTCCCCTTTCGTTTATATCGCGCATGAGCCTGCGAATGAACCGTATGTCACTCTCGGCATCGACGTAGATCGAAAGCTCGTAAAGTCTTCTCAACTCTTCGTAGTAGAGGGCAAAGATGCCCTCGATCAGAATCACCTGTTTCGGAGCAAACTCGATCGTTTCGAATTTTCTCGTGTAAGTCACGAAATCGTACGTAGGAATCCTGACGGTCTCTCCGCGCAACAACCTTCGAACATGTTCGACGAGCAGTTGATGCTCGATGACGTCCGGATGGTCGTAGTTCATTTTCCTGCGTTCCTCCAGTGGAAGATGACTCATGTCCTTGTAATAGTTGTCCATCGGTAAAATTGCACATCTCTCTTCGCCCAGAGACTGTACGATCCTTCTTGCGACGGTAGTCTTTCCAGATCCGGTTCCTCCACCTATGCCGATGAGGATCAACGTCTCGCCCCCAGTCAACTTCCAGTGTGATGAAAAACCTCCTCATCACAAATGTAACACGAAGATCCAAAGAAGCATCCGTTCATGGGCAATGAAACCCGTATAATTTGATCGTGTGATCGCTTTCAGGTAGGTGATGGCTCTGAAGATCTTCCTCGTTCGTCACGCCAAAACCGATTGGAACGATCGAGGTTTGTGGCAGGGAAACAGCGATATTTCGCTGAACCAAGCTGGCTTCGAGCAGGCTCGAAGAGTCGCTCAAAGACTATCGACCCAGAATGTGCAGATCGTTTATACCAGTCCCCTCTCGAGGGCTTATCAAACAGCCAAGGTGATTTCAGATACTCTGAAAATACCTTTGATCATCGATGAAAGGCTGAGAGAATGTGAGATCTCTCTGTGGAACGGTTTAACCATGGAAGAGACGCTACAACGGTTTCAGAGAGAATACCAGATCTGGTCGAGCCAGCCCGATGCGAAGATAGAGGGAGTCGAATCCCTCGGTAGTGTTCAGAACCGGATCGTTCAGTTCTTGCAGGAGCTGATTCAGAAACCTTTCGAGTCCACCGTTGTGGTGTCGCACGCTTTGTCTCTGCGAACTTTGATATGCTGGGTTCTCAAGATACCACTGAACGAGTACAGAAATTTCGGGCTCGACAACGCCTCGATCAGTTTGGTCGAATTTCAGGGTAGACTGAGACTGATCTATCTGAACGATACGTGCCATCTTGGTTAGAAGATCCTGGTGCTTGCCTTCGGGCCTGGCGTCTTGTCGTACGCCTCTACGGGCCAGAATCTGTACACATATTCGTATCTGTCAGTCCTCACGCTTGGATCCCTCGGCACGTGGAAGAGATCGTGCACGGCTGTGACGTAACTGTAAAATGGATCACTTCTCGGTACGAGTTCCACCACGACGTTGAACATGACGCTGTAGCCACTCATCTGATCGTAGAAAAGCAGTGTTGCACGTGGATCTTTGAGCACGTTCTTGTAACTCCTCTTGTAAAACATCTCTATACTCGACAGAACGTTTCTGTCGAAGATGTCGGGATTCTCATAAAGGTCCAGCAGAAACTTGATCCTCTCGTTCATGGTTTCCTTGATCCCTTTTTGTCTTGCGAGATCTATCAGTTCCATCGCCCTGTCCGCGAATTTTTCAAGATGTTCCTGCTTCGGCACCAGTCCCAACCCCTTGATGCAACTGTTTATTGGAAATTCCTCTTCATCAGAGAACGTCGACATGACGACCGTGTGGGGTGAAAAATTCGGAACACCCTTTTCCAGACCCAGGAAAATCTTCAGACTCTTCGAACGCGTCTGGATCTGCCATCTGAAAAACTCATCATCCAGCTGGTGGAGTCTGTAACTTTTCTCCTGCCCACGAACCACGATGTGAACCACACCGTTTTCGATTCTCACGTTATTCCCTCCTGTTCGAAATCTTGGGATTCAATATCCTCTCAACAGCTACACCCAAGGACATGATGGAAAAGGAAGCGAGGAAAATCGCAAAACCAGGAAACACAACCCACCACCAAGCACCGAGCACCAGCGCGTTGCACGTTCTTGCCAGACTCAGCATCTTACCCCACGAAACGACTCGCGGGTCTGAAAAACCCAAGAAAGACAATCCCGCCTCCGCGAGCATGGCACCGGCGGCCGAAAAGGCGGCGTTCACAACGAGTACTGGGTACGATGCTGGTAGCAAATGCCTTTTCAAAATGTACCACTTGCTCGCCCCAGCACATATGGCAGCCTCAACGTAGCCTCTCCTCTTCTCCGACAGCACTATCGCCCGAACAACCCTTGAAACGCCTGCCCAGCCAAAAACTATCAGCACGAAAACGAGCGTCCAAAAACTACTGCCTAAGTACGTCATGATCATGATCATGATGGGCAATCCTGGAAGTACCATCACGAAGTCGACCGTTCTCATTATCACGGCATCGATTCCTTTTCCAAATGTCGCCGCAATCACGCCGAGCAAGCCTCCCATTACACTCACACCCAGTGCCGTCAACGCTCCCACAGTCAACGACGTTCTGGCTCCGTAGACGATCTGACTGAATATGTCGACGCCGTACCAGTCTGTACCGAAGATGTGCTTATAAGAAGGGGGTTGCAGCCTTCGGCTTCTTTGAGTGATGTCGTAAGGATCGTAAGGAGCTATCAAAGGAGCGAATACGGCACAGAAAACCATCACACAGAGTATCACGAATCCAACAGTGCCTTCGAAAGATCGAAACAGTTCTCGGAAGAAGCCATTTCTCTTTTTGTTCATTCGTACCTCACCCTTGGATCGAAGAGGGCTTGCAACACGTCCGCCAAGAAGTTCGCCACTATCACAGAGACGATCGTTATGATAACTGTTGCCTGCAACAGTGGATAATCGGAATTTCTCGAGGCCTCCAACACGAGCAGACCCATACCCTTCCACGAGAAAATGGTTTCGATGAGTACGGCACCTCCAAGCATCCCGGCGATGCGTAACGTGAGCATGGAAAAGAGGGGACCGAGCGCGTTCCTGAGAATGTGTTTCCTTCTTATCTGCCTGTCGCTCAGACCCTTGGCTTTCGCCGTGAGGACGAACTCCTCGTTCAGAATTGAGATGACCATGTTTCGCACGTACATGGCGAAGCCTGGTACGTTCACCACGAATATGACCAACCACGGTAAGAACGCGTGCCTCAGGAGACTCAAAAAGCTTGAGAAGCCTTTCGCGGTTGGATCGATCATACCCTGGAGTGGGAACCAGCCAAGTTTGAAAGAGAACAGCAGTACGAGCAAGAGCGCAAACCAGAATGTTGGAACGGAATGGAGTGCGAACGCAACATAACGTACCAGTCTGTCAACGAACGAGTTCCTTTTTGTCCCAATGTACACACCGAGTCTCAGTGAAGCGATCATTCCTAAAATGGTTGGAACCGCGGTGAGCAGAAGGGTCCAGGGAAGTCTTTCCATGACGACGCCAACCACACGCCTGTTGTAGGTGTAAGAAACCCCAAGGTCCCCTTTGAGGAATTGTTTCAAAAATATGACGTACTGTATCAGGACGGGCTTGTCCAGGCCGAACGCAGCTTTTATCTCCTGCTTCACCTCCTCCGGAATCCTCGGATCACCGTAAAAACGCTCTGCCGGATCCCCCGGCAGAGCCCTTATGAGAACAAAGCTCACGGTGAGTGCCAAAACGATGGTTACGAGCATTTGGATTGCCCTCTTGACGAGGTACGAAAAGCTCATGAGATCACCTTACCGGTTTCAAGGATTTGAACGTTTCTGCGTTCATCACGCCCTCGCCAGGTAACACGACCCACCCTGTGAAATTCTTCGTGCTGTACGCTTCGATGTCCACAGGCACGAGAAGGGGCACAACCGGAACGAGTTCCGCGAAAAGTCTTTGCAGTCTCACGAAAGCATCCACGCGGTCTCTTTCCGAAAACGCCATCCATATCGATTCGAGTGCCGCATTCAACTCCGGAATATTGACACCGCCGTAGTTGAACCCGACGACCTGACCATCCTTCATTTCACCCCTTGAGGAATGCAGATGGTAGAACACCATTTCCGGATGGCTTCCGAGGCTGTAAGAATACAGCGCGAGATCGAAGTCAGCCTTCTTGAGTTTTGTTGTCAAACCTTCTGGACCCTGAACGTCGAGTTCAACCTGTATTCCAACGTTCTTCAGATAGAGTTTTATGTACTCTGCCATGTCCATGGCTTTTCGATCAGAAGATACCAATAGAGTCAGTTTTCTGCCGTCGTAATCGCACTTCTTCAGGAATTCTTTCGCCATAGAAACGTTTTGCTGGACGCAACCCACCGTCTCGTCGAAAACACCTTTTGCCCTCTTCGGGATCAAACCGAGTGAGGCCACATCCGCAAGACCATTGTAGACCTTCTCCACGAGTTCCTGGTAATTCAGCGCGTAGAGAATGGCCTTTCTAAAGTTTACATCGTTCATGGGCGTTTTTCTGTGGTTGAAAAGAATCACGTTCACGACTCCACCTTCAATGAGTGCAACCTTCACGTCTGGATACTTTTTAGGATTATCCATCACCTGCTGGGCGAGTTCCGGGTCGAGGTTCCAGAAGAGATAGTCATAGTCACCCTTGACCAAGCCTAAGAATCCCATCGTCTCGTCCTGAACTATGTGGAACACCATGCCATCCAGTTGCTTCGGGGCGTCGGGATGATCTTCGAAGAACTTCATGACAACGCTCTGCGGGGTCAACTTTTCGAACGCGAGCACACCACTCCCTATGGGTTTTTCGGTGTTTGGAAATTCCAGAGGTTTGTCTATTTTTTCCCAGATGGACCTTGGAATGATCGGGATCGCCATGGGTGCAAAAGAAAGCATCGATACGTTCATCGTTCTGAATTTCAATCTCACGGTCTTTTCGTCTATTTTCTCGGCTCCCGTGAAGTACGCCAGAATTGGACCGAGCGGTAACCTCTTTTGCAGTACGTAATTGAAAGAAAAGACAACGTCATCTGCAGTTACGGGCGAACCGTCGTGGAATTTTCGCTCCTTCAGCTTCAATATCAAACTGTTGTTCGAAAAATCAACCTGAAAATCTTCCGCCAAGGCTCCGACAATCTGTCCAGCACGTTCTGCGAGCAACGTTTCGTAGAGATAGCCAACAACGATCCTCTCGGCCGAAGACTTCACTAAAAACGGGTTCAGCGACCTGACATCTCCCAGCACCGCGACATTCAATTTAGCCGCGAAGACGAGTACGAACGCTGATACGAACAGAAGAACCCAGAATCTCCTCATCTGCCACACCCCCAGGAGAGATTTGTTTGCTATTATTATAAACGGAGGTGCTCGACTTTGCAAACCGAATGGCTTGGAAAGATGGCTTTTTTGGCTCACACAGATTCTGGAAGGCAGGTGTTGATGGACAGCAGGAAGGACCACGGTGGACTTTCCGCAGGACCGAGTCCCATGGAACTGGTGCTCGCAGCGCTCACAGGCTGCACAGGTATGGACGTTGTCTCTATCCTGGCGAAGATGAAGGTGCTGGACGAAGTTGAGAGCTTCAGGATGGAAGTTTCCGCCGAGCGGGCGCAGGACCATCCGAAGATATACACCAAGATCCACCTCAAGTACATCTTCAAATTCAAGAACCAACCCTTCAAAGAGCAGGTCGAAAAGGCCGTCCAGCTGTCCCAGGAAAAGTACTGTAGCGTCGCTGGGATGTTGAAGAAAGCAGCCGAACTCACGTACGAGATCGTTTACGAGTAGGTGAATTAGATGCTCCTGAAAAGTTTCATCCTGAACGACACAACCATCGAGATCGTTCAGGACGACATAACGAAACAGGATACAGAAGCAATCGTGAACGCTGCCAATTCTCATTTGAAACACGGCGGAGGTGTGGCAGCAGCCATCGTGCGTGCAGGTGGGGAACAGATTCAGAAAGAAAGCGATGATTATGTGAAAAAACATGGGCCTCTGGCGGTTTCCGAAGTTGCAGTGACTGGCGCTGGAAAGTTGAAAGCGAAGTACGTGCTTCACGTCGTTGGACCTCGCTGGGGTGAAGGAAACGAACATGAAAAACTTTACAGGGCGGTTCGAAACGTCCTGGAGAAGGCCGACGAGTTGCAACTAAGTTCGATAAGCATCCCTGCAGTGAGTAGCGGTATCTTCAGTTTTCCGAAAGACCAGTGTGCCGAGGTTTTCTTCAAGGCTATAACGAATTTTCTCAAAGAACATCCCAACACCACATTGAAGACCATCAGGCTCTGCAACATAGATGAAGAAACCAGCAGAATCTTTCTCTCTGTTTTCGAGAAGAACTGGAGGTGAGAGGGTGCAGGAAGAAGAAAAGCCCATGAAGCTTTCGATGGAAGAGCTCATAATTCTTTTTTTCAACACGATCGCCGCACGGTGCTGGGCGAGGCTCGGTCTCACGAGGGATGAGTACGGTGAACTGAGACAGGACCTGAGAGAGGCGAGGTTGGGCATCGACGTGCTCGATGCGGTGCTCAGGGTGATGGAGGACGAGCTGGACGAAGACATGAAAAGAGAGCTTGAGGGTGTGGTGGCGAACCTGAAGCTTAACTACGTCAATCAATACAACAAAACGAAAGAGGCGAAAACATGAAAAAAGCGGGCATCGTGGGACTTCCAAACAGCGGTAAGTCTACACTCTTCAACGCGCTCACGAACCAGAACGTTCCCGCGGAGAAGTATCCTTTCTGCACGATAGAACCGAACGTAGGAATTTTGGTCGTCGAAGACGAACGTTTGACCAGACTCGCACAGATGGAAGGCTCCAAAGATCAGATCCATCCTTTCTTCCACATCATCGACATCGCAGGATTGGTGAAAGGAGCGAGTAGAGGAGAAGGTCTTGGAAATCAGTTTCTCGATCACATAAGCAAGGTGGATATGATTTTCCACGTGGTAAGGTGTTTCAAGATAGACGACGTCTCACATCCCATGGGCAGCGTGGATCCCGCCAGAGACATAGAGATCGTCGAGATCGAGCTTATACTGAAAGATCTTGAGACTGTGAACAAGAGGATCGAAAAGATCGCCAAGCAGGCAAGAACGGGGGAAGAGTCTGCTCGTTTCGAGCTCCATTTCCTCGAGCGTCTCAAGGCGCACCTCGAATCTGGAAAGCCCGCAAGAATCTTGTCGAGGAACGAACAGGAGCAAGCGATCCTCGACTCGCTGTTCCTACTTTCGGAGAAACCTGCTATCTACGTTGCAAACGTGGACGAATGGGGATTAGGTCAGGGACTGGACAAAATCGTTGAAAAGATGGCGAGGGAGAGATCGTCCGAATCCATCACAGTGAACGCACAGATAGAATCCGAAGCGAGAGAACTTTCTCCAGAGGAAGCACGTGAACTGTTGCTCGCATACGGGTTCGACACGAACCTCAAAAAGCGGTTCCTCGAACACATAAAGCGCGCATTGAAGTTGATCTGTTTCCTAACGGCCACGAAGAACGAAGCAAGGAGCTGGCTGGTTCCCGAAGGAATCACGGCGTACGAAGCTGCTGGCCTGATACACTCAGACATACAGAAGGGTTTCATAAAGGCCGAAGTGATTCCATTCGAGCAGATTTTGCAGTTTTCCTCCTTCAAGGAAGCGCGCGAGGCGGGGGCTGTGAAGTCTCATGGGAAAGACTACGTGATCAGGGAGGGAGACGTTGTACATTTTCTCTTCCATGCTTGATCTTTTCAAGAATACACCCCTTGTTGCCACGGTGCTCTCGTTCCTGGTCGCTCAGCTGATAAAGATCGTCACTCACCGGAATCTCAGGGCCTTCAAGAGGTACGGTGGAATGCCTTCGGGGCATGCGGCAGCGATGTCTGGCCTCGCGTTCACACTCGGTAGATGTTTGGGGTACTCTTCCCCCATAACGGCCATCGCCATCGCTCTGTTGATGGTGGTGGTCTCGGATGCGGTTAACTTGAGGCCATACGTGAGAGAAGATCTCGGACACACGTGGCTGGAGGCGTTCGCCGGAATTGCGGTTGGTTTCGTGGTTTCACATCTTCTCCCAGCGAGGATTCCACTCTGGTGAAGGAGGACTCCCATGCCTGCAAAACTCCTTTCTGCAACGCTCGTGGGATTGAACGTGTTCCCAATCGAAGTGGAAGTCGACATCGACAGAAAAAGCGTGATACACGATGTGGACATAGTCGGTCTGGGTGACACAGCCGTCAAAGAGAGCAAGAAAAGAATAAAGAGCGCACTGAAGAACTCTGGCTTCGATTTTCCCCATGGCAGGATCGTGGTGAACCTTGCACCCGCAGATCTGAAAAAAGAAGGTTCCCTGCTCGACCTTCCGATCGCCTTAGGTGTACTGCAGGCGTGCGGTCATCTGAACAAATTCGATTTTCTCTGTGTCGGTGAGCTCTCACTCGATGGGCACATCAGAAGGGTCAAGGGTGTGCTGACCATCCTCGTGCAGCTCTCGAAAGATGGTTTTTCCAAGCCGATCGTCGTACCGAAGGAAAACGAAGCCGAGGCCAAGATGGTGAAAAACTTGAACGTGTATTGCTTCGAACACATCAAGCAGGTCGTGGAGTTCGCGAACGGTCTTGTGAAGTACGAACCTGTGAAGTTCGAAGGACTTCCGCCTTTCTCTTACGACGAAGAACTCGACTTCGCCGACGTGAAGGGCCAAACCATGGCTAAACGAGCTCTCGAGATCGCAGCTGCAGGTGCACACAACGTTCTCATGAAGGGCAGTCCGGGTGCGGGAAAGACAATGCTCGCAAGACGAATAAGCACGATCTTGCCACCGCTCTCCGATGAGGAAGCCATAGATGTGCTCACGATCTACAGCGCGATCGGCCAGGCCGATATGAAAAAGCTCACGCGACCTTTCCGCGCGCCGCACCACACAGCTTCGACGGTGGCCATAATAGGTGGTGGGAACGACGCGAGGCCTGGCGAGATAAGCTTGGCACACAACGGTGTCCTTTTTCTGGACGAATTTCCCGAGTTCCGCCGTGACGTGATAGAGGCGCTCAGACAACCCATGGAAGAAGGTTTTGTGACCGTGGCCAGAGCCAAAGCGACGGTCGTGTATCCTGCGCGGTTCATGCTCATCGCGGCGATGAACCCCTGTCCCTGCGGAAATTATGGCGATCCGAAGGCGGTGTGCAATTGCTCACCGTACGACATCGTCAAATACAACAAGAAGATCTCCGGTCCCATCTTGGACAGGATAGACATATTGGTTCAACTTCCAAGGCTCGAACCGGAAGAGTACTTCTCCAAGAACTCGTCAGAGAGGAGTGAAAAGATAAGAGAAAGGGTGATGAGAGCCCGTGAGATCCAAAAGAAGAGATACAGAGAAGTCAACATCTCAACGAATTCTCAGCTGAACTCGAAACTGATGAAAAAGTTCATCCAGCTCGACGAGAAGACCGAGGAACTCTTGAAACTCACAGTATCGAGGTACAACCTCTCCGCAAGATCTATCGACAAAATATTGAAAGTCGCACGAACCATAGCGGACCTCGAAGGATCACAGAACCTGAATTACAGACACGTTGCCGAGGCGATCCAGTACAAACTCCAGATAGACTGAGTTTCACTCATTCGATTTCTGGTACAATTGTTTGACGGATAAGAGCGACCACGGCTGGCCGACATTGTTCTGCGGCCGAAGCCTGCGGGCGGTGTTTGTATGGAATGGGCGATCGTCTATTTCACACGTACTGGCAACTGCGAACGCATCGCCACAAAGCTCTCCGAAATGACAGGTTATCCGGCAATCAGGCTGGTCGATGATGTCAACTGGTCAGGTTTTCTTGGATTCATCAAGGCAGGTTTCTATGCTCTGACGGGAAAACGAACCAGGATAAGGCTCGAGGGTAAACTCGATGCGGAACGCATCGTTTTGGTCACACCCATCTGGGCCGGTTTCATCACGCCCGCTGCGAGGTCCTTTCTGGACCACTTCGATCCATCCAAGATTTTACTCGTCACCGTGTCTGAGGTGACCACACCGGAGGACGTGCACAGATCACTGAAGCGGAAATACAACCTTCTGGGGGTTCACGGATTCACACGCAAGACCAACGAGGACGAAACGATAAAGCGTTTGGCTGAAACGTTGCAGAAACTTTGAGACCCATTTTGGCCCTTGAAAAGACTGCGAGCCTGTGGTAATATTCTAATGGCACTGTCGACTGGTTGACCCGCTAGCTCAGCAGGCAGAGCACCTGACTTTTAATCAGGGGGTCCTGGGTTCGAGTCCCAGGCGGGTCACCAGGGCGAGAGTGGCGGAACTGGCAGACGCGCTGGACTTAGAATCCAGTGGACGATGAGTCCGTGTGGGTTCAAGTCCCACCTCTCGCACCAGATTGCGGGCGTAGCTCAGCGGTAGAGCGTCTGCTTGCCAAGCAGAAGGTCGCGGGTTCGAAACCCGTCGCCCGCTCCAAATAATCCCCCTGCACTGCAGGGGGATTTCTTTCATTGTGCCTGAAACGATCCCGACCCGGACAAACCTGCGTTAAAATTTTCAGGACGGATCGATAGTCAAAACCAGACGCCCGTACGGGGGTAGAGAGTCTTGAACGTCATCAGAATAAAAGGTGCGCGCGTCCACAATCTGAAGAACATAGATGTTGAGATCCCAAAGAACACCATCACCGTGATCACAGGTGTTTCTGGCTCCGGTAAGTCGTCTCTCGCCATGGACACCATATACGCCGAAGGTCAGCGCAGATACTTAGAATCTCTCTCCGCTTACGCTCGGCAATTCCTTGGAGAACTGAAGAAACCCGATGTGGACAGCATAGAGGGTCTCTCGCCGGCCATAGCGATCGACCAGAAGAGTGCGTCACACAACCCGCGTTCCACCGTTGGCACCACAACGGAAGTGTACGACCATCTCAGAGTGTTGTTCGCCAAGATTGGGGAGCCCCACTGTCCATCCTGCGGGAGGCCGGTCGAAAAGAAGAGCATCGACGAGATCGTCAAGGACGTGTTCTCCAGGTTCCCCGTCTCCTCACGCATTTACGTTCTCTCACCTATCGCGATAGACAAGAAAGGAACGTTCAAAAAGGAACTCCAGAATCTCGCTTCCAAAGGTTTCGTTCGCGTTGAGATAGATGGTCAGATCTTCAGAATTGAAGAGGTCGGAGAGCTCGATAAGAACAAACGGCACACGATCAAACTCGTAGTGGACAGACTGGTGCTGTCAGAAACCGAAAAGCACAGACTCGCGGACGACATCGAAATCGCATTCAGAGAGAGCAACGGTTTTGTCGAGATCAGAAACGTCGATACCAATGAAAGTTTGCTTTTCAGCGAGCACATGATGTGTCCTGTCTGTGGCATCGGACTTCCTGAGATAAACCCCAAGCTCTTCTCTTTCAACAATCCTTACGGAGCGTGTCCAAACTGCCACGGCCTTGGGTACAACCTCCAGATAGATCCTGCACTCGTTGTCGACGAGCATCTGAGCATAGAAGAAGGTGCGTTGCTTCCTTTCGGTCACAGTGAGTACTACATGCCCATCATCAGGAAGATCGTGAAGATGTTCGGTGCCTCCACCGAAGTCCCATTCAAAGAATTGCCTGCGATCGTTCAGGAAGCACTCCTTTACGGTTATGGAGACTTCGAAGGCGCGGTCAATTTTCTGCAGCGACGCTACGAACAGACCGCGTCGGAGGACATAAAAGAGTGGATCGAAAAGAATTTCATCGTTCAGAAGGTTTGTCCCGTTTGCAACGGTAAAAGACTCAAACCCGAGGCGCTCGCCGTCACCATAAGGGGCCTCAACATCATCGACGTGACGAACCTCACCATAGAGAAGGCTTACAAATTTTTCGAAGACCTCCAGGCCTCTCTTACGGAGAGGGAAAGCAAGATCGTTGGAGATCTTTTGACCGAGATAAAGAAAAGACTCCAGTTCATGCTCGACGTGGGACTGGGTTATCTCACCCTCTCACGACCCGTGAACACTCTATCCGGTGGTGAAGCTCAGAGGATCAGGCTCGCCACGCAGATAGGTTCCGGTCTGACCGGTGTGACGTACGTTCTGGACGAGCCAACGATCGGGTTGCACCAGAGAGACAACATCAGACTCATCAACACACTCAAGAAATTGAAGGATCTGGGAAACACCGTGATCGTGGTCGAACACGACGAAGAGATCATAAGGAATGCGGACTACATAGTCGATCTTGGACCTTTCGGTGGCGAGCGTGGTGGCAAGGTCGTGTTCGCTGGCACGGTGCAGAGTCTGATCGAAAATCCAGATGGATCTCTGACGGGAGAGTATCTGGCCGGCATAAGGAAGATAGAATTTCCGAAGGTGCGCAGGAAAGGAAACGGTAAATTCCTGACGATCGTGGGTGCCAGACACAACAACCTGAAGAACATCACCGTCAGTTTTCCACTCGGCACTTTTATATGCGTCACGGGCGTATCTGGTTCTGGGAAATCTTCCCTGATCATCGACACGCTCTATCCTGCGCTGATGAACGCCATCTACAGAACGAAGATGCCCGTTGGCGAGCATGACAGGATAGAAGGCTTGGAGAACGTCGACAAGGTGATCGCCATAGACCAATCGCCCATAGGAAGAACGCCCCGGAGCAACCCCGCCACCTACACGAAGGTTTTTGACGATATCAGAGAGCTGTTCGCGATGACGCCAGAGGCACGCGCAAAGGGTTACACCAAGAGCAGGTTCAGTTTCAACCTGAAAGGGGGCCGCTGTGAGGCCTGCCAAGGGCACGGACTCGTGAAAATAGAAATGCTGTTTTTGCCGGACGTTTACGTCGAGTGCGACGTGTGCAAGGGGAGACGCTACAACGAGGAGACCCTACAGGTCAGATACAGGGGAAAAAACATTCACGAAGTACTCGAAATGTCCGTCGAAGAAGCGCTGGAATTCTTCAAGAACGTTCCAACGATTTACAGAACGCTGAGTTTACTCAACGAGGTTGGACTCGGTTACATCAAACTCGGTCAACCGGCCACGACGCTCTCGGGTGGGGAAGCCCAGAGGATAAAGCTCGCCTCGGAACTGCGGAAAGTTGCCACCGGAAAAACTATCTACATACTCGATGAACCCACGGTGGGTTTACACTTTGAAGATGTGAGGAAACTCATCGGTGTGCTGCACAGGCTCGTCGATAAAGGAAACACCGTCATAGTCATCGAACACAACCTGGACGTGATAAAGAACGCAGACTACATCATCGACCTCGGACCCGAAGGTGGAGATGAAGGAGGTTACGTGGTGGCGACTGGTACACCCGAAGAGGTGGCGAAAGTTGAACAGTCTCACACCGCGAGATTCTTGAGAGAAGTGCTGAACGAAAGTCCTAAGTTTGCACACAGGTGAGGAGGGAACAGGATGCGAAAATTCCTTCTCGTCTTAGTACTTCTTCTTTTCAGCACGAGTTTTTGCTACCAATTTTATTTTGCCAACCTGCACGCGCACACCGCTTACTCGGACGGTGTTGGAACACCCGAGGAAGCCTTCGAACACGCGCGTAGATATGTTCACGTGCAGGCAATAACGGACCATGCAGAGTATTTCGGTCAGAAGATCGACGGTCAGGACAAACTCCTGTTGACAAAAGCCGCCGCAAAGAGGGCAACAACCAAGGATTTCGTTGCACTCTGGGGTTTCGAATGGACCGGGGGAGTCGGTCACATCAACGTGTATTGCACCGATGAATGGATCGACAGAACCAGAAGTTTAAAGGAGCTGTACGAATGGATCGTGAAAAAAAGGGTGCTCGCACAGTTCAACCATCCCATCGCGACGTTCGGCACGTTCTACGATTTCGAATACGATCCAAAGGCCGACGAGTTCATCAACCTGATCGAGGTTGGCAACGGTAGCTGGCGTGGGAGGATCATCAGCGACGAGATGTTCTCCAACTACGTCTTGGCGTTGAAGAAAGGCTGGCACCTCGGTGCAACCGCTGGTCAGGACAACCACAAAGGTGGCTGGGGTTCAGCGAACGATGCCCGCACGGTGATCCTCGCAGATGAACTGGGCCTGGAATCGATCCTGACTGCGCTCATGGAAAGACGTACTTATGCGAGTGAAGATAAAAGCGCAAAACTCTGGTTCTCGTGTGGCCAATCGGTCATGGGATCGATCGTCGAGACGAGCGAGGCTGTTTCGTTTGAAATCTGCTACGAGGACGATGAACCACTGGAAAGACTCTATTTGATCTCAGAGAGCGGAACAGTCACAGAGTGGACAGTGAACAGCAATCACTTTGAGGCAATCGTGGATGTGACTCCACCCGATGCAAACGAGTGGTACTTTCTCTACGCTGTACAGAAAGACGGTGACAGGATCGTCTCGTCACCGATCTGGGTGAGGGCGTCCAAGATATATCCTGTGAACGTGCGATTTTCTTCTTCGCCAAGGACGTTGAATCTCTCTTTCGACCTGGTGAACTTCTCGGATGCAGCTTCAAATGTGGAGGTAAAGATCGTGGTGGCTGACCGAACGGAAGAGCTGAGAGTTTTTTTGCAGCCCAAAACTAAAGTTGTTGTGAACAGATCTTACACCGACCTGACACCAGGTTCGGCAGAAATACGCATTGAACTGGCAGGATTGATCGGCTGGAAAGGGCGTGCCGAAGTACTCAGAGATTCCATCCTCCTCGATGTGAGCCACGAGAACGGCGAATCCAGACTCACAGGATGGTTGAACGAAGCTTGCAAACGTTTCGGAATCGTGGTGGAGAAAAACACAACTTATTTCAAAAAGGTCCCAAAGAATCGTCTCATCGTCCTGCCGTTGCCGAAGAAGGAAAGTTTTCCAGAGACCAGACAGTTGAACGATTTCGAAATCGAGAACATCCTGCGGCACCTCGAAGCAGGTGGAAGAGTGGTGTTGATCTCGTACGATGGGGCCGTTGTTGACGAAAGCTTTGTAAAACTCGTGAAAGCTATCGATCCAGATCTGAACCTATCACAAACCGAGGATCGTATCTTTTTGGAGGTGCGCGGAAAAGAGATGAACTATTACGTTTCAGACGGTTTCATCTTCGCGAAGGTGAACAGTCTGCAAGACGCGATCGAACTGCTGGAGGAATTACTGAGATGAAAATATTCGCGATCGATACGTCCAGTGAACAGATCTGTTTGGCCTACACCGATGGGAGGAACACCTACTCCGCCTCCTACGTCGGTGAGCAGAGGCACCTGGTCAAATTGGCTCCACTGGTAGAAGACTTTTCAAGGCTTGCCGGGATTCATTTCGAAGAACTCGACGCGCTCGCATGCGGTGTGGGACCTGGAAGCCTGACAGCACTCAGGATAGGCATCGCCACCGTTCAGGCCATCGCGTGCGCTCACGCTAAGCCCGTCATCCCCGTTGTTTCATCGAAAGTCATGGCCATGAACTTTCTTTTTCATGAAGGGCACGTCGTGGTGGTCAAACACGCGCGCGAGCATTTCGTCTATTTCTCGTGCTATCAGAAGTCCGAAGAGGTCCTATCCCCCAAGGTGCTCAGCTTTCAGGAAGCGTTCGAGCTTGCCCAGGGACTGAGGAATCCCATATTCGCTGGCGATGCCAAGCAGTTCTTTCAGCGCTACGGACGGATCAGTCCGGACGAGCTGGAAATGTTGAGGGGAGAACTGTTGATCCGAGAAGCGATGGAAAACCAAAAGCGTGGCGTGGTAGTCGAACCACACCGGGTTGAACCTCTGTACCTGCAAAAATCTATCGCCGAGATGAACCTTGAAAAGCGTCTGGGGGTTTAGGGATTCTTCTTTCGCTTCTTAGCTCCCTTTCTTTTCTCGATCTTTCCAGCTTTTTTGAGCGCCTGGACCACCAGGTAGTTGACCGACCCTTTCTCGAAGTTTCCATCTTTTGTCACTCGGCCAGCTTTCTTACCAGTGAGTAGCTCGATGGCTTCGTCTATGTGTTCTATGGTCCAGATGTGGAACTCTCCTTTCTTGATACTCTCCAGAACTTCGTCCTTCAGCAGGAGGTTCTTCAAGTTGGCCTTCGGTATCACCACGCCCTGGGTCCCGGTGAGACCCTGAAGTTTGCAGGCCCTGTAAAAGCCTTCAACTTTTTCAGTGACACCGCCCACGGGCTGGACTTCTCCGTGCTGGTTCATCGAACCCGTGACGGCTATGTCCTGCCTCAACGGCACATTGGTGATGGCAGAGATCAGGGCGAGCACCTCGGCCACCGAAGCACTGTCACCTTCGACAACGCTGTAGACCTGTTCGAAGCTCAGCGTCGCAGTGAGACCCAGCCGAACGTGTCTCGAGTACCTTTCCCTGAAGAAACCCTCGATCGTCAGTACCGCCTTGTTGTGTATGTTGCCACTCAGATCGACCTCTCTCTGGATGTCTATCAGTCCACCCTCTCCCAAGTGAACCTTCGCCGTTATCTTGACAGGCACACCGAAGGAATGATCCTTCAGATCTATCACTGTCAGACCGTTGATTTGTCCCACACGACTGCCTCTGGTTTCTATCATCAGGTCCCGCGATTTGATGTGCTCATCGTACTTGGTCTGGAGGAGATTCACTCTCTCTTCTCGTCGCTTTATCGCTTCGTCCACGTCCCATTTCCTCACCGTGTTCGATCCGTTTTTCATCGCGATGTTGCACGCTTCCCTCACGAGACTGCTTATCTCACCGAGCCTCATGGAAAGCTTTCCTCTATCACCCGCGATCCGTGAGGAATACCACATGATCTTTTCAACGGCTTGTCTTTCGAGGTGTGGCACGTTGAGCCTGCAACAGGTTGAGGAAATGAACCCGAGATATTTCTGTATGCTCTCCCTGTTCAGTTCCATCTCCCAGTCGAACTCACTCTTTATTCGAAAGAGCTTTTCGGCGTCCTCGTCGTACAGCTGAAGCAGATAATAGAGTCTCGGTGAACTGATCAGAAAGACTTTTACGTTGAGCGGTATCGGTTGCGGCTTGAGGGAGACAATACTCGAAAGGCCCAGCGCTGTTTCCAGATTTTCAATGATTATCTGCTCGGTCATCAAACACCTCTTCACGTACTCCCACGCGTACGGATATCTCAGTACGTTCTCCGCCTCCAGTATGAGGAATCCTCCGTTGGCGCGGTGAAAGGCTCCCGCTTTGATCATCGTGAAGTCTGTAAAGAGCATCCCACCTTTGCTGTAGTATTCGACCTTACCAGCCAGGTTCGCGTAAGTCGGATTTCGTTCGAACACAACGGGCGCCCCAACAACGGCGGAGTTGTCGACGATGAGGTTCACCGAGTACCTTTTCTTGAAAGCGTTGCGCACCTCATCTTCTCCGCTTCGGAGCTGTGCGAGGTTCTCGAGTATATCGTTCTGAACGTTCGAAAGGTAACGTACGATGTGTGGATTCGATTCGTACTGGTTCTTCAGTTCTTCGAACATGGTCCCGATGGTGAAAAGAGCGGCATCTTTATCCAGGGCCATGAGTTTTTCCCTGTATTCTCTATCCAGTCTCCGTGATTTGTAAAGCGTTCCTTCCACAATGAGTTTCAACTTTCTGCCGTTCTCGTTGAATGTTTGTCTCACTTCCTCTGGCAGCGTTTCGAACGCCTCCGGTGTGATCGGTTTTCCATCATGAACAGGTATCGTCACAACTCCCGTCGGTGTCAACTGGACGGCAAAGCCGAGTTCTGCGGCTTTCTGCTTCAGCTCTTCCCAGAGCTGCGTTTTTTTCTGCAAGTATTCGTCTTCCAGTTCCGATTTCCTCCTCGCATATTCGTCACTCTCGAATATTTTTTCGAGTGCTTCCATAACCTCATCCGCGAGCTGTTGCATGTCCTGTTTGAATATCTTCCCCCTGCCTGGTTCGAGCGAGATCGCTTCAGGCTCCGCCGGGTTCGAGAAGTTGTAAACGTACACCCAATCTTTCGGGGTTGGCAAATTCGCAGCGACCTGTCTCAAATACGAGTTGACGAAACTTCTCCTGCCGGTACCTGGCAGTCCCACAACGAACACGTTGAAACCCTTTTCTCTTATTTCAAGCGCTTGTTCGATCGCCCTGCGGGCCCTGTCCTGTCCTATGAAGCCGTGTGCCGGTTCTATCTCTTCAGTTGTTCTGAACCTTGGCATGTGGTCAATTCTGTAAAGCAAATCCCGATAGCTCACTTCCACACGCTATCCCACCCTCAGGAACGTGAAGTGCAGGAAGAACAACTGGAACAACTACCATTACCGCAAGAACTACCAGTGTTTTTCAATTGCACACGTGGTATCTGTTTTTGCATCCCAGCTCCGCACTTTGGACACTGGGGGGCTTTATCGTTCATTCTCATCAGCAAAACCTGTTCCTCTCCACAGTTCGGACAAACGTATCTGTAGAGCGGCATTCATTCGCACCTCCAACTGAAGTATAAAACGAAAAGGGCGCCTTCGGGCGCCCCAGCAAGAATTTCTCTTTTTTTATTGACGCGCTCTGGCCCATTCCAGTGCTCTTTGAATCGCCTGGATGAACTTGTTCGAACTTGAAGTCGCCCCGGTGTACACATCGACCTGGTACGTCTGTTTCTCAACGACGGCTTTCGCTATGGTCTTCTTGGCTTCATGGAACTCGGGCCACGGATAGTCGGAGCCTTTGAATACCCACACCGTTCTCCCTGCAGCATCGGTGACCACTTGTCCGTCCTTCACGGAAGGCGTGGTTTCCTCGAGCTCGACCTTGACGATCTTATCATTCTCGATCGTGACCCAGGCCACCGCATGACCCCTGGCGGTGAAGTCAGAAACACCCATGAAGGTGCCGTTGAGATACTTCGTCTCGCTCGGTTCAACCTTAGCCTTCTCCAGAGCGAACTTCACCGCCTCCATCACTTTCTTTGAAGTGCCCGTCGCACCGGTGAACACATCCACCTGGTAACTGTTCGCTTCAACGATCCGTTTTGCCAAAGTTTCGTGGGCTTCCTTCAGAACTGGGAAGTACTGCCCGTAGACTTCGTAGAGTTTTTCGACACCAAAGCCATCGAACTCTTTGATCCTGACATCTTTGATCTTGTCGTTTTCCAGAACCACCGTCACCATGACGTACCCGTACCTGTCAGCCTGGGAAACCGCCACGAACGTTCCATCCCTGTAAGTTCTGGTGGAACTGTTTCCATACATGAAAACGATCAGCGAGAGGGATAACACAGTGATGAGTGCAGATGAAATCAGCCTCCGCAACGGACTCACTCCTTTCGAACAGATTCACACCCTGTTTCCGCTTTTAATTTTACCATAATATCTTGCCGCTGCAAAGCATGAATCAGAAAAGTAACAACGTAGAAAAATAAGATCACACCACGGCATTATCTTCTTCGAGCGTCATTGAAACTTCAGCTCCTTCCAGCTTTCGGCACGACAGGGTTGCTCGTTGTCCAGCCCGATCATCGAATTTTTAACACTTTCATTCACATATCTTCAATTTTCGATGGCAACGCGATGAAGGCTGAAACGTAAAATAGCTTTGGAGAACACCTATACCAGGAGGTGAAAGGCCTTGGAAGGTACCAGTACTTCTCTGAGTTTGCCGCCATAAACTGCATCAGGAGGTGAACCGATGAAGGTAAAGGTGAAACTGGACATCAGGAGTTTCATCGAAAGAGGAGATTTCCGCACGTTGAAGATGATTCTCTCTCAGCAGGAGCCCGCAGACATACTCGAAATGATCGAAGAATTACCACCCGACGAAAAAATCGTCGTTTTTCGTCTTCTTCCGAAAGACCAGGCTGCGATAGTCTTCAGCGAACTCGAACCCGATGACCAGATGGCACTCATCGAACTCTTCAAAGAAGAAAAATTGAAAGAGATCATTTCTTCCATGAGCCCGGACGATCGTGCTGAGTTGCTCGAGGAAATGCCAGCCAACGTTGTGAACAGGTTGCTCTCCTACCTGACACCCGAGGAAAGAAAAGAAACCCTTTCTTTACTCAATTACCCTGAAAATTCGGCCGGTCGTTTAACGACTCCGAAGTGTGTGGAACTCCATCCAGAGATGACAGTCAGAGAGGCCCTTGACAAGATCAGGAGGGAAGGTAAAGACAAAGAGACCATCTACTTGATGCCCGTGATAGACCACCAGAGGAAACTACTCGGAGTGGTGAGTTTGGAAGATCTGATCTTTGCTGATCCAGACGGGCTCGTTGAACAGGTTATGGACGAACAGCCAGTCTACGTGTACGCAACCACGGACCAAGAAGAAGTAGCACAGATCATGAGAAAGTACGATCTCGTCGCTGTCCCTGTGGTCGACAGCGAGCAAAGGCTCATAGGTATCATCACCATAGACGACGTGGTGGACGTAATAGACGAAGAAGCGACCGAAGACATTCAAAAGATGAGCTCCATGGTTGTCACCGAGCAATCGTACTTTCATACTTCTTCTTGGCAATTTTTCACGAACCGTTTGCCGTGGCTTGTGGTACTGTTGTTGCTCGGTACTTTGAGCAGCGGTATCATCGCCAGGTTCGAATCCTTACTCGCATCCTTACCGATAATCGCGGCCTTCATGCCCGCGATGGTGGACACCGGAGGCAACATAGGCTCGCAGATATCCGCACTCGTGATAAGGGGTATGGCGCTCGGAGAGATAGAACAGAGAGACTGGTGGAGGGTGTTGCTGAGGGAGTTTCTCATTGGAGCCATGCTCGCAGGTGTACTCGCCCTGACGGTCTTGATCCGTGTTGTCTTCGTCACGAGGGTGAGTCAGGTCATGCTCGCCGTGTCGGTTGCCCTTTTTGTGGTGGTTGTTGTCTCCAACATCATCGGTGCCGTGCTGCCGTTCATCGCCAGGGTCTTCAGAATAGATCCTGCGATAATGGCCGGACCTCTACTGACAACGATTGTGGACTTGATGGGTATAGCGATATATTTTGGGATTGTGAACCTTCTGCTCTCAGTGTGACTTTACTTTCTCACAGGAAGGTGTATAATTGTGTCAAGCCCCGAGAGGGGAGTTCTTTGTAAGGAGGAGTTGCGTCATGAGAGGTACTGTCAAGTGGTTTGACCCCAAAAAGGGGTACGGATTCATAACCAAGAAGGAGGGTGGAGACGTCTTCGTCCACTGGTCTGCAGTGGAAATGGAAGGCTTCAAAACCCTCAAGGAAGGTCAGGAAGTTGAGTTCGAAATCCAGGAAGGCCCCAAAGGTCCACAGGCAGCCCACGTGAAGGTTATAAAGTAACTCCTGACCATGATTAAGCCCCGGCATAGCCGGGGCTTTAAATTCCGATATCGATTTTTCAGAACTTTATGCTCGCTATGACACCGACCGGTATCGAGGTGATCGAAGTGGATTTGTAGGTTCTCATCTCGATGCCTGCTCCGAGGCCGACGTTGAAGTCAACCATGTCGAAGACGTAGAAGACCCCAGCACCCACGATGTAACCGAGCTTGTCGAACTCTTTGAAACCTGGGATGGACAGACCGCCGTAACCTTTGATCATCACAGAAGAGAAGTCGTTGATGGGTATGTAATACTTTGCGCTGACGACGAAGTCCAGTGCCCATTGAGTGGGAGTCGCAGCCTGCAACAACAGATTCGCCGTAGTCGCATCCGGCAAGAAGTACGCAAGGCCCACGCCTCCACCGATTTGAACCCCTTCCGTCACTTCGTAAGCTGCTTGCAGACCGAAGCTCAAATAGCTGATGCTCGCTGCAGCCGTTGGACTCGCAGACAGCGTGAAATGGTAATTCCCAAAGATGTCAAGGTTCACCGCGGCCAAGCTGAGAACGGAAACTATCAGCGCCGCCAAAACCAGGAACTTCTTCATCCCGAACTCCTCCTTTCTCACACCTTACCGAAAGTATATCACAGCTTCATTCTTTTTTCGTAGTGAGCCTTCATTTGTTGATTCTCTGGAAGGTTCAAGATTTCCTCGATGACAGTCTGTGCCTGCTCCAAACTCTTTGTCCTCGGATCCCTCAACAAGAATTCTATCAAAGCTGACTTGTCGCCGTTCATGATGGCGTGAAGTGCCCATTCCATTCTCATCATCCTCGGCCACAGATAGAATTTCAACACCTTGTCGTTAAGTTTCGGTTCGATCTTTTCAACGTGCCAGCCATCTTTGTCCACGATCGCGGGTACTTCCACAAAGATCCCGTCTGGAATGCCGTCTATGTAACCTTCGTTGGGAACGTTTATCACGAACCTCCGAGGGTTGTTGTTCACTACAGAGTCGATGAAGGGTACGTGTTGCTCCCCACTGAGCTTGTCCGGAGACGAGAAGACTTCGACCTCTTTTTTCATTTCCTCTGGAACCGTTCCCTTCGGTAAGAATTTCAAATAAGTGTTCAAAGACATCAGCTTCAGAGACTTATTTTTCGAAAGAAAATCGATCGCGTCCGTGGTCGTCTTGAGACGTTGCTGGTACCACTTCCATCCTTCCTCGGAGTCAGGTCCTCCCCACGGCTCACCGTACCATCTTTTCTTCGTTTCGAAGTCCTTGTTGTAATACCACGTACTGTTCCTGACAGTATCCCCAATGGGCATCATACCGTAGAATCTGTACATGTCTATTGCCCCCGGACTCATCTGCAGATCGAACGGGTTTCTCGGTTTCCACCTTTCCAAATTGCCTTCCTCTATCCAGTTTTCCAGCAACCTGTAGCCATCCTGGCCGTCGTAAACGAACCTGTTCAACCAGATCGCGTGGTTGAATCCCGCAACCTGCCAATCGAGCTTGCTTTCATCCAGTCCCAGGGCTTCCGCCATCTCCATCACACCGTAATGCCCGTGGCAGAAACCCACAACTTTTACTTTCGAGCAGCGGCTTATGAGGTTCGTGCCTTCGAACACGGGATTCGCCGTTTGCAACAGCCACGCGTTGGGGCATATCTTTTCCATGAGCCTTGCAAGGTCAACGAAGAATTTCAGCTGGTTGAAGTTCGTTATCGTGCAGTAGTCCGTTACCATGTTCAGTTCCTGTGCATCGATGCCTCGATAGTATCCGTGTTTCTCTCCAATCGCCCTGACCTTGTCAAGATACGCGTGTCCCCCAACGAGGGCCGTGTTGATGACAAAATCTGCCTCGTGTAGCGAAGTTTCCAGCGAGGTCGTTTTTTCAAACTTCAAATCTGCTCCCAGCTCCTTCACGTACCTCGTTGCCAAATCGTACACTCCGTTCAACCTCTGTTCGTCGATGTCCATCAGCGAAACTAAGCTTCCCGCAAGACCTTTCGTCTTGCACAGATCGTTGACAAGCCTCATAGAAAAAACGGCACTTCCCGCTCCGATGATGCTGATCTTCACGGGTGCCAAGCAGCTCACCTCCCTCAGATTCCAAGATATGCCTTCTTGATCTCTTCACTGTTCAGAAGCTCTTCGGTTCTGCCCTGAAGAACTATCGAACCATTCTGCATGACACACACTTTGTCCGCAACCTGCAACGCTTTCCTGGTGTTCTGTTCTGCCAGCAGCATCGTCAGCTTCTCTTGCTTCAACCTTTCTATCACCCTGAACATCTCCGTCACCAATTTTGGCATCAAACCGAGAGAAATCTCGTCCATGATCAAAAGTTTAACTGGCCCGACCAGGGCTCTGGCAATCGCCAGCATCTGTTTCTCCCCACCGCTCAGCGTTTTCGCCAACTGTTTTTTCCTCTCCGCCAGCCTTGGGAAAAGCTCGAACACCCACTCCATCTTTCTCTTCGCCTCAGCTCTGTTCAGGTTCATTGCGCTTATTTCAAGGTTTTCAAGCACGGTCATGTCCGCGAACGGTCGCGCACCTTCAGGAACTATGCACATGCCCATCTTGAAGCGTTCCCACGACTGCAAGTTCGTCACATCCGTCCCGTTGAAAATCACCCTTCCAGAATGAACTTTCACGAGTCCCATGATCGCGTTCAACACCGATGTTTTTCCCGCCCCGTTCGCCCCAACGATCGCGAGCAATTCACCCTCGTTCAAAGAGAAACTGACATCCTTGACGGCTGTGATCTTACCGTACCGAACGCAGAGATTTTCCACACTAAGCAACTTCCTCACTCCCTAAGTACGCTTCGATGACCTTCGGGTCCTTCATGACCTGCTCGGGGCCACCTTCCGCGATCTTGACACCATAATCGAGAACGGTTATCCTGTGCGCAACCTTCACGGTGAATCTCATATCGTGCTCTATGAAGAGTATCGTCACGCCGAACTGGTTTATTTTCTTAACCACGCTTATCATCTCTTCCGTCTCGGCATCGTTCAAGCCAGAGACCGCCTCATCCAACAGGAGTAACTTCGGTTTCAAAGCCAGAGCCCTTGCGATCTCCACTTTTCTCTGCAGTCCCAGCGGTAAAGTACCCGCTGCCACACTGGCATATTTTTCTATGCCGAGCATTTCCAGAATTTCCCAAGCCTTTCTGACATGCTCCCTGTCAAAAGGTGAACGATGAAAGGCCGCTAAGCTGGGATAGTATTCCAGACCCAGACCTGCCAGGACATTTTCGAGAACACTCAGATTGGAGAAAGGCTTTACGATCTGAAACGTTCTTGCGAGTCCCATCCTTGCGATCTCGCTCGGTCTCAGGCCGACTATGTTCTTGCCGTCGAAAATCACCACGCCGGAATCTGGCTTCAAGAATCCGTTTATCATGTTGAAGAGGGTTGTCTTTCCCGCCCCGTTTGGACCTATGATGGCCCTGATCTCACCCGCTTCGACATTGAAGGAAACGTCCTTAACTGCCTGCAACCCGCCGAATCTTTTCGATACGTTTCTCACTGAGAGCAGCACCGTAGATCCGCTCCTTTATGCTTCCAACGATACCCTTGGGCATGAAGAACATCGTGAACACTATGATCAAACCGTAGATCAGCATCCTGTAATCCCTTGCGAACCTCAATATTTCGGGCAAGGTTGTCACGATAACCGCTCCGACCAGTGGTCCGAAGAGCGTTCCAACGCCACCGACGACAACCATGGTCAGTATGCCTATGGACACTGGAAAAGCGAAGTTGTCAGGAAAGACGACGGTCATGTAGTGCGCCCAGAGATTACCCGCAAGCCCGGCCAGGAGACCTGCTATCGTGAAGGCGTACATCTTGTACCTCGGTGAACTCACTCCAACCGACTCCGCTGCGTCCTCGTCTTCTCTCAGCGAATCGAACCCAAGTTTCACGTAAGTTTTGGAAAGGTATCTCACGAAGAGTATGACCAGGATGGTCCACACGAGCACGTAGATCGCGTACTCTCGCGTGCTGAACGCATGGTTGAACAGGCTGGGTCTTGGCAATCCGAGAATGCCGTACGGTCCACCGAAGAACTTGACGTAGTTGAAGATCGACACGACCACGAAGTTGATACCGATCGTCGCCAAGACCAGGAAATCTTCCTTCACCCTCAACGCAGGTAGGCCCAAAAGCAATCCAACGAGGCCACTTATGAGGACAGAGAGTAAAAGTGCCAACCAGTAGTTCATACCGAATTTCACCGTGAGGATCGCCGATGCGTAGGCACCTATACCGAAAAACGCCGCGTGCCCGAGTGAAACCTGGCCTGCGTAACCTATCAGTACGTTCAAACTGAGTGCGAGTATCATGTTTATCATTGTGAAAACGGATACGGTCAGAAAGTAGTCTAAGCTCATCTCTGCACCTTCCCAAACAAGCCTTCAGGTTTGAACATCAAAAGCACGATCATGGTGAGGAACGCGATGGCATCCCTGGGTAAAAGATAACCGAGTTTGTACACCACGAACGTCTCCACGAGAGCCAGTATGTAGCTCGCGATGACGGCACCCCTGATACTCCCAAAACCTCCGAGCACCACAACCACGAACGCTTTGTAAGAAGGTACGCTGCCCATCGTGGGATAGACCGTGTTGTCGTAGAGGCCAACGAGGATCCCCCCGAGCGCAGCCAGACAGGAACCGATCAAAAAACCGTAGGCGATCGTCCTGTCCGTGTTCACACCGAAAGCACCAGCGAGATGAAGATCGTTCGAACACGCCCTCAGTGATTTTCCAAGTTTTGTCTTCATGAGTAGAAGATACAATACGAATACAACGATAACCGTGACTATCAACATTAGAACTCCTCTCGAACTGAGATACAGGTTCGGTGTCATGATGTCCGGCAGGCTCAGATAAACATCGAACGGACGCTTGTAAGGCCCCCATGCGAGCCTGTACAGATCTTCCATCGCGGCGAACAGACCTACGCTCATCACGAGTGGTACGATTCGACCCCTGTCCAGTACATGTTTGTAAAAACCCCTGTAGATGAACACACCAAGAAAAGAAGAAGCAACGAGGGAAAGGACGATCGCCACCACGAAGGGAAAACCAAGTTCGTAGAGATAAACCGCGAAGAGAGCTCCGAACGCATAGATTCCCGCATGGGCTATGTGGAGTATCTTCAAAATCCCATACACGAGTGTCAATCCGACGGCGATCATCACATAACTGCTGCCGAGCACCAAAGCGTTCACGATGTTTTGCAGCACTCTCCATTCCCCGCTTTCTTGGACGGTGTAGAAAGAGAATGGGGGCAGAGCCCCCAACGACTCGTCACGGAGTTACAATCGCGGGATCTTTGATCTCCCAGAACCAGTGGAACCTGTTTCCAAGATAGATCTGACACGTTATTGTCCTGAGCGATTCTCTCTTTTCTGTGAATCCCCTGAAACCCGTCACGAAATCTTCGAGCTCCACATCTCCCGCTTTAATGCTCGCGAGGGCATCCCTTATCTTCGCTGGATCGTAAGTGCCGGCGATCTGGATGGCCTTGGCCGCAACCATCACGGCGTCGAACGCGGAAGCTCCAACCATGTCCGCATCGAGGTTGTACCTCTTCGCGTATTCCTCAATGAACCATTTCACAATCGGTTTTTCGCTGTCCCTGTTCAGGTCAGTCGTTATGACCACTCCGTTTGCGGCACCCGCTTCGGCGAGTTTCGCGAACTGAGGTGAATCGTAACCTTCCTGACCGATGATAGGAACGAAGATGCCCATCTGTCTCGCCTGTGTAACCAACCTTGCAGCTTCGGAGAAATAACCAGTCGCGTAAATGGCGTCAGGCTTCACAGCTTTGATGCGTGTCAGAAGAGGTCTGAAGTCCGTTTCACCGAGCGGGTATTTCTGCTCAAAGACTATTTCTGCACCCAGCTTGATCGCTTCTTCCTTGAAGCCGGCGGTGAGTGAAACTCCGAAGTCGTTGTCCACTGTGAGTATCGCGATTTTCTTTGCCCCGAGCTTTTCAACGGCCAAATGTGCCCCCGCTCTTCCCTGAACGGTGGCGAGTGTTCCGACCCTGAAGATGTACTCACCCGTCGCAACGATCTCGGGGTGCACAGCGTAAGCAGAGATCATGGGCACCTTGAGTTGCTGGTAAATTCCCGCCGCTGCCCTGGTCATACCGCTGTAAGAACCGCTCACAACCACCGCAACTTTGTCCTGCTGAACGAGCTTGTAGGCGATGTTGACTGCCTGATCGGCTTTGAAGTTGTCATCGTACCACACCAGCTCCACTGGTTGACCCAGTACTCCTCCGCGTGAGTTGATGTACTCCACAGCGAGCTGTGCCCCATGCAGCGCGCTTGCACCGTCTGCTGCTGCCGGACCGGTGAGCGGAGCGAAGAAACCGATCTTGATAGCAGCGAAACTCAGTAACGACAACACAGTGAGTAAAACTGCTACAGCTCTTCTTGCCACCAGCAATCCCTCCTCTGCAGGGCTAACTGGTTATATTATAGGATATATCGAGATAAAAACAAAGTGCATCACACGAATGTTGATGAGTGTTAGAATCGATCTGGAATCGCGGGGGTGGAACGATCGGGAAGACGAGCCATTCAGGCTTTTTGAGAACGGTGCTGGTCTTCATCTTTGTATCGATTCTTTCGGCTCTCACTTTCCCAGAACGCGCTGAGGTGAATTTGCTTTTGTTCTCTCTCAGTCTTCTGGACTTCGCTTTCAGACTCCTGATAAGCTACGTGATCTATTCTTATCGGCACGTACCGATGAAGATGGGAATTTCCCTGATCACGTTTTCGGGTCTGCTGAACTTTCTGAACAGTCATTTGATAGTCCCACACTTTGACCTGATCAGTACCCTTTCGAACCTTTCAGGCTGTGCCATCATGGCTTTGAGCCTTCTGTGGTTTTTCAGAGATTTCATCGCCGAGGAACTTCACAGGTTGATATACACGGATTATTTGACGGGAGCCCTCAACCGTCAGGCGTTCGTTCGACTCGCCAACAAAAAATTGCGCTCGCTGAAGGTTGGCAAAACAGCTTGCCTCATCTATCTGGACCTCGACAATTTCAAAAGGGTCAACGATCTTTACGGACATCCTTTCGGCGATAAGTTGTTGCAGGCCGCCGTCAGGAGGATCAAAACTTCTATAAGATCTGAAGACCTGCTGGGTAGAATTGGAGGAGACGAATTCGTGGTGCTGCTTCCACACGCCGATGCGGAGACGGCGAAAGAAGTTCTGATGAGGATCCATGAAAAGTTCTGTCAACCGTTCAGCATCGATGGAATCAGGATCGAACTGAGTTTGAGCGCCGGAACAGCGGTTTATCCAACGGACGGTCAGAACCTTCAGGATCTGATAGAAGTATCGGATAGAGCGATGTATCGAACAAAGATGGCGAAGCGAGGTGAAACGCGTGTACGAAGAAGCGAAGAAGCTGCTGGTTGAGTACGGGAGAAAGATGCTCGAGTCCAACATGGTGAGTGGTACGGCGGGTAACTTGAGCGTCAGGGTTGACGAGAAACTTTTCGCGATCACGCCCAGCGGGATGCCGTACCACGAACTTGAACCTGAAGATATACCCATCCTCGACATGGAAGGTCGGGTGGTCGAAGGGAAAAGGAAACCGTCCATCGAGTTCAAACTCCACATGGAGATCTACAGAAACTTCTCCGACGTTCACGCCGTTGTACATGCCCATCCAATTTACTGTGGCGTTCTTTCGATTCTGAGGCTTCCCCTGCCCGCTCTGAACGAAACGATGCTGCTGTACACCACACATGTTCCCGTGAGCGAGTACGCAAACTCCGGCACGGAGCAACTCGCAAGGAACGTCGTTGAAGCGATGAAAAAGAGTAAAGTTGTCATAATGGCGAACCACGGTCTGGTGTGCGGGGCGGAAAGCTTGAAAAAAGCTTTCGATATGTGCGAAACCATAGAGAGAACGGCCAAGATTTATGTACTCGCACTATCAACCGGCAGGACGATCTATACGATAGACGAGCGAAGCGCACTCGAAGCGATGGAGTTTCTCAGGAAGAACTACGGACAGAGACAGTGAAAGAATCGATGATCTCACCATTCACAGAGATGGCTTCGCACTCGATCCTATCCCTGTGGAGGTTCACCTTCACGAAGTGATGGACCACCGCTCCGACCAGAAGTCCCTCGATCGGATCTAATCTGTACAGCGGGGCACCCCCTCCACCGGTGACGATGTACGTTATTCCATCCTTCACAATTCTTTGATAATTGTGATCGTGCGAGCTGAAAACTATAGGCACGTTCAACTCTCGAAAAACATCGTGCAGAACCTGCAAGTTCTTCACAGTCTGCGTCCTTCCGTGGGGGCCACCGCTGAAGATGGGATAGTGCAAAAAAACGATCGGAATTTTCCCGGACAGATCTATCGACCTGATGAAATTCTCACACCTCTTAACTCCTGTGTCTGGATCGAGGAAGATGAAAACGTAATCTTCCACCTTAGCCCAGTAGTTGTAAAGTCCGAAGTGCCGTCTGTAGTAAACATCGGGTTTCTCGTGGTTCCCCTTTACGGGCTGAAAGAAGGCGTAACTTCTCAGAGGCGCCGTGATTTCGAAAAAGATCTCCCACTCTTTTTCATTGTCCCCACTGTTCACCATGTCGCCCAGATGAACCACGATGGCGGGTCTGTACTCATCCATGAGTTCAACGAGTTTCCTGTGGGTTTGGTTGCCCCAACGAGAATCGCCGTACACGATCATCGTGAGCGGGAGAGAAGGTTTTTCGACGAAGTTCTCTTCCCCAAAGATTTTCCAGCCGTCCTCGAACAGAATCTTGGTTGCTATCTGTGAAAAGAGACAAACTCCAGAAATTAGAAGGATCAGTACAAGTGCAGAACGCTTCATTCAGACTTCCTCCCTGTGCTCCTGATCAGAATGGCCACGCCGAGCACTATCAGTAAAAATCCAAAAGTCACCCTCGCCCAGCCGATGCGAAAGAATGCGGCAACGAAAAAGATCACAGACAGTGTGATCAAAACCATCGATGCCTTTAACGCGTTTCTGGACTTGTTCACAAAGTAAACTTGAAGAAGACCAAAACCTGGGGCAAGGATGAACGACGGCCAAAGATAAGCCATTTTATCGTAACCAAAGATGGAGCAGACTAAAAGCACCGTTCCTATCACGATCAAGATGCCCGCTGGAACGAGCTGTCCAGCACCTTTACCCAACACACCGAACTCGAAGAGAAAACCGAGCGATAAGAGAAACAGCGGCCAGAAATGAGCCGCAGCAACGTTCATTAGCAGGACGATCCCGATCAGTGTCAAGATGATACCAAACAGAAGAGCCACTCTGTCCAGCTTCGACATTCCCTCACCCTCCGAGCTGATCGTTGAGTTCATTCTTCAATTGTAACGCTCTCAAGTAAGTTTCGTGGATCGTTTTCATGAGGGCACCCCTGACACCTTCTCTTTCCATCCTGTAAATGCCTTCGATCGTCGTGCCCGCAGGGGATGTGACCACGTGCCTGAACTCGCCTGGATGGTTCTCGAGCTTCAAAAGCAACTTCGCAGAACCAGCCATCGTTTCTAAAACCATCAGGCGCGATTTCTCGTACGAAAGTCCCATCCTTATGCCCGCATCTATCAACGCCTCAAGGATGACAAAAAAGAACGCAGGTGCGCTTCCGCTGAGTGCCGTCACTGCCTCCATTTGCTCTTCTTTCACCTCGACCACGGTTCCCAGACATGAAAGAACTCGCAGACATGTCTGCCACGTTTCATCGTCGACGTGCGAAGATCTGCACGCACCAACCAGACCTTCTCCAATCATCGCGGGAACGTTCGGCATGATTCTGACGATCCTCTTCGCGCGTGTCTTTCTCTCGATCCTGTCGATGCTCACGGCGGTCATCGTGCTGATCAAGATCCTGTCTTCCGCTGGGCCAAGCTCTTCGAACATCCGTTCGCTGTCTTGAGGTTTGACGCACAGGAAAATGATGTCACACAGTTTGGAGATTTCTCCCGTACCCGTTATGGCATAACCCCTTTCGATGAAAGGTTTGAGCTTTTCTGTCGATCTGTTGCTCAGAAACACCTCCTTTGGTTGAAAAAGCTTCGATTCGACCAACCTGTTTGCGATGATTCCACCGATGTTTCCAACTCCCACCACACCCACCTTCAACGTTCCACCTCCTTTTTCCTGAAAGTTTATCACATTGAACAGCAGCAAAGTTTGATGTACAATGTTGGCAGAATACCTTAGAAGGAGGGATGAGCATGAAAAAGTTTCTTGCAGTTCTTGTACTGTTTTCAGTCATTCTCGCGTTCGCAGAATGGAAACCCGCAAAATCCATAACCGTGATCGTTCCGTGGGCTGCTGGTGGCTCGACCGATCAAGTTACCAGGATGATCACAGCCCAGATGGAACCGTTGCTCGGCAGAAAGTTCATCATCGTCAACACGCCGGGCGGAGCTGGCTCGATTGGAACCCTCAACGCCTGGCAGGCACCACACGATGGTTACACCTGGACGGCAAACGCAACGCTGGACATCACCAAGTACGCTGTGCTGGGGTACATGAACATCACACACAGAGACTGGACATACTTTCTGTGCGCCGAGGCTCCCAACGTGGTAGTTGTGAATCCGAACTCACCCTATCGGACGATAGTGGATCTCGTGAACGCGATGAAAGAAAACCCTGAGATACCGCTGTCTTCGGCAGGCACTGGTAGCGGTGGTCACGTGGCGCTCGAAATATTCGCGGAATACTTCAACGTGAAGTACAAACACGTCCCGTACGCGGGCGGAGCACCAGCCACGACCGCCGTCGTGACGGGCGAAGTGGTCGGAAACATGCAGTTCATTCACGAAGTAGCCGATATGGCAAGGGCAGGAAGACTGAGAATCCTCTGCACGCTGGCGGCAGAACCCATCAATTTACAAGGTTACGGCGAGATTCCATCCATCAGACAGTGGTATCCAGATTTTCCAGACGTGCGCTTCCATTTCGGCTTGATCATCCCGAAAGACGTACCCGCTGAGGTTTTAAAAACCGTCGGCGAAGTCTTCGAAAAGGCAGTCAATTCGGATGCATTCAAAGAGTGGGCCATCAAGCAAGGTCTCAAGCCAGTTTGTTACTACGGTGAAGAGGCGGAGAACATCGTGGAACAAGTTGCAAGAAGGGTAACCTGGTTGCTGTACGATCGTGGGATCGCAACGGTTTCACCTGAACAGTTCAACATTCCAAGGATCGGTCAGTGAATTTGGGTGCCCGCACGCGCGGGCACCTCTTTTGGGGGATTGAGCTATGAGGGACCGGATATCCGCCCTGCTGTTCATGTCTCTTGGGATCTTCTTCCTCGTCGGTGCGTTGAGGATGCCAAGGGTGACAGAGTACGGTAAGTACGGAGCACCGGGAATAGTCCCGGCGTTCTTTTCGATAATGGTCATCCTTCTGTGTTTCATAATGCTCGTGAGAAAACATGAGTCGACCTCGGATACTCGCTCTGTTCCTGACGAGATTCGTCGTAAAGAGAACAGAAAGCTCATCCTCGCATCCGTCATGTTCCTCGTCTACGTTTTTCTCCTTGGAAAGATCAACTTCCTCATCCTGACCTCAGTTTTCTTGAGCGCAACTTCGATGGTCTTTCTCAGAAAAAGGTTCGTCCTCATCGCATTAACCTCGGTCGGTACGACGCTGGGCATATACTATCTTTTTTCCAGAGTCTTTCTGCTTCCGCTCCCATGAAAGGAGTATCGAAAGATGACCACACTGAAGGTCTTTTTTCAATCTATGGGTTCAATTTTGACCAATCCGGTGTTCTTGTTTCATCTTTCCTGGTCCACCTTGCTCGGTATTGTGGTTGGGATCCTTCCCGGTCTGACAGCAACACTAGGTGTGGCAATATTGACTACTCTGACGTTCGGTTTTCCACCTGACATAGCGATACCTATGCTCTTGTGTGTTTACGTGGGTGCTATCTACGGTGGTAGCAGAACGGCGATCGTGCTGAACATACCAGGTACTCCGGCGAACGCCGCAACCACGGTGGATGGTTTTCCCCTGGCGCGCTCCGGTATGGCAGGTTTCGCACTGAACGTTGCCACGATAATGAGCGGCATAGGATCCATCATGGGAGCAATCTTCATCGTTTCTCTGGCGCCAGCTCTCGGAGCCGTTGCGTTGAGGTTTGGTTCATGGGAATTTGCACTCCTCGCCATCTTTGGCACCATCATAGCGGGGAGTTTGACCGCTCCAAAAGATCCTCTAAAGGGATGGATCGCCGGATTCCTTGGCCTCATGATCGCGATGATCGGTCTGGATGAGATCGTTTCTTTCCCGAGGTACACCTTTGGGAACATACAGCTCTACGGTGGTATTTCGCTCTTGCCTGTGCTGGTGGGCGTCTATGGAATACCCGAGATTCTGACGAGTTTGAAGCGTGTTACGAAAGCCGAAGTGGTACTTGATTTCTCGACGAGAGGAAAGAAGCTTTCCTATCTTCAGACGATAAAGAAGAACGCTCTGAACCTGGTGAGATCTGGGTTGATCGGTGTCTTCATAGGCGTGATACCGGGCGTTGGTGAAGATGTGGCCGCATGGGTGGCGTACGACGCGGCAAAACGTATGAGCAAAGAACCTGAAAAGTTCGGTCAAGGTTCGATCGAGGGACTCACTGCCGCTGAAACCGCGAACAACGCTTGCGTTGCTGGTGCCATCATACCTGTGCTCACACTGGCAGTACCCGGTAGCGCTCCTGCCGCGGTGCTGCTGGCCGCGATGTGGATACACGGTATAAAGGCCGGACCTCTGCTTTCCATAGAACACCCCGAGATGATAGGTTACGTCGCGGCTGCTTTCACGATCGCCACAATCTTGATGGTGCTTTTCGGTTTGATCGTCACGAGGCTTTTTTTGAAAATCCTTCTGGTTCCCACAGAGATTCTGATGCCCATCATTTTCGTGCTCTGCGTGGTTGGAACGTACGTTTTGAACGGCAGGCTGTTCGACGTTTGGGTCATGCTCCTCTTCGGACTGCTCGGTTACTTCATGAGACTCAACGATTTTCCTGCCGCCCCATTCGTGCTCGGTTTCATCCTGGGGCCGATGGCAGACACGAACATCAGAAGGGCACTCATGTTGACCAACGGTAACGTATCATCCTTCTTCACACGGCCGATTTCGCTCGCATTGATCATTGCGATCACCCTGGTGGTTCTCTCAAAATACTTACCTAAGAGAAGGGGTGGAAGAGCATGAACAAGATCAGGGTTGGGATCGTTGGAGCCGGTTTCGTGTCTCACATTCACATTGCCGCTTACAGGGAAAACAGGGAATTCTTCGAAGTGGTTGGTGTTTGTGCCGCACACAGAGAGAACGCAGAAAGGCTGGCTCGACAGTACGGTATAGAAAGAGTCTTCGACAACTTCGAACAGCTTGCAGCCTGCAGAGACATCGATGTTGTAGACGTGTGCGTCCCCACCAATGTTCACGAGAGCGTGATTTTGACGGCGTGTGAGAACAAGAAACACATCATCTGTGAAAAACCCCTGACGGGTTATTTCGGTGAAGACAGACCAGAGATCGATCGCGTCGGTGATATAGACAAGGAACACATGTACAGGAAAGTTCTGGAAAAGCTTGCGAAGATAGACGAAGCTGTGAGATCGAGTGGCGTGAAGTTCATGTACGCAGAAAATTTCGTTTACGCCCCGGCCGTCACGAAAGCCAAAAGGCTCATCGCCGCATCGAAAGCTCCGATCCTGGAATTGAGGGCCGAGGAGAGCCACTCTGGTTCGCATGCGACCTACTCGAGACGGTGGCGTACCGCGGGTGGCGGAAGTCTTTTGCGCATGGGTTCACACCCGATCGGCGCGGTCATACACATGAAACACTTTGAAGGTAAGCTTTTCTACGGAAAACCCATCCGTGTCAAGTCCGTCTTCGCAGAAACTGCAAGTTTGACCAAACTCGAACCTGTCAAACGTTTCGGCAAGCCGAGCATGGTGACGGACTGGTACGACGTGGAAGATTGGTCCTGTGCGATCCTGACTTTCGAAGACGGTTCCAAAGCGATCGTGATCTCGAACGACATAAGCCTGGGAGGCGTGAAGAATCTGCTCCAGATAAACACCACGAATGGCATGATCTACTGCAACATGACTCCGAACAATATGATGCTCGCCTACACACCGAATCCAGACACCTGGAAAGACGAATACATCGCTGAGAAGATAGAGACCAAGGCGGGTTGGTCCTTCCCATCCCCAGACGAAGACTGGGTGAGGGGTTATCCTCAGGAAATGAGAGACTTCGCGAAATGCTTGCTGGAGGGCAAGGAACCTGAGTCCGACTTCGAGCTCGCAAAAGAAACGGTGAAGGTCATCTACGCAGCGTACCTGTCGGCCCAGAAGGGCGAACGGATCGAGCTTCTGTGAGGTGATACGGATGGATCTCTCTTGCGAATACGTTGGTCTGAAACTGAAGAATCCCATCGTTGTGGCTTCGTCGGGTTTGACCGAAAATCTCAAGAACATGAAGAAGGCGGAGGAACATGGAGCCGCGTGTGTCGTTGTGAAGTCCCTGTTCGAGGAAGAAGTCTGCAGGATTTCTCCGACACCGAGATTCGAGATCATCGAACGAAGGATGGGCAAACTCAGATCTCACACGTTCTATTCCTTCGAACAAGCGAGTGGTTTCGATGAGCACCAGTACTTCGAAGAAATTCGAAGGGCCGTGAACAGCCTCTCGATCCCCGTCATTCCCAGCATAAATTGCATCAGCGAAGAAGGCTGGAAGAGATATGCAAGGATGGCAGAGGAAGCCGGTGCCCCAGCGTTGGAGCTGAACGTTTCGTGTCCGCACGGCTCGATATCCTTCAGAGGCGGGGATGTGGAAGAAAAGATTCTGAACGTGGCTCGTCTTGTTCGAGACACGGTCAAGATACCGATCATCGTGAAACTTCCCATGCAATTGTCCTCTCCAATCTCAATGGCTTCGATGTTGGAACGGATCGGTGTCAACGGCGTGGTGATGTTCAACCGCCTCACGGGTCTGGACATCGATGTGGAAAACGAAAGACCCATCATGCACGGTGGCTACGCCGGACACGGAGGACCGTGGTCCTTCAACGCCGTGCTGAGATGGATCGCAGCGAGCAGCCCACATTTGAACATCTCCATCGCGGCGTCTGGTGGTGTGGGAAGTGGCATCGACGTGGCGAAGTTCATCTACGCGGGTGCGGACGTGGTTGAAGTGTGCAGCCTCATCTATCTGCTCGGTTACGAAGCGATAGAGATGCTTCTGAAAGAACTCAAACAGTTCATGGAGAGAAAATCCTACACGTCCCTGGATCAGTTCAGGGGTAAGGTCAGTGGCCCGAAGATCCTCAACAACGAACAGATAGATCGAAGACACATCTACGTTGCGAGGATCGATCCGGACCTGTGCAACATGTGCGACGTGTGCAGAAGAGTGTGCATCTACGATGCACCTTACAAGACACAGAAAACGTACGTGATCTCAGAAGCCTGCGATGGTTGCGGACTCTGTGTGAAGCTCTGCCCAACGAAGGCGATCAGTCTCGTACCAAGGGGGAAAGAGCCATGAAAAAACTTTTCACAGACGTCGCGGTCATAGGCGGTGGGGGAGCGGGGCTTCGTGCAGCGATCGCTGCGAAGGAGAAAATTCCTTCTCTCAGGGTGATGCTTCTGAGCAAAAAGCCGCTCGGAGTTGGAGGCACCACCGCGATCGCATGTTCAGACAGAATGGCGTTCCATGCGACCTTGCCTTACACGTTACCCGAAAAAGACAACTGGCGCCACCACGCGATGGACATCTACAGGATAGGCGGTGAAGTTTCAGACTACAATCTTGCAGAAATCCTCGCGAAAGAGAGCGCTGACGCGCTGGAATACCTGTTGAGTTTGAACGTTCCGTTCGCGAGGACGAAAGATGGAAAAATAGATCAGTTCCTCACGGACGGTTCCATCTATCCTCGCGCGTGCTACGTGGGGCCTGAAACGGCCGTGGAGATACACAGAGCCCTTCTGAGAAGGTTCAAAAGTTTGGACGTAGACCTTCACGAAAACGCGATGCTGTACGATTTCATCGTGAAAGAGAAGAGAGTCGTTGCGGCGAAATTTGTCGATACGACGACAGACGAACCATTCTGCGTGTTTGCCAAGGCTTTCGTACTGGCAACGGGCGGTGCTGGAAGACTCTTCAAAAGAAATGTCTTTCCTTCGGAAATGACGGGAGACGGTTATGCGGCAGCGCTCAGAGCCGGTGCGGAGCTTGTCAATCTCGAATTCATGCAGATAGGCATCTGCCATCCGCACATCCTCTTCGCAAGCTCCGGTAGCATGTTCAGAAGCCTGCCACGCGTCGTGGACGAAAACGGCGAAGAGTTCCTGATGAAATACCTCAGTTCAGACGACGTGAGCCGCCTCACGGAACTTCAGTTCAAAAAAGGTGCGCACTGGCCCGTTTCTTACGAATCGCCAACGAAGGTCATAGACCTCGCCGTTTACGCACACCTTGAGAAGGGACACAGGGTGTTTCTCGACTTCACAAAGAATCCTTCCTACTTTTGCCCTGAGTCTGTACCGGAAGAGATACTCAAATGGAGCGAGAAGGTGGACACCAGACTCTTCTCTCTGCCAACACCGTACGAAAGGCTGTTGAAGATAAATCCATCGGTTGTCGAATGGCTCAGAGAAAGACACATCGATCTGTCGAAAGAACCGCTGGAAGTGCAGAATGCACTCCAGCATTTCCAGGGTGGTGTCAAGATCAACGAGCGCGCCCAGACGTCGCTGAAGGGGCTCTACGCGGCCGGTGAATGTGCGGGGGGCCAACATGGGGCGAACAGACCCGGGGGAAACTCGCTCCTCGACACGCAGGTGTTTGGAAAAATCGCGGGTGAAAATGCGGCGTCAGAAGCCCAGAACGCACACATCGTTGACCTTCCAGTGGAGGAAGAAAAACTCACTGGGGAGATTCCGGCGACGGAGGCGCGAAGCAGGATCGTAGAACTCGTCTCCAGGCATGGTTTTCTTGTGCGGTTCGACGACGAACTCAGAAAGGCACTCGACGAGCTCGAAAGGCTCGAAGCGAAGGGTATCGCGAAGGACGAGAAAGGTCTCACGTTTCTCCTCGAGACGAGGAACATGCTCACAGTCGCCAGGGCTATCCTCACGGCGGAACTGATTCGAAACGAGAGCAGGGGTCCGCATTTGAAATTCGAAATTTTCGATCCACCTACGATGAAGTTCGTGCCGAAGAAAGATGAATGGAACAGATACATCGTCCTCCGCCTCGTGGATGGACGATTGCACTACGAAATCAGGGAACCTGTCAGGCCCAGGGAGGAAGAAAGATGAGGTTCAGGGCGATGGTCCTCGAGAAATTCAACGAACCTCTTAGAATGAAAGAGTTCGAGGTTGGCGAACTCCCAGAAGGCAGTGTGCTCGTGAGAATGCTCGCCAGCGGGGTTTGCGGGAGCGACGTTCACATCGCGAAGGGAGAAGATCCGAGAACACCGGTTCCGATCATCCTCGGTCATGAAGGTGTGGGAGAAGTGATAGAAGTCGCAGGTGAAAAGAAAGATCTGAACGGTGAACCCATCAAACCCAACGATCGCATCATCTGGAACAGGGGCATCGTGTGCAGGAAGTGTTACTGGTGCACCGTCGCAAAACAGCCACACCTGTGTCCGAACAGGAAAGTCTACGGTATAAACATGTCGTGCAAAGACTATCCTCACCTGCTCGGTTGCTACGCTGAAGCCGTTGTTCTGCTCCCCGAAGTGGAAGTGCTGAAAATTCCGGAGAACGTCGATCCAGCCTCCGTCGTGATCGCCTCCTGCTCTGGTGCAACGGCCATGAACGCACTCGATTCTCTCTCAGAACCGCTCGCTGGAAAGAGCGTGGTGATACAGGGAATTGGACCTCTGGGGATCTTCGCGGCCGTGGCGGCGAAGAGCATGGGGGCTTCGATCGTCGCGGTCATAGGAGGTTCTCCCGAAAGACTGGGCGTCGCGAAGGATTTCGTCGACGTTTTGATCAACAGAAGAGAACTTTCAGAAGAAGAGAGGAGAAAGAAGATCCTCCAGCTCACACACAACCGGGGAGCGGACGTCGTCATAGAGGCAGCCGGGGATAGCCGCGCGTTGATGGAAGGGTTCAATTTGCTCAGACGTGGCGGGACTTATCTGATCGCGGGCGTGGCGGTTCCACAGGATCCGATCCCGGTCTCTGTCTATGAGAATCTCGTCCTCAAAGGCATCACACTCCGAGGTGTGTGGGTCAGCGATACGAAACATCTCGTGCAAGCCGTGAACGTGGTTACATCGCACGAATCGCTTTTTTCAAAACTCATCACGCACAGGTTCAGACTCGAAGAAGTGAACGAAGCTCTCAGATACGTTGAAGAGCGAAGAGCGTTGAAGGCCGTCATCCATTTTGAATGAAAAAACCGCGCGGAGAACCGCGCGGACAACATAGCAACCACCCTGAAACAGGGGCGAGTGAAGTAACACGCTAAAAGTTCAGCCCAAAACCTATACTGAATGAAGGTCTCTTCGTTGAAAGATCGTAAGCGGCTCCCATCAGTGCGAAGAAATTCTTTGTGAAGTTAAACTTGACCGCGCCCGAAAGGACGAACGTATTCTCGTTGAAGAGTCCCAGCGTTATCGTGACTTCGTCGAAACCAATAACAGCCCCGAAGGACCACTCCGGGGATTTGAACGTCGCGTTCTGCAGCGATATCTTTATCGGATAGAGGCTCGCGAAGAGCGACAGAAAGTTCGTGAGCTTTGAAATGTCCGAAAAGCCCAGCAACAGGTACGTTTCTTCACCATGGTTGATCCTCGCCCCCACTCTCAAACCTTCGCTGCCGACCAGCTTCTCTAAGGTGGCAGAGAAATTGAGCGACGGTATTTCGACGTTCGCGCTCACCACGATGCCGAGCTCTGTCCACAAGACAAGATCGATCTGACCTTTAAAGGTCCCATCGTAGATCAGAACGGCGTAGGCTTCGCTCGGCTGTTTCTCGCTCTCTTCGAAGAAGAGCTTTGTGATCTCGTCCAGATTTCCCGACGAGTACAAAGGTTCCTTCGGTAAGGTTGAAGCGACACTCGCCCTGGCGTATATCGCAACGTACTGAAACCCATCGTCCCTTTTCAGCGTGACAACACCGATCAGAGAAAAATCATCCCTGCTTATTTCAAGTTCGCTGTCGAACCGTGTTGGACCGTAAGGATCGGCGATCGAGACCTTCGTCACGACGGAATCGTCCAGCACCCGGGTTGGAGTGAGTTCGAATTTCAATCCTTTTCCAGTTCTAACACCTGTCGTCAACGAGAGTTCTTCGCTCGCTATCGTTATCGAAGCCTTCTGGTTCAGGACCGTGGACAGCCAGGGCCTTGTGGACGATCTACTTTTTTCTACCTTCTGGCCTGCTTCGAAGCTCATCTGAAGAAAGGGCAGGGCAACGTTGAGCTGCATCTCTTTTGGAAGGTAGCTGAACGAGAAGAAGCTTCCATCCTTTGGAAACTCGGCCGTAAGCTCCTTCAGGTTGAACTTGGTCAGTGCCTCTTCGTTCAGCTGAACCATCTCGAACTGGTAGATGACGATCTCCACTGCCGTGACGAGAACAGAAAAAAGCATCAACAACAGAAGAACGATTTTTTTCATGACGGATGCCCCTCTCAAAGTTTCTCAACGCTCAGGAATATGACCAGTTCTCGCTGCGAGGACGACTCCGATCTGGTTCCGAAAAGATACCTCAACAAGGGTATCCTCGACAACAACGGCAGGCCAGAGTTGCTCTGAGAATCGCTCTCGACAGTCAGACCGCTCACCACCACGGTCTGACCGCTTCTGATGATCACCGTGGTTGACATCTCGTTCCTCTTCGTCGAGAGCGTTCTGGTCGTTCGACCGTTCGAAAAATAGCTCACACTCGGTGTGAGCGATACCTCTATCTCGTTATCGCCCACGACTCTCGCCACTATGTCCAGCCCTACGCCCACGTCGACGGTCTGTATCGTCGCGGCGGCCCCTTCAGGTTGAACTATTATGATCTCTCGCTGTCCGACGAACAGTTTCGCCGGCTTGTTCTCCTTCGCTATGATCCAGGGATCTGCCTTTATCTTCGCCTGACGCTGTTCTTCGAGGGCGGCTATCCTCGCGACGATCTGTCCAAACACGTCCGTTTGAATCGCGAGCACACCCGAAACGAGTCCCGTTATCGCCTGCCAGTTCTCGTTGAACTGCTGGTTCGCACCGAAGCTGTAACCGATTTCTTCCAGGCCGAGGTCTGAAAGTTTGTCCTTTGATATCTCGGTGACTAACACGCTGATCTTCACCTGACTGGGTGCGACGTCTATCTGATCGAGCACCTTCTCAAACTCTTTCACGATCTCTTCCGGTGCCGTGATCGTGATCTGGTTCGTTTCGGCATCGAACTTCAAGAACGGTTCGAACGTCTTGGGTATCAGATTCCTGATCGAATCCACACTCAGATACTTCGGTTTGAACGTCTTCGTCCTGGCGATGTGTCTGAAGGCCGGATTGTTCGGATCCGGTGAACCTACGAAATAGAAACCGTCCAGTTTCACGTACGTGTATCCTCCGGGCATGAGTATCATCTTCAGCGCCCGTTCCAGCGGAACATCCTGCAGTTCTATGGTCACAAAACCGCTCACGGTGTTGTCCGCAATGATTGGTACACCGGTCTGTGCCGAGATGTCCGCTAAGGCGTCCAGGATGTACGTGTCCTGGAATATGTTCGTCACTAAAGGTTCCTCTTCAAGAAAACACAGTGTACTGAGCAGTAACAGCGAAAAAACTGTCCTCCTTCTCATTTCTCCTCGCCCCTTTCTATTCTGATTCTCTGCTTGTTGACGATCGGCTCCAGACCTTCTGCCTCCAGCCGCGCCGTGACCACGTACTCGCCACTCTTCAAATCGGCGTCAAGAACGACCATGAAAAGTCTCTGCGTTCCTGGAAGTATCGGGTTTTCTTCGGTGTACGAGGCGCTGACAACGCGCTCGGTCGATTCAGGGTATATGATCCCGTTCTCCTCCCGCTGCGGGACGACCCTCTCCAGCCCGACAGTTATCGAAGGAAGAATGTGAATGTTTCCCTCGTTGGTAACGAGTAAGTCGATGGCCAAGCCCTGCTCGGTTGGAAGGATGCGCGCGATCTGCATCGAAGACTTCTTAACTACTTCTTCGTCCTTTCCAACGAACACGAGCAGGTTGGCACCCTGTTCGACCTTCAGATCTTCCGCGGTCGCAACGAACAGAAGATCGAAATACTGACCCCCCCTGATCCCCTCTGGAGGTCTCGCACTGATCCTCACCTTTCTGCTCTGGTTTGGTTTAAGCTGAAACGAAGTCGGACTGACCTCGATCCAGTCCGGTGCCTGGCCTCTCACCTCTATGGGAACCAGTTCGCCTGTCAGATCGTAGACCAGAGGATACACGGCACCTGACACGTTCACGGTCTGTTTTCCTCTGTTGAAGATCTCAACGGTGGTGCTGCGAAAAGCGGACGGCAAACATTTCAGTTCGACGTTGCCGGGCTCCACGAAGATCAGAGGTGCCTCCGTCTGTTTCTGGACCTGAGTGCCGACCTCAGCTTCCGCCACGTTCAGTTCCGCCTCTAAAATGGCCGGTCTGTAGCCACCGTAATAGACCATGGCCCTCGCGATGTAACTTCCTGGAGAAAACTGTCTGGCGGTTATGCTCCTCAGCTCGACCTCCGCCCCGGGGAGAATGGTTCCACTGCCCAAAGGAAACTTTGCCAGCGTCCTTCCTTCTCTGGTCTTGATCGTCAGTTCGCCGGAAACCTGCACGTGTATGTTCCCTCTGTTCGTAACGGTGGCAGTGAAAACGTTGGCGTTTGGACCGATGGTTTCCTGAACCAACGCCAGGGACGGTATTTCGCTTATCTTTTTGAGAGAAAGATCCGTGACGTACAGCTCCCGCCTCGCTCTGACAGAATCGATGCTGAGTTCGACGAAGGTGGCGATCTGATAGTCCAGCATGAGGGCAAAACCCATCGCTTCTTCCATGGTGGAAGGTTCCTCCCGCTCCGTAACGATCTTGAGCACAACAGATGCGTACCTTCCACCGCTCACTCCACGTGGAACACTTATTTCGACATCAATCCTCCGAGTACTCTTGGCTGGCACAGAGAATTTGGTTGGCGTTACCTTGACCCATTTCGCCGCAGAATAATTAGTCGAACCTGCAGGTGCCACGTTGTAGCCACCGTCTTTGCTTTGAACGACATCCGCCACCAGAACCTCAAAGTCAACGGCTTCGAATTCGTCAGCGTTCTCAACGAATATTGAAAAGGAAGTTCCTTCGCCCGCTTTGACCGCTCTGCTCACCAGAACGGGATCGATGCGAACGCTGAACGAGAAGACCATCAAGCATGCCAGAATCATAGCAAAAATCGTTATCTTTCTCATCTTCACTCACCCCTGATCTCTCAGACTTGGAAAAAACGGGGGGACGTTTGTCCCCCCGTCGCTGCTGAATCACTCTTTCCCTACTATGGTAACTGCGTGTAGTTGAAGTCTGGCTTAAAGAAACCAGTATCCGGATCTATCCAGGGTTTTATCCTCTGAAGTGTCAGAACGATCGTTCCGCTCGTGCTGTAGTTGCACGCAGAGTTGCATTCCGCAACAAATATCTTGTTCCACAGCTTCGTTTGGAGACCATAGTGCAACGCATTGCTGTCTGGTATTGTGAAACTCACGTTCGCTATGTCGGAAGCTGCCGCGAACTGGATGTTGTTGATGCCGGAGCCAAAACCGTACCACATGTCGATGTAGTTTTTCACTGTCGAATACGGTCCTTGATACGTTGGGCTTGCGAGGCCAGTGAAGGAAACAAGAACTTCACCGTTGCTCGCGATCGTCGCTGTGATGCAGTCTGTCAGATACGTGCCTGGTTTCCTAACGTACCACAGCCACTTGGTTCCAGTGAGACTGAAATCGATCCACTGAGCAACCGAAACGTCGACTCCAACTTGGATTTGCCATTGTCGCTTGTTGCACGCGCCACTTGCTCCACCGACTGAGAACGCCCAGGCGTCGGCTTGAACATCTTCAGGTTCGTCGCTGATCGAAACCCACTCTCCGTCAACCCACTTCCATACTTCCAATTGCTGACCGGCAGCAATTGCGAAAACTGTGAACGCTACAAACATGGCCACGAGTATCAACGTAAGTTTCCTCATAAACCTTCCCTCCTTTTCACACCTTCCAGCCTGTTACTTTCCACCTTGCCCACTTCTACCTTCGATGTGATTTTGTACGGCTTGGAGTGTGAACGTTACCGTCGCGGTGTTTCTGTACGTTCCAGCCTGTTGAGTTCCAACAACAATCCTGTGCAACATGTTCATCGTCTGCCCGTTCTGTAAGGTCAGCGACTGGTTGTTCAGTTCGCTTGCCCTTATCCAGCCCTGCACGCTTGAAAGATCCTCTGCGAACGAGTAATAGACGGGCAGTTTCTCCTCTCCACCCCCTTCCAGAGAAAGATCGTCGAAATCAGAAAAAGTAACGAGGACAGGATGACTCGCCGTCACTATCGTTGCTGTCAGAAATCTGGCAACGTACTGCCCCGGCTTCTTGACGTACCAGGCAACTTGACTGTTGCTCACCTGGATGCACATCCCGGTTTCTTCCTCTTCACCCGCCCACGCTGTTTCCTCGTCTGATCCGTTAGAAACCTTCAAATGCAACAGAATGTAGATCGTGGAAACTTCGGTCGCCGGGAGCATCACTGTGTAGGTATCTTGGTTCACCGCTGGTGAATATCGCTTGCTGTAGGGAAACTGTCCAGGTGCCAGATCGTTGTTGCTCAAGTCTGCTGGTTCTTCGGTGAGAAGACGCAGATGAGATTCATCCGCAACCCAGCTGCCGAAGAGAGAAAAGGATACAGACAAGCTGTCGTTTTCGTTCTTAACCGTCGCCCTCCCGATCCATTCGTTCTGTCCAGCGATGATCTTGTAGTACCGCTCGACGCCATCGAGCTGGTATGCCATGTAGAAGTACCATTTTCCGCCGCCACCTTGCCCTTTTGTGGTCACAAGCTGCGAGCCCACCTGTTTCGATGTGGGAGGTTCCAAAACTATGGTTCCCGTTATCGGGACAGACGCGTTGCTGTTGAGAAACTCTCGGACAGAGGGTAACTCAACTTTGATTTCAGACTCACTCTCATCTACCACTTTCCAAAGACCTGTTTTTGGATCGTACCTGTAAACTGTCGGTACATAGGCGAGTGCCCCTGAAATAAGGAAAACTACAGCAAAGACAGCTAAGCTTGTTTTAAGAACCTTCCTTGGCCACCCACCCATGCACAATCACCTTCTCTGAGCTACATGCTACTCATGGGGCTCAAAGTGTACTGTAAATTAACTTTCAATCGGCTAAAAATTTACTCAACATCGGCTAAAAATGTGGGGAAAAAGAAGGCGAGCGCCCGCTCGCCTTCAGGAAACGTACGCGCTGAGGTCGAACAAACCGTGGCCACTGAGGTTGAAAACGATGACTTCCTCTCTCTTTTCTTCTTTTGCCCTGAGCGCCTCCCTGATCGCCCCGTTGATCGCGTAGGAGCTTTCCGGTGCGGGCACGATCCCTTCGAGCTTTGCGAACAGGCGTGCCGAATCGAAAACCTCTTCCTGGTCGAAGGCGACCGCTTCGACCAGACCTTCCTTAACGAGTCTCGAAACGATCGGTGCGGCTCCGTGGTATCGCAGACCTCCCGCGTGGATCTTCGGTGGGATGAAATCTTTACCGAGGGTGTACATCTTCAGAAGCGGTGTCAGACCGGCCGTGTCACCGTAGTCGTACTCGAACCTTCCTTTTGTGAGTGATGGACACGCCGTTGGCTCACAGGCTATCAACCTTATGTTCTTTCCGGACAGTTTGTCTGGTATGAACGGAAGTATCGTACCTGCGAAGTTCGATCCTCCACCGTGACAGCCCAAAACGATCGTGGGCGTCTCGTTCAACAGCTGGAGCTGTTTCTTGATCTCGAGCCCTATCACGGTCTGATGCAGAAGCACGTGGTTCAGCACGCTGCCGAGCGAGTACTTCGTGCTCGGATCGGACAGCGCGACCTCGATCGCTTCACTGATCGCGATGCCCAGACTGCCCGGCATCTCGCCGTTCTTTTCAAGCAAAGATCTTCCAAAGTTCGTCCTGTCGCTCGGACTCGGCACCACGTCGCCACCGAAGAGTCTCATCAGGTACTTCCGCATGGGTTTCTGCTCGTAGCTGATCCTCACCATGAACACGTTCACGGTGAGTCCGAACTTGGCGCCGGCGTAGCACAGGGCGCTTCCCCACTGTCCCGCACCCGTTTCAGTTACCAGCCTCCTGGTGCCAGAGATCTTGTTGTAGTACGCCTGAGCGAGGGCCGTGTTCGTCTTGTGACTGCCCGTCGGGCTGACACCTTCGTACTTGTAGTAGATGCGCGCCGGTGTCTGCAGATACTCTTCCAGATAGGTAGCTCTGTACAGCGGGGTGGGTCTGTAAACTGCGTACTCTCTCAGCACGGGCTCGGGGATGGGGATCTCTCTCTGCTCACTCACTTCCTGTTCGATGAGAGGTTCCGGAAAGATCGCAGAGAGCGCCTGGGGAGAAATGGGCTGTTTCGTTTTTGGATCGAGCGGAGGATCGAGTTTGAAAGGCAGATCCGCAAGCACGTTGTACCAATGCCTCGGCATGTCCTCAACCTTCAAATCCACCCTGACTCTCACAGTTCCACCTCCTGACGATTTCAAATAAAAAAGGGGCTCTCTTTTTCAAGAGAGCCCCGATTCGATGCGAGGTTAAAGCACGCGGTGCTTACCCCGTCGAATCGGGGCAGCACCACCACCAGTTGTTCTCAACGAAAATGTTCCTCGAAACTATCAGCTTACTCAAAGGTTTCACCCCAGCTTTGGCTACATTATATCACTCTGCAAACCTGTCTGTCAAATTCTCTCCAGAATCTGCGGGTACAATAAGGAATAGAGGTGAAGAACTTGAAGATCGTTTTTCGCTGGTTCGGTGAAGAAGACCCCGTGAAACTGGAACACATAAGGCAGATCCCGGGTGTGGAAGGCGTCGTGGCCGCGCTGTTCGATGTACCCGTGGGAGAGGTCTGGCCACTCGAGAAGATCATGAGTTTGAAGAGAAAGGTCGAAGCACACGGGTTGAAATTCGAAGTCATCGAGAGTGTCAACGTGCACGAAGACATAAAGCTCGGTCTTCCTTCGAGAAAAAAGTACATCGACAACTACAAAGACACGATCGTGAACCTCGCAAGGGCGGGCGTAAAGGTTGTCACTTACAACTTCATGCCCGTCTTCGACTGGCTCAGGACGGATTTGAGGTACAGACTCCCTGATGGTTCTGAAACCATGGCGTACGACGATGAGCTCGTTCGAAGCATCACCCCGAGACAGCTCGTGAAGATGGTGAAAGAAGGTTCCTCGAACTTCGTCCTGCCAGGCTGGGAGTGGGAAAGACTCGGGGAGCTCGAAAAAACTCTGCAGATGTACGAAGGCATGAGTGAAGAAGATCTCCTGGAAAACTTGATCCACTTTCTCAAAGAAGTCGTTCCGGTGTGCGAACAGTTCGGCATCAAACTGGCCATCCATCCGGACGATCCACCGTGGAGCGTTTTCGGTCTGCCCAGGGTCGTGACGTGCGAGGAGAACATAGAAAAGATATTGCTCTCGGTGGACAGCCCTTCCAACACGCTCGCACTCTGCACGGGTTCGCTCGGTGTGAACACGAAGAACGATTTACCAAAGATGATACGCCGTTTCGGTTCGATGAAAAGGATAAGCTTCGTACATTTGAGAAACTTCAAACTCATCGGTGAAAAGAAGTTTTACGAGAGCGCACACCCAACCTTCTGTGGCTCACTCAATATGTTGCAGATCGTCAAAGCCCTGCGTGAGATAAATTACGATGGTTACCTAAGACCCGACCACGGAAGAACGATCTGGAACGAGAAGGCAAGGCCAGGTTACGGGCTCTACGACAGGGCCCTCGGTGTGTGCTACATCCTCGGACTCTGGGAGGCGGTGAGTTCAGAAAATGGAAACGCTTGGGAATGAACGTCTGAACGAAAAGCGGTTCAGAAAGACCTTCACCGTCACCGGGATGACGTGCGCGACGTGTGCGAGGATCGTTGAACAGGCTTTGAAAAGCATCGAGGGTGTGGAGTTCGCATCGGTCAACCTGGCCACGTCCACAGGGTTCATCCTGGCCGAAAGAGAGATAGATTTCGAGACGATAAAAAAAGCCGTCGAAGAAGTTGGGTACGGTGCCGAACTGAGCGCCTCGCAGGACGTTGAGGCGAGAAGGTTCGCCCAGGCCAAAAGGAACCTACTACTCGCGTGGCTCGCCACAGGCCCGCTCATGGCTCTGATGTTCTTTCACATGGTGCTTCACGCACGCCAGCTTCTCTGGCTCGAGCTCGCGCTCTCCACGTTCGTGATTTTCTACGTCGGGAGAAAAACTATCAGGGGTGCCGCGATCGCTGTAGTTCACAAACACGCCAACATGGACGTGCTCATCTCTCTCGGTGCCATCAGCTCGTGGTTGACTGGACTGCTCTCACTTTTGAAACTCCCTGTGAACTCTTTCGCCGCCGTGGGTGGCATGATCGTGGCTTTCCACATCACGGGCAGGTTCATAGAATCTTACCTGAGAGACAGAGCGGCCAAACAACTGAAAGCCCTGCTCCAGCTCCAGGCAAAGCAGGCACGTGTTCTGGTGGATTCGAAAGAAATATTCTTGCCCATCGAAGCGGTGAAGGAGGGCTTCACAGTCGTTGTCAATCCGTCGGAACGCATACCCATAGACGGCGTGATCGTGGAAGGATCGAGCTTAGTCGACGAATCCATGATCAGTGGAGAATCTGTTCCCGTGCTCAAGAAGGTGGGTGATTCTGTCGTTGCGGGCTCGATGAATCTTTCTTCGACGATAAAGGTCAGAGTCACGAAGATTGGCGAAGACACCTTTCTGGCCCAGATGCTCAGGCTCGTTCAGGAGGCACAGGGTTTCAAAGTGCCCATTCAAGCCCTCGCGGATCGAATAACCAACTATTTTGTGCCCGTGGTTTTGTTGTTGGCCCTATCGAGCGCGTTGTTCTGGTACTTCAACTACGAGAGGTTCTCCGCGACGTTCGAAAAACTCGCCCGCATTCTTCCTCTGCCTGTTCACAACGCCGAACCGCTGAGCTTTTCGATCTTCGTCTTCGTTGCCACGCTGGTTGTGGCATGCCCATGTGCGCTTGGGCTCGCGACACCCATGGCCCTGCTGGTGGGAACGAGTCAGGCAATGAAAAAAGGTCTTCTTGTTCGAAACGCCGAAGCGATACAGACCATCAAAGACATAAAATTCATCCTGACAGACAAAACCGGAACGCTCACGCTCGGAGAACCCATCGTCGTTGAACACAACCTGGACGAAGAAACCTTGAACATCGTGGCCAACGTTGAGAAAAGATCGAACCATCCTTTCGCGAGGGCGATAGCGAAACTTGCAAGCGATCACATCGAAGTACAGCAGTTCGAAGAGATCGCCGGCGAAGGTGTGAAGGCTGTTGTGGATGGGAAAGATTATTTCATTGGAAGGCCTCTGGATTATTCTCGCTACGATGAACAGATCGAACATGGAAGGACGGTCGTGGAGGTCAGAGTGGATGGAAACGTTGTGGGGTTCTTCGCGCTGGAAGACGCCCTGAGGGAGGATGCCAGAGAGACGGTGGACAGGTTGAAACGAATGGACATAGAGGTCATAATGGTCACGGGAGACAGCGAACGCATCGCCAGGGCGGTGGCGAGGAAGGTGGGTATAGAAAGAGTTCACGCGCAGGTGAAACCAGCGGAAAAGCTCGAGCTGGTCAGAAAGTACCAGGCGTCGGGCAGAAAGGTGGCGATGGTGGGAGATGGCATGAACGACGCCGCCGCACTCAAAGCCGCGGACGTGGGTATAGCCATGGGCTCAGGCATGGACATCGCCGTGGACAACGCGGACATCGTCGTTGTGAAGGGTGGTCTATCCAGATTGGTCGAGATGGTAGAGATCTCGAAGAGAACCTTTCGAAAGATCAGGCAGAATTTGTTCTGGGCGTTCTTCTACAACATCGTGGCGATCCCGGCAGCGATGGCGGGATTGGTTCATCCCGTCGTGGCGGAACTCGCCATGTTGATGAGCTCGATCAGCGTGGTGCTGAACTCGTTGAGTTTGGGGAGGGAAAGATCGTGAGGTACGAACTCCACGTTCCCGATATTTCGTGTGGCCATTGCAGAAACAGAATTTCGAAGGCGCTGGAAGAACTCGGTGTGAAGCAGTACGAAATAGACGTGCAGGCGAAGAAAGTCTATCTCGATACGGACAACGTTGAGCTGGTCCTGAAAAAGCTCGGGCAGATGGGTTATCCCGTGGAAAGTTACAGACAGCTGTGACGGATCGACCCACGAGCCACACCGGATCGTGAAATTCGTTCATCGTACCAGCTTGACCAGCTTCACGATCAGAAAGATCAAAAAACCCAAAAACAGAACGGGCAACGCGACGATGAACAATCCAAGCAGTGCCAGCACAACGACCGCGATACCGAGCGCGACGGCGAACAGTCCGGCGAAAAATGGGAAGAACCTGAAGAAAAGATAGATCAGAAATATCACGCCAAGAAACGCGAGAAAGTAAAGCATCCTACCACCCCCTTCGCTTCTGTGCGGGGTTGTGTGGAAGCGTCGAACGCATTTCTGAAGTCGTCCTCAATTTTCCTGCAGTTCTTTCAGAACGACCTCTTCCGGCACATGCTCCAGCAAAGCGATGCGTTTGTGTATGGGCGGATGCGTGCTGAAAAGGTTGGCAAAGAATCCCTCTCTGTCGTTGACCTTCCTCTTCAACGGGTCTGCGATGAAAAGGTGCGCCGTGGCGATGGTGGCGTTCTTCACTCTGGGTTTTGTTTTCTGCATCTTCGCGATCTTCCTGAGCGCGTTCGCCAGACCCTTCGGGTTCCTCGTTAGCTCAACTCCTTTGGCGTCCGCGAGGTATTCCCTCGTTCTCGACACGGCGAACATTGTTACTCTACCGATGAAAGAAAACAGCGTGGCGAGCAGTGCGATCACCAGCAACGCCAGGATTATGTAACCGGTGCTGTCTTTTCCTTTCCTTCTCGAAGATCTACCGTATCCCGACCAAAGCATGACCCTGAGGGACCTCCAGGCAAAGAGCTGCACCAGCACCATCGCACCAAGGATCGCGCTGATCGTAGTCATCAAGAGTGTGTCTCTGTTGATGATATGACTTATCTCGTGCGCCACAACGCCTTCGGTCTCTTCCCTGTTGAGATGCTTCAGCAAACCTGTGGTGACGCACACAGCGCTGTCTTTCTGTTTGAAGCCCGTCGCGAAGGCGTTTATGTTCTCATCCTCCATCACGTAAACTTTCGGTGGTACTTCGAGACCTGCGGCGATCGAAAGCTCCTCAACGATGTTCTTGAGCTGTTTCTCTTCGAAATCTTTTCCGATCACTGGCTTCGCTCCAACTGAGTGAAGTACCAGGGAAGCTCCCGCGCTGACACCGACGAGCGTCTGGATCAGCGCGATGAAGAGCAGAACGATCGTTCCAAATGGAAAAATCCCGAACAATCCATCGATCACGAGCCCGAGAAAACCCATCATGAGAACGAAAACAAAAACGAGCAGGTAGGTGTTGCGAACGTTCTTCTTCTGGATCGACACGTAGTCCATGCTTTCACCTCAGAAGGATAGATCCACCTTTGGCGTTTCCTTCTCCGCCTCCGCAGCCTGGAAGAACGGGAACGGTGTGAAGTTGAACATCCTCGCGACGATGTTGGTTGGGAACATCTCTATCGCGGTGTTGTACTTCATGACGGTGTCGTTGTAGAACTGCCTCGCGTAGCTGATCCTGTTCTCCGTGCTGGTGAGTTCCTCCATGAGCTGTTTCACCTGCTCGTTGGCTTTGAGCTCGGGATATCTTTCAAAAACGGCGAGCAAACGTGCGAGAGCACCGGAAAGCTCACCTTCCGCCTTTATGCGATCGTCTATCGAACCGCCAGCGATCGCCTTCGCACGCGCGTTTATAACCGCTTCCAAAGTTTCTTTCTCGAACTTCATGTAGCCTTTCACCGCGTTCACCAGGTTTGGAATCAGATCGTGCCTTCGTTTGAGCTGAACATCGATCTGGCTCCAGGCGTTTTCGACGCGCTTCTTTTTTGAAACGAGCGAGTTGTACGTTCCCACAAACCAGACGACCAGAACGATCACTATCGCCACGATGATCCCAGCGATCAGCATCCTCACACCTCCTTGGTCATATGGTACCACAAAGAAAAAACCCCGGCCGAAGCCGGGGTCATTCGAACCTCACGTTTTCAGAAGCTCACGCTGACCGTCCAGGCAACCGTTGCCTTTGGCTGCGCGAAATCGATAGAGACTTTGTGGCTCAGCAGTTCGCTCGTCCATGTTGCATATGCGCCAAGCGAAATGTCACCAAATCCAGTCAGAGTTGTTGGCAGTTCCACGTAACCTCCAAGTGTGACGGGTGAGAGAACCGTTGTTTCAAAGCTGGCACCGATTGTGTCAGGACCTTCGAAGTAAGCTCCACCAGAAAGTTTGTCGATTCCGAAGCTCACACCAAACTTGTAGTTTGGCAGCATGCCCATACCAGTCGCGTTTGGATCAATTTTGAGGTTAGCGTAAGCGCTGAGTGAAGCATTCTCGATGCTCAAAGCCTTCGCAAGATCAATCGTTGCGTCGAGTCCGATCAGCGGGAACGAACCAGCGCCAGCAGAAACCACACCTTTTGCAAAAGCTGCCAAGGTCACGAACGTGAAGCTGAGTTTGTTGTAAACATCCGCATCGACCAGTGTACTACCACCAGCGGGGAAGTAGACGAAAACGCTCAGATCGTCCTTGACATCTCCCGAAGCGATGGCAAAGTCGAGTGCAAACGCTCCGCCGCTGTTGCTAACATAAGTAGTGCCCCTGCTCAGAGTTCCAAGTCTGTACTTGACTGAGAACGCATCGGATGTGTAGATCTTTTCCCAGACATAAGCGCTTGATACTCCAAAACCACTGAAACTGACAGAGAATCCCGTCTTCTGACCGACGTTGCCAGAGAGAACGAGTCTCACAGATCCACCAGACGTTATGGTCGGCGTTGCCTGAGGCGTCGCAGTGTCGAACTCAACTGAGAGCTTTGCCCAGGCACTTCCAGAGATGCTGACCGCTGCGAATGCCGCGACTGTTACCAGGGCGACCAGCAATACGAGCAGTTTCCTCATAACTCAACACCCTCCTTCACTTGTAATTTTTACCCCAAGTGGGGTTTCACATTGCACCCACGATCATGGCGGCGACTGCCAGTATTATAGCACCGATGACGGCTCCTGTGAGCGCCGCGTTGGCTTTGGACAGCTCATCGATCTTCTTGAGGAGTTCAGCCTTGGTGTCATCGATGGATTTGGTGACGGTCTGGAAGCGTGCCTCGGAATCTTCCCTGATGGCGAACAGACCATCCCTCAGCTCGGACAGTTGCGTGTTCACAGAATCGAGCTCATCGAGCACGTAGTTGATCTGTTCGTCGTGCGTGGCCTGGAACTCGTTCAGCTTGGACTCAAGTTCGGATGTCTTCGCGCTGATCGCATCGTTGAGTTTGGCGACATCTTCGTTGTGCTTCTTCTCAAGCTTGGCGATCGATTCGTAGAGGTTGAAGATGTCTTTGTCGTGGATGTTCACCGTCTGCTTGAGTTCCTCGAGCGATTTTGCCAAGCCCGCGGTCGATTCTTTCAGGTTGGCTATCTCGGACTCGTTGGCACTGACCTTGTTGCTTATACTATCGACCTTCTCGCTCAGTCTGTCCAGCTTGATGGACACATAACCGAGCGTCTTGACGGCGTTATCGAGCATTGCTGAGAGATCCCCAACCTGGTTTTCGAGCGCCGTTATCCTGTTGGACTGAGCGCGCGTGTAGGAAGTCAGATCCGCGACGATGTTCTTCACGGGCTCCAGTGCGAGCAGTTTTTTGTCGAGATTAGCGATCTTGCCTTCCAGCTTGGAAATCACCGCTTCGAACTCTTCCTTCTGTTCGGCAAGCTTCGCGTCCATCTCATCGCTCAGCTTTGCGATGTCCTCGCTGTGCTTTTTCTGCAACTTGCTCACTGAATCGAAGAGGTTGAAAACGTCCTGCTCGTGGGTGCCAACCATTTGCTGGAGCTCTGCAACTTTCTTCTCAACCGCGTCGACTTTCTCGATGGTGGAACCCAGTTTAACGCTGATCGCATCGAGCACCTTCAGGACATCGCTGATGTAAGGGCCAACGATCTCGGTCTCGATGAGTCCGATCAGTCTGCTGATCATTGCGGCTTCTTCGTAGCGCGTGATGTTGCGATCACCCTTGAAAGTGCCATCGGGATACCCGATGACGATACCCTTATCTTTGAGATGCTTCACGTACTCATAGGCCCAGTGCTTTTCTGGAACATCAGGAAACATTCCTGAAGCGAACACCCCAACGGCGACGAACAATGCCACGACTGTGAGAAGAAGTTTCTTCATAACGCCAACCTCCCTTCTGATTATTCTCGGTGGGAAACCTTCCCCCCACTTGTCAAAGACCAGAACACCCAGTTCAGAACCGATTATAACACCCGAGTACGAGCAAAATCAAGTCTTCAACCTTTTACCCACGAACGAGTTTGAAGAACTGCCTCTTTCCAACCCTGAGAATTCTCTCTCTGTCCAGAGTAATTTTAGCATGGATGTCTATGACCTTTTCACCGTCGAGTTTGACGCCGCCTTGCTGGATCAACCTCTTTGCTTCGCTCCTGCTCGAAACCACGTTCAGTTTCACGAGTAATTCTACCAGTTCGCACTGGTCCATGTCAAGATGAACGATCGGCATTTCTTCTGGAAGTTCTCTTTTTGAAAAAACTTTTATGAACTGTTCCTGAGCTTCCCGCGCCGCTTCTTCACCGTGGAAGAATTTCGTTATCTCGAAAGCGAGTCTCATCTTCACGTCCCTTGGGTTCATCTTGCCCTGGTTCATGAGCTTTTCGTACTCTTCTATCTCTTCTACAGGGATCTTCGTCAAAAGCTTCATGTACTTCGTGATCAGCCAATCTGGTATCGACATTAGTTTTCCGAACATCTCGTTCGCCGGATCGTTGAAGGCGATGTAGTTGCCGTAACTTTTGCTCATCTTCAGTTTTCCGTCCGTACCTTCAATGATGGGCATAGTCATGACGATCTGAGGTTCCTGTCCAACCTGTTGCTGGATGTGTCTTCCCACCAGGAGGTTGAAGTACTGATCCGTTCCGCCGAGCTCGACGTCCGCTTCGACCACCACAGAATCCTGCGCCTGCGCGAGTGGATAGAGAAATTCTGCGATCGAAATGGGAACGTTTTCTCTGTATCTCTTCGCGAAGTCGTCACGCTCCAGCATGCGTGCGACCGTGTACTTCGCCGCGAGTTTTATCACGTCCACAAAGCTCATCCTGGCGAGCCACTCGCTGTTGAATCGAAGTTCTGTTTTCTCTCTGTCGAGGATCTTGAACGCCTGCTCCGCGTAAGTCTGCGCGTTCTTTTTGACCTCCTCCTCGCTGAGCATGGGCCTCGTGCTGTCTCTACCAGAAGGATCTCCTATCTGAGCGGTGAAATCACCTATGATGAGCACGACTCTGTGACCGAGTTCCTGAAACTCTCTGAGCTTGAACAAGACCACCGCATGGCCAAGATGAAGGTCAGGCCTCGAAGGATCCACACCCAGCTTGACGCGGAGCTGTTTTTTCCTTTTGAGTTTGTCCAGAAGCTCTTCTTCACTGACGAGATCGACCACGTTCTTCTTCAAAATCTCGAGCTGTTTTTCTGGTTCCATCGCATCACCTCGAGATGAAGAAGGCCGTCAAGATGCTGCTCACCATGAAGGCGATCGCAAGTCCGAGCGTGATCTTGCCGGATGTGTCCAGACCTTTCTTTCTTCCGAACATCGTGTACAGCGAGCCACTTCCAAAGGCTCCACCGAGTTCGGCGAACTTGCCCATCTGGTTGAGCACCATGTAGATCAGCGCGGCACTGATGAGTGAGTGAACGATTATCATGAACGTTTTCACAAACACACCTCCTTCAAGCCGTATATTACCACAAATAAAATGAGGCAGCTCAACGCTGCCTCTGGTGGCGGCGGTGGGACTCGAACCCACGACATAGTGATTATGAATCACTCGCTCTGACCATCTGAGCTACACCGCCACTCACCATGTATGATACCACAACACTGTGTCGGGTTCAAGTAACCCCGCAATCCTTATCTGGCCAAGATCAATATCAGATCGTTCACGTTCGTTCCCGTTGGTCCTGTGATCAGAAGATCGCCCGCAATTTTCAGAGCTTCGTAGGAGTTGTTGTCTTCGAGCAGTTCAGCTGGATCAAAACCTGCATCCTTGATTCTTTGCACCGTTCTTCCGTCCACGATGCCACCTGCGGCGTCCGTGGGACCATCGGTGCCGTCCGTGCCGACCGAACAGACGACGACGTTTTCAAGACCCGCTATTTTGATCGCCGAAGCGAGTGCAAGCTCTTGGTTTCTTCCACCCTTCCCTTTGCCTTTCACACGCACGACGGTCTCTCCACCTAACACGATGGCGCACGGTTTTTTCAAAGGTCTTTCGTGCAGGACGATCTCTCTCGCGATCGCACCGATGAAGAAACCCGCTTCTTTGGCTTCACAGTCCAGACTGCTGGTCAGAATCGTCGCGCTGTAACCGAGCCTGCTGGCAACTTCGGCGGCCTTCTCACACGCCAGCTTCACGTCCGCGATGATGTAACTTTCCACGTTCGAAAGCTGTTTCGGTGTTTCTTCTTTCAGCTCTTCGAGAACGTTCTCATCGACCTTGATGTTGTATCTTTCAAGTATCCTCAAAGCATCTTCACAGCTGCTCGCATCCGGGTGCGCCGGGCCCGACGCGATCACGTCGAGCCTGTTCGAAAGAACGTCTGAAAGGATCAGGCACACGACACGTGCGGGCTGAACCTTCTGCGCGAACCTGCCACCCTTCACTTCGGAAAGATGTTTCCTCACGGCGTTGATCTCTTCTATGTTCGCACCGCTCCTCAAAAGCTGGTCCGTGATGTTTTGAAGTTGCTGCAGCGTGACAGTGCCTTTTGGTTTTTCGAACAGTGCAGATCCACCGCCTGAAACCAGAAACAGGACGGTGTCTTTCTCGCTCAGACCTTCAACGATCTCGAGCGCACGCTCCGTGGCTTTGATCGTGTTCTCGTCGGGTATGGGATGACCGGCTTCGTAGATCTCCAGATTCTCTATCTCGCCTTCGCTGTGGCCGTACTTGGTGATGACGATGCCTTTCTTTATCTTTTCTTTCAGCGTCTCTTTCGCCGCCTTCGCCATGCGCCAGGCAGCCTTTCCTATGGCTACGAGCACGACGTTCGACAGTTCCAGTTCCTCAAGCTTTTTCCTCACCGCAACGTCTGGAAGGACGAACCCGATGGTTTCTTCAACGATCGTCAGAGCGTCCTGCCTAAGGTTCATACTTTTCTCTCCCTGAAGAGTTTTTCTGCGAAGCGGATTGCGAAGTAACTTCCGAAGATGTTGAAGATCAGATCAAACATCGTATCGTCCAAGCCTCGCTGAGCGTTCAAACTGAAGAGTTTGTCCGCAACGAATTCGGAAATTTCCCACAGCACACCCGCGAAATTCGCAAGAAGAAAAGATACGAAGCGAGACAGTCTTTCACTGAGCGCACTCCAGTATTTCGAATCTTGGCTCAGGACAAAACAAAAGGTGCACGCGATGATGAACGAACCGAAGAAGTGCAGCGCTTTGTCCCAGAGGGGTACGAGATCGTAGAATCTGAGAAAATGACCGAAGAAAGAGTGGAACACCAGATGGAGCTTGAGGAGCTTTCTGAGTCCGTCGGACAGTTCCTGCCGGACGATGCGTTCGTAGATGTCGATGAACCTGTCAGCGAAGACGTAAACGAAATAACCAATACTCTGAACGAGCCTCCCGAAGAGGAGGCTCGCCACGAAAGGTACGAGCAACAGGATGGAGAAAAACGTTTCCACAGTTCTACTGAGTGAAAACTTTCTCTCAGCTTCCACGTGCCGCACGGTTCGAGAACACCTCAGAGCAAGTTCTTGATTATCTCTCCTTCTTTGATAACCATGACTACGTTTTCTTTGTTCATCAGCGATTCCACATCTTCAAGCGGATTCTTTTTCAGAACTATCATGTCTGCCAGCTTGCCCACTTCTATTGTACCAACCTGTCTGGAAAGACCAGCAGCTTCCGCCGCGATCTTTGTGGCGCAAACCAGCGCTTCTTCCGGTTTCATCCCGAGCTTCTGTACGAACAGAACGATCTCGAGCGCGTTGTCGCCATGTCTGAAAGCCTTCGTCCCGCCGAGAAAGTCCGTCCCGGTGGCGAGTTTGACACCGCGCTGGTACGCGAGTTTTATGTTTTCAACGTGAGCTTTGTAAACTTCCTCGGATTTCTTCAAGCCCCATTCGGGTATGCCTATCTCTTTCCCATAGCGCATGATGTGCTCAACGATCGAGAGCGTCGGAACAACTATGGCATCGAATTTCTTTGCCAGTTCACAGCACTCTTCGTCTATGTATATGCCGTGCGCGATGACTTTGACCCCTGCCAGCAGTGCGTTCTTGATCCCTTCGGTTCCCTGCGCGTGGGAATGAACGAACTTACCCGCGTGCCTCGCCTCCTGAACGATGGCTTCGATCTCTTCTTTCGTGAACTGCACCTGTTCCGGTCTGTCCCTCTCCGACAGGACTCCGCCCGTGGACATGATCTTTATGAAATCTGCCCCGCAGCGCAAAGCGTACCTCGCAGCTTTTCGACATTCGTCCACACCGTCGCAGATGAGCGAACCGAACGGAGTTTTGAATCTGGAACTCCTTGGATCGACGTATTCGATGGGCAGATAGTGCGCATCGCCATGACCGAAGGTCTGTGAGAGCGAATGGCCCGCAGCGACGATCCTCGGTCCAACGATCGTCTTCTCCTGAACCGCCTTTTTCAGGTTCACCGCAATGGAACCACCCGCGTCTACGATCGTTGTGAAACCTGCTCCGATGAGGGATTCCAGATCCTTCACGGCGCGTGCAACGAGCGTTTCGTAAGGAACCAGTAAATGTTCTTTGATCGTGTCACCCGAGCGCATGCCTGTCAGGTGCAGATGCGCATCGATGAGACCGGGCATGAGGAAGAAACCGTCAAGGTTGATACGGAAAAAGTCGGCGGGGATCGTGGTTGAATCTGCCTCAGACACTTTCACGATGCGGCCCTTCTCCACGAGCACGGTGGCATTCTCAAGGATGGAACCGTCGCCAACGAACAGTGTGGCGTTGAGCAACGCGAAACGTTCCACAAAAACACCTCCCTCAATTAGCAGTGCGAACTTTTTCAGATATGATAGCTCGATCTGCGTGTTTCGTCAAGGGCAAACTTACTTCAAGTTGCAGGCTATCTCCACCAGCTCGTAGCTACGACTTCCAAGGCCGATCCGTTCCGCGTAGGCGAGTTGAGTCTCCCACTGTACGTTCGGATGGGCCTTCAGGAAGGGATCTTCATTCGCGGCTTTCAAGATCAGATCCATGCACGCCTGATCGAGCGCGACGGGATCTGTGCTCACCGCGATGCCGATGTCCGGTGCGACGGCGGGCCTGTTCATGTGCCAGCAGTCGCAATCCGGTGAGACGTTCATGATGAAATTGATGAACAGAGCCCTCTTGTCTTTCAACACGGCCTTCGCGTACTCGACCATCTTCATGCTCAAAAGCTCAGTCGAATCGCTCCAAACAGGTTCCACGGCTCCGTAGTTGCACACCGCAACGCACTGGCCACAGCCGATACAGATCGTGTAATCGATCTTCGCCACTTTCACGACCTTGATGGCCCCGGTTGGACAGAACCTTTCACACGTTCGACACGAGACGCAACGCTCTTCGACAACCCTGGGTTTCGATTCGGAATGCTGCTCGAGTTTGCCCTGTCTGGATGCACAACCCATGCCGACGTTTTTGAGCGTGCCTCCAAAACCCGTCTGCTCGTGACCTTTGAAGTGAGTGACGAAGATCAGAACGTCCGCCAGCGCGATCGCAGAGGCGATCTTCGCCTCTTTGACGTATTTTCCATCTACCTTTACAGGCACGTACTCACTACCTTTCAGACCATCGGCGATGATCACCGGTGCTCCAACGACATCCATCGTGAAACCGTTGAGGTACGCGTTCAGAAGGTGGTCCACCGCGTTGCTGCGGTGACCCGTGTACAGTGTGTTGGCGTCCGTTAAAAAGACCTTCGCGCCGGAAGGCTTCAATCTATCGACCAGCACTCGAAGGTACTGCGGCCTGATGAACGCGAGATTGCCGTACTCACCGAAGTGCACTTTTATAGCAACGAATTCGTCTTTCTTCGCTAAAGAATCCACAGCGACCTTGTCGAGCAGGAGAGAGAATTTCTGTAGCAGGTTCATGTTGCTGTTGGTGGTCATGTCCGTGAAATAAACTTTCGACACGCGGTAGACCTCCTTCAATACAGTCTGTACTTTTCCACTCTGCGAGCGAAGTCAGAGGATTCTTCAATCCAGATTCTATCAAAGTCTCTCGACGTGGCACCCTCATCGATCGCCTTTCTGTAAAGATCGCTCCCGATGAGCAGATCGAAGTGATATCTCTCCGTCTCATCGTGCACGTAGCTGTCCCATTTGAAATCGTGCGGGTGGAGCTTCTTCAAGCAGGCGATGACGTCGATGGCGAGATGCAGTGGCTTTATCTTTCTTTTTTCGGTCACGAAGAACTCGAGCCCTTTACAGAGCAGGCCAGACAGTTTGAACGCGAAAGGAACGAAGTACCTCTCTCTGAACGCCACACCTTCGTGGTTGAACTTCTTCAGTTCCTCGTACAGCTTCGACGAATCGATCCACGGTGCGCCGATGAATTTGAACGGATGTGTCGTTCCGCGCCCAACAGAGACGTTCACACCTTCCAGCAAACAGAAACCAGCGTAGAGTATCGTGTGTTCGAGCGAAGGTAGATTTGGCGAAGGCGTGTTCCACAGTAAGCCCGTCTCATCGAAGTAACTCTCCGGATCGTAGTTCTCCATTCTCACGACTTCGAGATCGACGTTCATGCGAAACTCCTGATTCAAATAGTTGGCGAGTTCTCCGACCGTCAGACCGTACCTGAGCGCGAGTCCGTAACCTCCCACGAAGCTTTCGAACCCTTCTCTCATGGTTGGACCTTCGATCCTTCTGGAAAGCGGGTTCGGCCTGTCCAGGACAACGAACTTGATGTTTCGCTTACCGCACTCTTCCATGCAGTACGCCATCGTGTAAATGTAGGTGTAAAAACGAAGACCCACATCCTGAATGTCGTAGATCAGCACGTCCAGATCCGAGAGCATCTCAGAGGTTGGTCTCACCGTCCGACCGTACAGCGAATGAATCTTTACACCGTACTTCGGCTCGACATCGCCCGAAACCTTCGCTCCATCCGGTGCGGCGGTGAAGATGCCGTGTTCGGGTCCAAAGAGTTTGACGAGCTTCAGACCCTTCCCTATGAAAAGATCGACGTTCCTCTTCAGTTCACCGTCGATGCCCGTGGCGTTGGTGATCAGACCGATCCTCAAATTTCTGTAGCGCTCGGCGTGTTTTTCCAGAAACACATCCAGGCCAAGTTTGACGGTCTTCACTTTATCGCCCCCTGCGTCATACCGGCGATGAAGAACCTTGAGAAGATCAAAAACAGTATCACCGTGGGTGCTATCGACAGGGTGAGTCCTGCAAACAGCAAGGGCCACTGGATCGAATACTCACCAAAAAAGATGGACACGGCGAGCGTTATGGTCGCCTTGGAACGATCGTTTATCAGGATCAGGGGGAAGAAGAAATCGTTCCAGACGTTCACGAAGGTGACTATTGCGACTATGGAGAGCGCAGGTTTGACAAGTGGAAGGATGAGCTTGTAATAGATGTATCCAACACCTGCCCCATCCATCCTGGCCGCTTCGCACAGCTCGTTTGGAACTGCATCGATGAAGTTCTTAAGGATGAAGATCGAAAAAGGTAGATTGGTCGAAGCATATACCAGAACGAGCCCCGCCAGGGAGTTCGTCAAATTCAGATTCCGAAGCAGAACGAATATGGGGATCACTGCGAGCCTTGCAGGCAAAGCGAGCCCCAGCATGGTGTAGAGGAACATACCCCTCCTGAAAGAAAAATCGTACTTCGAGATCATGTACGCGAACATGCTCGCAAGTAGAATGACGATCAAGACCGTCACGCTCGCAACGATCAGACTGTTCCTGTAACCTGTACCTATGTTCGCAAACTTCCATGCCTTGGCGAAGTTGTCAAACCTGAAGGTCGATGGGAGAGAGAAAGGTTTCATGAAGAGTTCTCTCATGGACTTGAAGGAGTTCAGCACCATCATCGCGAACGGTACGACTATGATCAAAGCGTAGATGGTCAGAAACACATAACTGAGAAATTTTCCAGCCTTCGTGAACCTCACCATGATCTTTCTCTCCCTTCGACCAAAAAGACGTAAAGGATAGAAAGTGGCATGACGATGGCGAAGATGAAAACCGTAACGGCGGCACCGAGCCCCATGTCGACGTACGCGCTACCCAGTCCTCCGAACGCGGTGCGGTAGAAGACGGTGCCGAGCACGTCCGTCTTCCTGAAAGGACCTGCCTGAACTCCCGTCATCGCGTAGACCATGTCGAAAACGTTGAAACTACCTATGAAAAGCAAGGTCAAAAGCGTCCTGAATGTGGGTAAAACCATCGGAAAGACGATGCGCGAAGCGATCTTCCAGTTGCTCGCCCCATCGATGTACGCAGCTTCGATCAGATCCGGTGGGATGTTCAAAATCGCTGCGAGGATCACCAGAACGTAAAAGCCAAGGTGTCTCCACACGTTCACCAGGATAATGCTCGTCAGGGCGGTCGAAGGATCACCCAGCCATGGCCTTGCCAGAGCTTTCAAACCCACGAGTTTCAAAAAACTGTTCACGAGTCCTATCTGCGGATTGAGAAAAAGGCTCCACATGAACCCAACGATCACCAGCGGGATCATGTTCGGCATGTAAACCACTGTGCGGAACAGTTTCGCACCCTTCAGCTTGCTCGCCAGAAGGAAGGCTATCAGAAAGCCCAGGCCCAGCTCGAGAACGGTCGCGAGTGAAAAGAAATAGACGTTGTGGAAAAAGGCGTTGAAGACTTCTTTTGAAAAATTACCAAACAGCATCTCCCTGAAATTCTTCAACCCGACGAAGATCTTTGGTCCCACACCCTTCCACGAGTAGAAACTCAGAGCCAGACTATCCAGCAACGGATAGACTACGAACAGACTGTAGAGGATCAGCGCAGGCAGAGTGAAAAGAAGAACGTACTTTGTCCTGACCTTCATCGCACGTTCACCCCGATTTTTGAAAACCCCAGCCCGAAGGCTGGGGCACACTCCGATTCACTTTCCGAGTCTCTTCTTGAGTGGTTCGTACCACTGAGATATGGCTTCCTGAGCTCTCTTCGAGAGTTCCTCGGGCGTGATCCTACCTGCGTACATCTCCTGCATGCCCGGGCTCAACACATCGTCGTAGAGCGAAGGCTTCTGGGTGACGAACACAGAACCCACCCAGTACACGTACGGAGAGGCGTGGTTGAGGTACACGTCCACGATTTCTTCGAGCAGTGGAACTTTCGGAAGCTGGGCACCGGAGACTGCGGGGATGTTGTACGTGACGTTGGCGAAGATGGTGCCGAATTTTGGCGTCGCGCAGAATTTCAGAACTTCGATCGAATCGCTGAGGTTCTTGACGTTCGAGGTGAGCGTTATGGCTCCGTCCATGTAGACGTACGCGTACGGTTTTTGATCTTTCGAAACAGGTGGAACCATGAAATAACCCACGTTGATGTCCGGATTCAAATTCTTCCAGTTCTGATAACCCCAGATGCCGTAGAAGACCATGGCGGCCTGACCGAAAGCGAAAGCGGCGTCCATGTCCGTCGTGGAGTTCGCCAGGAAACCATCCTGATAGTAAACTTTGAGCTCGTTGAGCCTGCGGTTCAGGTCCGTGAACTTCGGATCAAGAAAGTCGGTTTCTCCATCGATCAACTTCTTGATCCACTCAGGCCCCAGCACACTCACACCGCACATGGCGTGTTGCATCGCCAAAGCCCATGCCTCTTTACCAGGTATGAAGAAAGGAGTGATACCGTTCTTCTTCAAAGTTTTGGCGATCTCAACGAGCTCGTCCCAGGTCTCAGGTTCCCTCAGTTTGAACTTGTCAAAGTAATCTTTGTTGTAGAATATGCCCACCACTTGTACCGCGAACGGCACACCGTACTTCTTACCCTGATAGGTCACGGACTTGAGGATCGTTTCTGAGAAGTTCGAAAAGTCGACGTATCCGTCAATGGGCAGATACAGTCCGTTCTCGATCATGGTCTGCGTTCAGCCGGGAAGCTTTCTCGAGTAAACGATGTCCGGACCCGTACCCGTTTGGAGCGCGACGGTTATCTTTGCATCGTATTCGGTCGGAGCGAACGCCGTGAAGTTGATCTTGATGTCCTTACCCATCTTCCTCAGTTCCTGCTCGACCTGTTTCCACACATCTGCGTCCTGACTTCTCCAGCTCCAGATGGAAACTTCTCCCGCAAGCAGTACCACACACAACGCGACCACAAACAACACCAGCAGTTTTCTCATATCCACACCCCCTGTGGTTGAGTCTGATTTATTATATCAAAAAGACAAACTGGGTAAGATGAACGTATCAAGGTGGCGAGTCTGACCAAAAACTTCATTGCTGTGCTGCTATAATTCTGTCAGGAGTGATGTTTTTGAAGCGAAAGATCGTGATACTGCTCTTCCTTTCCGCGATCACATTCGGTGCGGTGTTCCAGATACAGACTCAGCTCGAGTACGGTTTCGAGCAGATTGTTGATTCGATCAAATTTGGCCTCGTGGTGCCCTTCATGGGAACGAACTTTCGTGCGAGCGGGGGATTCGTCAGGGACAACGCGGTGGTCCCACCTTATTCAGATTTTCTTAAGAACCATTACTGGTACTGGGATGAAGGTTATTTCGAATACCGCAGTCAATGTCTTCAGATCGACGTCGGTGTGAAGCAGAACAGAGTCGGGCCAGCAAGTTTTTACAATCTGTTCCTCTCCGAAAATGGATTCTCTTATCCCACAGTCAGGGTGTCGTGGAAAGATGAAACACAGAAAATTGCGGTTGAGACTCTGTGGGCAGGTTTGAGGCCATTCGCAACCAATGACAGACCAATCAAGGGTTTGATATACAGAAGGCTCGCCATGTTACCATTCGACGGCTTGGAAGTTGGTTACGAGGAATCGGTGCTCTTCCTCAACAGGTATTTCGATCCTTATTATTATTTCGTGCCCATACCGATTCCGGCTATTCAGGAATTTTGGCATCTTTCGGCACCGTGGGGTGTAAGTTCGGACCAGCTGGACGACAATTCGATGGTTGGAGCTTACGCGGTTCTCCGTGGGAAGGAATGGCGTGCTTATGCTGAGATCCTCGTCGATGATATCAACATGAACAGGTTCATCTCGCCAGAAAGTTATCAAAATCCTGACAAAATCGCGTTTCTGGTCGGATTTTCCGGTCGAAGCGATCCTGTCAAGTTCACAGTCGAAGTGGCGGGTGCGACCGCTTTCACGTTCGAAAGGACTCATACAGATCGGCCTTACGAGTACGTCTTCTTTGAAGGATCTAACTATCCCATCGAGAAGAACATGATCGGTTACAAATACGGTGAGAACAACATCGCGTGCACGATCGATTTTGAATATTCCTTCTCGAATTGGTCTTTCAACTTGAACTGGGAATCTGTGATCTTCGGAACCAGAACGCCGAGTCGACCTTGGCACGGTAGACCGAAGCCAAACAGTACAAAGTGGTTGATCGGGCAGATCGAGTCTGTGAGCACCCTGAAAGCCGGTGCGACCTATCGATTGTCGAACCTGTTCAGCATTTTCAAGGATGTGTTTCTGAGCGGTGTAGTTGGTCTGAGAAACTCACAAGCCTTTTTCGGATTTTCGTTCAGCCTATCGGTTGAACTTTGAGGGGGTAGATCGAAATGAAGGGTTTGGTCCTGTGCGCGGGTAAAGGAACCAGGCTCAGACCTTTGACTTACACGACGGCCAAGCATTTGATACCCATAGCCAACAGGCCTGTGATACTTTACACGCTCGAGTTCATGAAGAACGCTGGTGTGACAGATGTGGCGATCGTGGTCAGTCCGGAGAACGAAGTTCTGTTCAGAGAAACTCTGCAGGATGGATCGCATTTTGGCATGCACATCGAGTACATCGTTCAACCTCAACCCAAAGGCATAGCGCACGCTGTGTACATATCGAGAGAATTCCTCGACGATGAACCTTTCCTCCTCGTGCTCGGGGACAACCTCGTTTTTGAGGACATTGCGGGCGTGGTGAAGAGTTTCGAGTCAGAGAAGGTGGACGGCTACATCCTCCTGGCCCGAGTGAAGGATCCGAGGGCTTACGGTGTGGCTGTGGTGGAGAATCAGAAGGTGGTGCACGTGGAGGAGAAACCCAAAGAACCGAAGAGCGATCTTGCGATCGTGGGGGTTTATCTGTTCAGACCGATCATCTTCCATGCGATAGAAAACATCAAACCTTCGTGGAGGGGTGAGCTTGAGATCACGGACGCGATAGGTTATTTGGTCGAAAAAGGTTACAGCGTGAAGGCACACACGATACAGGGATGGTGGAAAGACACGGGAAAGCCGGAAGACCTACTTGAAGCCAACAGGCGCATACTGGACACGATCGAGGACGGCCAATGCGCTGGAAAGATCGATGAAACTACAACGATTCAGGGTAGAGTATGTGTTGCGAAAGGTTCCATCATTGTCGGATCACTCATAAGGGGTCCCGTGGTGATAGGAGAAGACTGTAAGATCGTGAATTCCTACGTCGGTCCTTACACGTCCATCGGGAACAGGGTTGTTCTGGAAAATTGCGAGGTGGAAAACTCTATATTGATGGACGAAAGCAAGATAAGCAATCTTTCGAGCAGGATAGATTCTTCTCTGATCGGCAAAGGTGTAAGGATAAGCCAGAATGGAAGGTTACCCAAAGCGATGAAATTCGTCGTTGGAGATCTCAGTTCCTTAGAATTGTGAAAAACCCCCAGCGGGGCTGGGGGTCATCTGTACTTTACCCACTTCATAACGAGCGGCACCGAAACGAAGATGGACGAATATGTTCCAACCAGCACACCCACACTCAGACCGAACGCGAAAGGCTTGATCGTGTTGCCTGCAAACAGCAGAAGCACAAAAACGACGATGAAGGTTGTTAAAGACGTGTTTATCGTCCTCGTCAGAACCTGGTTGATACTGTCGTTGATCAGCGCTGGTATATCTTTACCTTTGAACTTCTTCATGTTCTCCCTGACTCTATCGTAAATGACGATGGTGTTGTTCAACGAATATCCTATGAGTGTGAGCAATGCTGCGACCGCTGGCACGTTGATCTCGTAGTTGAACATGGAGAAGAATCCCAGAGTAACTATCACGTCATGCACGAGTGCCGCTACGGCGCCCACACCGAAGATGAAGTTGAAGCGCAGAGTTATGTACGCCAGAATGGCAGCCAGGCTAATCAGTATGGCCCTCCAGGTCAACCTTCTTATTTCTTCCGCAGCGGTGCCACCAGTCTCGTTGAAGGATACCACTTCCGCCTTGAACCCCTTTTGTGCGAGTTTGCTTTCCAGTTGCTCAATGATTTTCGTCTTCTCTTCGACTTCGAATGTTTTCGACACCGTCACAGAGAACTTCACAACGTTGGCTGGATCGCCCACCGATCTGACCCTCGTGACACGCGCGGCACTGAAATCGGGAGAGATCTCGACCAGGGCCTGCCTCAGATCTTGTTCAACCATGTTCCCTTCCGCACGAACGAGTATCTCGCTACCACCGACGAACTCAACGCCGAGGTTGAAACCTTTAGTGAAGATGAAAACCAGAGAGAGCACAACGAAAAAGGCTGCGACGCTCAACCAAACGAGCCTCTTGTTCACAACGTCGATCTTTTTCACGGCTCAACTCCCCTTTCTGCAGCCTTCGGCACACGTATCAAGTTGTGGAAAGCGTCGGTGAGCAGCCTCGAAAGTACCATGTTCACGAAGAAGCTACCAGCCACACCTATGATCAGAGTTATCGCAAAACCTTTCACCGTACCGGTACCGAAGTAGTAGAGCACCAGGCCGGCGATGATCGTGGTCAGGTTCGCATCGAACAGGGTGATGAAGCTTCTATCGAAGCCAGCAGTGATCGCGGCTTTGATGGACTTACCAGCCCTGAGCTCTTCCTTTATGCGCTCGGCTATGATTATGTTTCCATCCACCGTGGTGCCTATGGTGAAGAAGATGCCCGCGATGCCAGGCAGAGTCAGGATCGAACGCGTCGCAGCCATGACTCCGAGCAGCAGGATCGTGTTGTAGATGAGTGCGATGTCAGCCACGACACCCTGTATGCCGTAGAAGACGATCATGTAGATCATGACTAAGATCAAACCGATGAGTCCTGCGACCAGAGAGCTCTTGATGATGTCAGATCCCAGCAACGGTGCCACCCAGCCAGTTGAAACTTTCTCCAACCTGGCAGGCAGGGCACCACTTCTCAAAATCGCGGCGAGCTGCTTTGCTTCCTCGAGCGAGAAGTTACCCGTGATCTCCGCTTTGCCATCGGGGATGACAGAAACCACATAGCCTGCGAACTGTACAACATCGTCCAGAACGATCGCGAGCCTCTTTTCCTTCGCCGCAGCGGTGCCTATCGCAGTCTCCGGTACGACGAGTTGCTGGGTGATCCGCTTGAACACCTCGGCATCTTTGCTCGCCAGTTCGAAGGTGACTTTGTAGCCGAAACGTCCTACGCGCGTTTCTGGAACGGGACTGGCCGTGATTATACGCGGTGAAACGAGCTTGAGATCCTTGACGAGCATGATCTCTTCTCTGACCAGATACCACACCTTACCGTCACGTGAAGGAAGCCATCTCGCTTTCTTTATCTTCGCAAGGTCCATCAGCCTGGGATCTGTGGAAGGATCCGACGCACTCTCATCGAGTACCTGTCCGAAGAACATCACGCCGATGGATCCGAGCAACTTCTCTGCGCTCGTTGTGTCGGCCACATCCGGTATTTCAACAACGATGAAAGACTGGTTCTCCCTGAAACTCTTTCTCAACGTTGCTTCCGTGTAACCCGCCGCGTCGAGCCTGTTCCTCAGAACTGTCCAGACATCGTCCACCACCTGACTCGGATTCTCAACACCGGGTTCGACGTCGACCCTGTACTCGAGCCTCGCGCCACCCCTGATGTCCAGACCCAACCTCACGCGCTGGAAAAATTTTGCCAATCCTTTGTAAGTCTGGTTTGGCGTTGGCCAGAGCAGGGCCAGCAGCGCCAGGAAGAACACGGCGAGCACGACGATCAATCTCACGCGTTCCGCTTTCATGTCTGAAGCCCCCTCTTCAATCCTGCTTTTCTTCCTCTTTCTCTTCTTCTTTCTCCTTGAAAACGGAAGCTATCGCCCGTTTGGTTATCTCAAGCTCTGTGGTCATGGCCGTTTTGATCTTCACTGTATCTTTTTTGATATCGATGACCTTGCCAACGATACCACCGATGGTGACGACTGTGTCACCACGCTTGAGCTGTGAGATCATCTGCTGAAACTGCTTCTCTCTCCTTCTCTGAGGGAGTATGATGAGAAAGTAGAACATGGCGAAGAGCATCACCAGAAGGAAGATGAAGCTCCAGCCAGAGCCGGTTGTTGTAGTAGCACTCGGCGCGGTTGCACCTGGTGCAGCACTGTAGAGTATGTTCATCCACACTACCTCCTTTCGGTTTCACCTAATTTTACCAGAAGTCTTTTAACCTCAGGTAGCAACAACACGTTCAACAGCAATCCCACCAGGAAGATCAAAATTTCTCGAAACTCCCGGCTGTTCAAAACGGTGTACTGAACGAACCGCGAAACCCACCAGGACAGAGTGAAGGCGAAAAAAACGGATTTTCTGATTCCCGTACGGTGAAAAAAGAGCGAAAGAAAAAGAGCGAAAATCGTGAGTTCGAGTGTGTGTATCAGCATCAAAAAGGAATCGAACGGTCTGAGCGCCATGTAATCGAGCGCTGGTAACAAAAGCGCAACCACGAAAGCCGTTGAAAAACCGTGGCAAAGGCTGCTCAAACCCACGGTGAAGTAGGTTGGAATCATCAAAACTTGATACCTGTGGGCACCGAGCCACGTGAAATAGCTGAGGGCCACCCCAAGCGAAAGCCACAGGCAGATCGCGACGATCTTCTTCAAGCCCATCACACCACGTTCATCTCCCTGACGATCACTTTCTCGAACCTGTCAACGTTCAGCTCTGAAATGCTCACATGTCTGGGCTGACCAAAGAGTATCTTCTCCGCCAGCGCCTCACCCACAGCCGGTGCGAGCATGAACCCGTGACCGCTGAAACCAACAGCGTAATAGAAGTTGGCGATCTGTGGTGATTCTCCGATGATGGGCTGCGCATCCAGAGACATGTTGTAATGTCCTGACCAGTGTCTCACGATGCGTATCTTCCTCATGAAAGGGAGCAAAAAGCACATCTTCTTCGCGAGACTTTTCTCGAACCCGAAGGTCACGTTGTAGTTCAGTCCGGGCTTTTCATCTTTATCTCCCTGCCCCATGATGAAATGACCGTGCTTGGTCTGTCTGACGTAAAAGTTTCCGGAGAAGCTTATCAGCATCGGATCGACGAAGTTTTTCACAGGTTCTGTGACCATGATCTGGTGTCTGTAACTCTCCACCGGAAGGTTCAAACCCACCATGGAGGCAACGTGGCCGGCGTAAGCGCCCGCAGCGTTGACCAGGATTTGAGATTCAAACTCACCTTTGCTGGTGTAAACTCTGAACTTCGAACCTGTCGCCTCGATGCCAACAACCTCTGTGTGAGTCATCATCGTCACACCGAGTCTTTTCGCCACGTGCGCGTACGCGAAGTTCGCCAAGTGTGGATTGGCATGACCATCGGTCTGACAGAAAGTGGCCAGCAGGACATTCTCCACGTTAACGTACGGGAACCTCTTCTTGACCTGTGTGGGTGTGAGCAATTCAACGTTCAACCCGAGTTTTCTTTGCATTTTCACGTTCTCTTCGAACTGAACTGCCTCTTTTTCGTCGTAGGAAAGTATCAGATAACCGCCCTGTTTGTACTCTATGTCGAAACCGGTTTCTTCATGCAACCTTTCAAAGAGTTTCACGCTCCTCATCGCCAGCAGGACGTTGTGCGGGGAGCTCCATTGTTGCCTGATCCCACCGGCACACCTGCCCGTGGAGCCGGAGCTTATGTAACTCTTTTCAAGCACGAGAACGTTGTTCTCTCCGAATTTCGCCAGATGGTAAGCGATTGAGCAGCCGACGATACCTGCCCCGATGACTATCACCCTGTACTCAGTCCTCATTCGTTTCACCCCTCAGGATCGATTCGAACTTGACCGGCATCACTGGGGGCCTGAAGCGACCTTTGAGCAGTTCTCCGGGTGATTTACCGAGCTTCTGAGAAAGGATCGACAGCACAGTGCTCCTGCACGTTCTGCCACCGCACATTCCCATACCTACGCGCAGATAACGTCTCAGTTCCTCGTAGTCTGTGAAACCCAGCTCTATCGCCCTTTCAACTTCCTCGAGTGTCACTTCCTCACACCTGCACACCAGGACGTTTCCACGCTTCAACGTTCGAAAGTTTCTCACACGTTCAGAGTAACCTGCGGGTACCTTCAGGTAGATCAAATTCGTCATGTCAGGGAAACGAAGGACCTTCACAACCTGTGCTTCACAGACTTCTTTTCCTTCTCTGTCCAACGCGATGACCCGTTCATCCTTCTCTGGCAGGGGAACCATTTCGTACGGGATGACCACCAGGTCGAAACCAGGTTCGACGTTTTCCTGAACCATGAAGATCGCAAGACCCGGGCATTTAGAAACACAGATACCACAACCGGTGCACTTTTCATAATCTATCCTCGGGAGACTGTTTATGTTCCCCGGCACCTCGATCGCGCCCGCCGGGCAGGAGGTCTGACAAGGATTGCACGGGATGTTTTCATAACACTCAATGATGGGTCTGAGCTTGCCCACGGGGCCTTTGTCAGTCTGTGGCTGACGAGAAAATTCAACCGTTCTCTGCGGGAAAAACCTCGAAAGGCCTTTGCGCACTTTTTCGGAGAACGGGCCGGATCTGAACTCGACGAGCTCGTTCTGCAGGGCTTCTATTTCTCTGGAGAGATCCGTTCCAACGATGGATTGCGCTACCGTCAGGCCGGCGATGCGTCCCTCGATCATCGCCGTCGTGGCTTCCTCTATGCCCGCAAGATCGCCTGCGATGAAGATGTTTTCGACGTTGGTTCTCATGTTTTGATCCCTGTAAGGCACAAACCCGCCGAGTTCCGGAACGTATTCGATCTTCACGTTCGCCATGGCTGCAAGTTCTACAGAAGGGGTCAAACCCGCCGCGATGCATATGACGTCCACCGCAAACTCTCTCTCTGTTCCTCCGATCGGACGGAATTTTTCGTCCACCTGCACGACCACGGCGCCCGTGACCTTCTCCTCTCCAAGTGCTTTCTTGATCGTGTGTCTCAGCAGCACCGGGACGCCGAACCTTTTGATTTTGCGCAGATGTACATCGTAACCACCCACTCTATCCGCTATTTCAACGATCGCGGCCACCTCTGCCCCGGCCTGGAGAAGCTGGTAGGAAACTATCAGTCCTATGTTTCCAGAACCGACCATGAGGAACCGTTTGCCGGGAAGCACCATGAACTGGTTCATGAGCGTTTGAACTGCACCTGCACCGTAGACACCGGGTAGATGGTTGTTCTCGAACTGTATGAACCTTTCGGATGCTCCCGTCGCAAGGAGGATGTAATCAGCCTGCACCTCGAAGGTGCGATCTTTCTCTCTGTTGTACAGTACGACAACGTCTTCGTAGATGCCCACGACGGTGGTCTGTAGCATCACCTTGACGTGATGGTTCAACTGATTCTTCAACCTTCTTGCGATCTCGAATCCTCTCACGGAAGCAAAAAAACCTTCGTGACCGAAGAACTTGTGCGTCTGTTTAACGAGCTGGCCTCCGAGTTCCACCCCTTCGTCCACAATGAGTGTTTCAACACCGTATCTGGAAGCTTCTATGGCGCCACAGAGCCCGGCAGGACCCCCACCGACGACGAGCAGTTGCGTTTTCATCATACCACATCACTCCGTCCCAACTGCCTCTGAACCCGCATGCCTTCCTTCACGAGCGTGATGCACACTCTCACGTTCGGTTCACCGTCGACCACCATCAGGCAGGACGAACATTTGCCTATGGCGCAGAAAAAGCCTCTTGGCCTTCCATGCTCACTCTCACCGAAGACATCGATCCCATTGGCGATCAACGCCGCCGCGATGGTTTCGCCTTCCAGAGCTTCCAGCTCTTTATCTTCAAAGTAGAACTTAACTGTGCGCGCAGTTTTCGCCTTCAGGATGGGATGTTCCACGATGCGCCTCAACGTCTCACCCCATTCACAGATGGATGGGCCTGTCAACGATACCCTCTATCGCCCCGAGCAGCGTTTCACTCAGCGTGGGGTGCGGGTGAATGGTTTTCTCGAGTTGTTCAGCCGTTAAACCGTTTCTGACAGCGATTGCAGCCTCCATTATGAGTTCTGTGGCGTAAGGGCCCACGATCGTCGCGCCGAGAATCCTTCCAGTTTTCGAGTCGGCGATGAACTTTGCGAAACCATCTTTCTCGAGCATGGTTCTGGCACGACCGTTGGCCATCAATGGGAAGGAGAAGATTTTCACGGTCGATGGGTCCACGTCTTTCTCCTTAATCCCGACGCTCGCGACCTCGGGTTCGGTGAATATAACACTCGGTACGGCCGAGTAGTCCATCTTCGC